>JBEDUM010000132.1:0-7222 GCA_040414585.1 Sphingomicrobium sp. | reverse complement strand
CCATCGCGCCCTCCCCCGGCGCCGCGACTTCCTCGAGCATTGCCGCGAACGCGGCGGAGATGACCGGAACGTCCGACAGGTCCTCCGCGACCGGTTGCGAAAGGCCGTCGAGCGGTCCGTAGGACCCGTTCGGGTCCGGCTGAACCGTCCCGCAGGCAATCCGCAGGACTGACTGTCCGCCGTTCGTCGCGTCGAGAATGACCATGCCGTCACGAACGGGCAGGGCAACCTCCGAGGATATCTTGCTCGTCGCGACGCTTTTGGAGGCGGCCAGGTACTGGAGGCGTCCGGGGGGCACGATCACCATCGCGCCGGCGGGCGCTTCGACCGGGTCCGCGTCGCCGATCGTGAGGTAAAGCGTGCCCTCGAGCACATGATGGACTTCGATCACCTCCATCGGCGGAAAGACCAGGCGGACATTTTCCGCGATTTCGCAGAGCGCGAACGCCTCCACGTCAACCGAGAGTGCTGAGAGCAGGGCGTCGAGTGTCGAGCTGCCCATGATTTCGCCTTCCGCGAAGTTCGTCGTCATCGGGACACTACTCGCAAACGGCGCCCGATCGTTACCCCCGCTGTTTCTTCCCTCGGGACCGACCGCATCCTTGCGCACCGCCAACTGACCCCTAGATCGCATCGGGGGTCGCCCGGGCTTCATCCTGTAGTGAGAATGACTCACCTGACTCCCGAAAGGTCGTATGTCCGAAGTCGATTGGCTGAGCCGTCTCCTGCAATTGATCAGTGTCACAGGGCAACTTGAGGTGCGTTGCAACTACGGCGCGCCCTGGCGGGTCGTCTGGCCCCCGTCCGCGGCGTGTGAGGTCCCCTATCACGTCGTGCTCAAGGGTCGCGCCATTATCGAGGATCCGGAAACGCGAACGACGACGGAGCTCAAGGCCGGAGATATCGTGCTGCTGCCGCACGGATCGGCCCACGTGCTGCACGATGGCAGCGGTCTTGCCCCAGTGCCCACCCACGAACGCCGGAATGCTGCCGGGTGGATGCTCAGCCAGAATGATGGAGAGGGTGAGCGGCTGGATCTGTTGTGCGGACGATTCTTCATCGGGCCGCCTCACGATCGGCTGATCCGCAATTACCTGCCCACGAACCTCGTGGTGCGGACCACCAACGACGACCGCGAGGCGGGCATCGGCCTGGTTTCGAGCGATCTCGCCAGTCTTGTGGGTCTGATGCGGACGGAGTCCGGGGGCGACAAGCCCGGGGGGAACGCCGTTCTCAACGCGCTTTCTTCAGCCCTGTTCACGATGGTGCTTCGCGCGGCGAGTGAATCCGAAGAAGCTCCCGAAGGCTTGTTGGCGCTGGCCAGCCACTCGCGGCTGGCCCCGGCGATTTCAGCGATGTTCGTCGATCCGGCCCAGCCATGGAAGCTCAACGATCTGGCAGACTTGTGCGGCATGTCCCGCGCCACCTTCATCCGGCACTTCCAGAATAAACTCGGGCGCTCGGCCGCCGACCTGCTGACCGATATCCGGATGAGCCTCGCCGCCAACGAACTGAAGAATCCCTCCATCAGCACCGAGGCCATCGCCGACTCAGTCGGGTACCAATCCGTGTCGGCGTTTCGGCGGGTCTTCGCCGAAAGAATGGGGATGACGCCGGGACAATGGCGCCGCCTCACGCGCCAGAGCCCGTAATCGCGTCTTCTTCAGGCGCCCGCTAAGCGACGGGAGACGTCGGAGCGGGCCGCGTGCGGCCCTTCGCGAGCACCCCCCGGCCGTTCTTTATTCTGCTCCACCTGGATCTCGATCCCGAGAGCAATCCGATGCCCCGGCGCGTCGTCGGAACCGGACTATTCCAACAGCAATTTGATACTTTTGAGCACCACTTTGAGCCTATTCGATCTCGAAAGAAGCGTCAGGAGGACATAGCTGGAGGCTACCAGCCACACGATGAAAGACGCACATGACCAACCCCGTCATCGATTGCATTCTGAGCAGAAGCGCCGCGAAATATTATGACCCCGCCGCCACCTTGAGCGACGAGGAAATCAACGAACTGGTGCGCATCGGCACAGCCGCGCCGACATCCTTCCATTTGCAGAACTGGCGCTTTATCGCGGTCCGCACCCCTGAAGCCAAGGCCCGGCTCAGTCCGATTGCCTGGAATCAGCCCGCGATCACCGATGCGGCCGTGACCTTCGTCGTCGTCGGCCAGCTGGCCGATTCCAGCGTCATACCGGATCGCCTCGCTCCCCTGGTAGAATCGGGCGTCATGCCGGAGGCGATGGTACCCGAATGGGAAATCCCGGCCCGCGATCTGTACATGGATTACCCGCAACGCCAACGCGACGAGGCGGTACGCACCGGCACGTTCGGTGCGGCGGCGATGATCTATGCGGCCCGCTCGCTTGGCCTCGGTTCGACGCCGATGATCGGTTTCGATGCCGAAGCGGTGAGCCGCGAGTTCGGCCTGGCCGAGAACGAAGTGCCGGTCATGCTGCTGTCCATAGGACCCGAGCGCGCCGGAAACTGGGCGCAGAAGCCGCGCCGTCCCGTCGGCGAGGTTCTCGAGCTCGTCTAATTCCCAACTGACTCAGCAATTTAAGGAAATTGATATGCCCAGAACCGCTGCTCTGGCACCGGAACAGGTGCCGGCGGATTCGAAACCGACCCTCGATACGTTCACCCAAAACATCGGTTTCACCCCGAATATGATGGCGACCTTCGCGCACAGCCCTATCGCGTTCAACGCATGGGCCGGGTTGCTCGGCTCGCTCAGCAAGACCCTCGACGTGAAGACGCGGGACAGTATCGGCCTCGCTGTCTCCGAAGTGAATGGATGCAACTATTGCCTGACGGTTCACAGCTTCACAGCCGAGCACATGGCCAAGCTGTCAGCCGACGAGATCATCCTTGCCCGCAAGGGCCATGCCAGCGATCCCAAGCGGGATGCCGCCGTCCAGTTTGCGCGCAAGGTCATCGAGACCCGCGGCCACGTCGATGACGCCGATGTGAAAGCTGTCCGGGAGGCCGGCTACACGGAAGCGAATGTCATTGAGATCGTCGCGCTTGTGGCGATGTATTCCCTGACGAACTTCATCAACAACGTGTTCGATCCCGAAAAGGACTTCCCGGCGGTTGTTCCCGCCGGCGCGATCTGAAGTCCATCCCGTCGCATCGATCGATGCGAGAGTAACGCGAAGACCGGACGCGCCGAGCAATATGCCTGGGCCCGCGTCCGGGCTTTGCGAGCTCGCATCACGAAAGCGAACTGATCCACGATGATCGCCTCCGGGCGCCCAACGAAGAAGGTTAAATCATGAAGATATCCGCGACCGCCTGTCGCCTCGATATTGACACGCCGTCGGCCAACTCGAATCCGCTGCGCCGAAAACTCGAGGGTCCAGGGCCAGGGGGAGTGTTCCAATGAACATTCTCCATATCGATTGCAGTCCGCGTTCAGAATCGCACAGCCGACAGCTTTCGGCGGCGATTGTCGAAAAGCTCCTTGAGGTCGCGCCGGGCGCCCACATCAATCGACGGGACCTGGGAGCTGCTCCCCTGTCCCACGCAACGGCGGACTACGCGACCACGCTATCGTCTCCGCTAACGCTGGCCGCGCCGGTGAAAGGTTCATTGGATCATGCCGAAGCACTAATTGCGGAAGTCGAGGCGGCCGATGTGATCGTCATCGGTACGCCCGTACACAATCTGACCGTTCCTTCGGTCCTCAAAGCGTGGATCGACCAGGTCCTTCGCGTCGGTCGCACGATGATGACAACGTCGGCCGGAAAGGTCGGAATGCTCCGCGATCGCCCGGTGTATATTGGCGTCGCCTCCGGCGGCGTCTTCGAGGGGGACCGCGCCACCCAACCCGACTTCCTGACGCCGTATCTAAAGGACGTGCTTGGCTCAGTCGGGCTGAAAAGCCTGCAATTCCTATGGGTGCAAGGCACGGCCTTTCTCGAAGGGGCCGCCACGGCGGAAGCACGGGAGACGGCGCTCGCCGAACTCGACCTGTCGGTCGTGGCCAAGGCCCGGCCTCTGGCCGCTGCGGAATGAGCATCGCCGGATCAACGCGCGACGTCCGGTCTCCCGGATGGAAGCGCCGACAACCATGGGGGCACTGCAATGGAAGGTAAGCAACATGGAACAGTCCCCTCAGACTGGCGATAGAATCACCGACCGTTCGGCAGCACCTGATGCTGACATGGTCCGCGACTGGATCGGACCAGAGGCGTTCGAGCACTGGCGCGAGCTCCAGGGCTGGATCGACGAAAATTATCCCGGGGTGTTCACGCCCGAATGGCTGCACGCCGGAAAAAAACGCGGCTGGTCGCTGCGCTACAAGAAGACCAGGGCCTTCTGCACCCTGCTTCCGGAATACAGGCGCTTTTCGGTCGTGATCGTATTCGGGAGCGCGGAGCGGGATAAATTCGAGGAGCGCCGGTACACCTGGCGCCCGCGGCTCGTCGATCTCTACGATCAGGCCAAATCATATCCGGACGGGAAATTCCTGACACTTCCGGTTTCCACCGCTGATGATCTTCAGGAGGTGATGGATCTTCTCACGATGAAGCGGCCTCCGCCGTCACGCTCATGAGCCCAGCCGCCCGATGGTTCTCCGTCAAAAAATCATGTGATGCGACTGTAACTCTAAGCCCGGATGCTCCCGGTACTCCCGGGAATGGACCCAGGCTCTACATATCCGCCGACAAGTCGAGGAAGAGGAAAGTGACGCTCGATCATCCGATTTTCGCTCGCTGGCCGGCGCAGTACCCCGATCGGCTGCAACTCTTTTCCCTGACGACGCCCAACGGGGTGAAGGTCAGCATCATGCTTGAGGAAACGGGGCTCGAATACGAGCCGCACCTGATCGACATCACGGCCGACGAAAACAAGGAACCTGCCTTTCTCGCGCTCAATCCCAACGGGAAGATTCCCGCGATCTACGACCCGAACGGGCCGGGCGGAACTCCTCTCGCGCTGTTCGAATCCGGCGCAATCCTCCTCTATCTCGCCGACCGGACGGGACGATTCATCCCGGCGGATCCGAATGGCCGGTACGAAACGATCCAGTGGCTGATGTGGCAGATGGGCGGCGTCGGACCGATGTTCGGTCAGGTCGGCTTCTTCAACAAGTTCGCCGGCCGGGACTATGAGGACAAACGCCCGCGCGACCGTTATGCGAGCGAGTCAGCGCGGCTGCTCGGCGTTCTCGACCGAAGGCTCGCCTTTAGAGCCTGGATGATGGGCGATGACTACACGATCGCCGATATCTCGCTGCTCGGCTGGGTGCGCAACCTCATTGGCTTCTACGAGGCTCGCGAGCTCGTGGGCTTCGACCGCTTCCTTCATGTGCAGGCGTGGCTCGATCGGTGCCTTGCGCGGCCGGCCGTGCAGAGAGGGCTCAATGTACCGTCCCGTGACCAGCACGCGCGCGCGGATGAAGAGCGTGGCAGCTCGCGAGCGCACGCCGCTGGATTTCAAGGCAGGCGAGGACAGCGATGATTGAGATCAATGCCGGCATGGAGGCGATCGTCAGACGGTCTATCCTGTCGTTCATCGCGACGATCAACGAAGATGGATCGCCCAATCCTTCGCCCAAGACCTCGCTCACGGTCGTGAACGGAACTCTCTATTTCGCGGATATCGCATCACCCCGGACGATATTGAACTTGCGGCGCAATCCCACCGTCTGGTCGATATTTTCCAGCGGCGCGGTTCGGTCGATCACGTCGTCAAGATCGACACCACTTCGATCACGCCGCGGCGTCGCCGGGCCCATGTGTCTGCGGATCCTCCCTCGGCGCAGGACGAGATCAGGGATACGAAGTGCGAAAAGTGGGGCGTGAAGCTCTCCGCGCGCAATGGCACCGATGATCGATACGCAGCCGATCCCTCGACCTTGCACCGCAGCGATTTCCTGGGGTTCACCATCGGTTCTGCCGTGGCTTTGACAGAGGATGCCCGACGAGCTGGGCGGTCCGGTCTGTAACCGCCGCCCCTCCGCGCACGAGTGAATCATGGTTGCGATGCCGGCGCCTCCCCCTCCCCACCTACCGGCATTGCAGCGACACTCAATAACAACAGCGGGGAATGCGCGAATGTCACGGATTGAAGGAATGGAAATCATCGGCGCGGACGGCCTGCATGTCGGCACCGTACGGCCTACCTGTCGGCCCTCTTACGAGACAGCAGCGCCCGGCCCGGCGGGCGCGCCTATCTCAACAATAGGAGCCGGCATGCGAAAATGGGCGCCGATGATCGCTGCGGCCGCGCTGGCCGTAGCGGGTTGTGGTCGGTCAGCAGTGAAGACCGAAAGTGGTCGATCAGCTGCGATGACCAAAACTGGTCAAGCAGCCGTGCAAACCGCAAGTTCAGTCGGCCGATATCTGCCAGAATATCTGCCGGACGGTGAGCTTGTGCTCCCGAAGAATTTTCACAACTGGGTGTTCGTCGGCGCGCCGCTGACTCCCAACGCGCTCAATAACGGCAAGGCCAACTTCCCGGAATTCCACAATGTCTACATCGAACCCGGATCCTACGCGATCTACAAGCGAACCGGCGTGTTCCCGGAAGGCACCATCCTGTTCAAGGAACTGCAGCTGACGCTGCCCCCGGCTGAGTTTCCGGACGGCTCCCGGATGGAACCCTCGGGACGGGGCTATTTCGGCGGCCCATTCAACGGAGCCGACGTCGCGGTAAAAGACACCAAGAGATACGCGGACACGGGCGGCTGGGGATATTACAACTTCCACCACTACGAGCCGAAGGCTCCAAGCGCAAAGCTCAGGCCCAAGGAGGAATGCGCAGCCTGCCATATGGCCAACGCCAAGAAGGATGACGTCTGGACGCAGTTCTATCCGCTGCTCGACAACGTCGGCCTCAAATAGTGGCCTTAGTGAGTCATTCTTCCGACCAAGCACTGGAGGAAAGGCCACGGACTGACTGTTGGGGCCCTTCGCTTCGTCGACAGGTGCGCGCAAGCGTAGTCTATGATCGCGCCTTCAAATCGGCCATCGATCGCCTTCACGACGAGGGCCGTTACCGGGTCTTTGTCGACATACTGAGGACGAAAGGGAATTACCCCGACGCCCAATGCTTTGGAGGCGATGGCCCCAAGCCGATCACCGTGTGGTGCTCCAACGACTATCTGTGCATGGGCCAGCACTCTGCGGTCATCGAAGCAATGGAGGCCGCGCTTCACGATGTCGGCGCCGGCTCCGGCGGCACCCGCAACATCAGCGGCAACACCCATTATC
>JBEDUM010000131.1:0-18846 GCA_040414585.1 Sphingomicrobium sp. | reverse complement strand
CGATGCACATTCCGCATCCATTCATTGCCGAGACCGCGAGGCTCAGGAGCTCGAACTCTTCCTTCGAAATGCCATGCGATCCGATGATGTTCATCCTGAGCCGAGCCGGCAGCTTGCCATATTCCGGATTCGCGACGAGGTGGACGAAGCGATAATAGACGTTGTTCATTGCCATCACCGCAGCAGCTCCGCGCGCGGCATTCGCAATCTGGTCGGATAATTTGCCCTCGACCTCTGCTTCTGCAGCGGTCACCAGTGGCCGGTAGCCGGATCCGTGAGCGCAGGCGAGCAACAGGCCGAGCTTTCGATCATCGCCGATCAGCTGATCGCTGAGTATCGAGCTCAAGTTGAGCCGAATATCCTTCGCATAATCCGGCAAGCCGTCGGCGAATTGCTTCAGGGTCATGGAATCTGTTTTCCTGGACTTGGTGAGAAAAAGGGGCGGGCCTGGGGAAGGAGCCCGCCCCTTGGGATGCGGCCCACGTGGGGCAACGCCGGCCGCGAGGTCTCTCCAGAGGGGGGTGGGAGAGACGCTCAAACACCTGCTCTGGAGTGCCTTCCGCGACGCGAAAGGTTCACGAGCGGACATCAAGCGGCTGGCTTTAGTACCTCTTCGCCAGGCGCCCAGTTGCAGGGGCACAGCTCGTCAGTCTGGAGTGCGTCGAGCACGCGCAGCGTCTCCGCTGGATTGCGGCCGACATTCAAGCCGTTGACCGTGACATGCTGGATCACGTTGTCCGGATCGACGATGAAGGTCGCGCGGAATGCGACACCTTCTTCACGGTCGATGATTCCGAGCGCCTCGGCGAGCTCCTTCTTGTTGTCCGCGATCCACGGGAAGTCCGCCTGGGCAAGCTGCTCGTCCGAGCGGCGCCAGGCGAAATGGACGTGGGCAGTATCGGTCGATGCGCCGATCAGGTCCGCGTCGCGATCATCGAAGTCTCCCTTCAGCTCGCCATAGCCGACGATCTCCGTCGGACAGACGAAGGTGAAGTCCTTCGGCCAGTAAAAAAGCACCTTCCACCTGCCGTTGGTCTGGCCGAGATCGATCGCCTCACCCGCCGGCAGTGCGGACGTGCCCTGCTGGACGGAAAGCATGAGCGGGGGAAGCTGGTCACCAACGGTAAGCATTCAGGACTCCTTTTATTGCGCTGCACAAATATTGTCTTGCATTGCAGCATGTATGGCTCTGGCTTAAATCGTTCAAGTCCATTATAGGCCGCCAACTCATTGGAATTTTCGATTACAATGACCGTTCATCATCCGACGATCAAACAGCTGCAGTATCTGGTTGCGCTGCGCGAGCACGGGCACTTCGGCAAAGCGGCCGAGGCGTGCTTCGTTACTCAATCCACCTTATCCGCCGGCCTGCGAGAGCTCGAGACATTGCTCAATGTCACGCTGGTCGAGCGAACGCGCCGCGTGGTGCGCTTCACCGCGTTGGGCGAAAAGGTTGCCGACAAGGCGGTTCGTATCCTGCGCGAAACGGAGGAGCTGGCGGAAATGGCGAGGGCCGAGGGCCAGCCGCTCCACGGAGAGCTCAGGATGGGCGTCATACCGACAATCGCGCCCTTCCTCCTCCCCGCGATGCTGCCCCGACTGCGCCGCGAGTGGCCGAGCCTCAAGCTGTACCTCCGCGAGGAGACGAGCCAGGCCGCCTGTGAGGCGCTTCACCGGGGCCAACTCGACTGTGTTCTGCTTGCCCTGCCCTATTCCTGCGGCGACGTGGACTCGGCTCCTTTGTTCGACGACCCTCTGTTCGTCGCGTTTCCGCCCGGCGAGGCGCCCGCCGGAGTGAGCGTCGGCGTGGACATGATCGACGAGAACCGGATGCTGCTGCTTGAAGACGGTCATTGCCTCAAGGACCACGCGCTTTCCGCCTGCAACCGTCCGGATCTACGCGCCCATGCCGCAATGATGGGGACATCGCTGCACACGCTCGTTCAGATGGTCGACAATGGGCTGGGCCTGACGTTCATCCCCGAGATGGCGATCGAGGCTGGCATCCTCGAAGGAACCGATGTCGACGCCAGGCCACTCAGCTCGGATCACGGCTATCGGCGCATCGCATTGATCTGGAGGCGATCCAGCCCTCGCGAGGGCGAGTTTCAGATGCTCGCCGGAACCCTGCGCAGGATCATGCTCGAGCTTAGTCCCAAGCTGACGATCTCAAATCCCGCTGAAGCCGCTTAGGCATCGTCCTCGGTCCCGCCGCGGCGCTCGGGAGTGGGGAGGGAAACGCCGCGGCGGCCGAGCCTTATTTCGCCATCTCAGCTTCGCGTGATTGGACTGCCGTCCTCTGGTGCGGCCGCCTCAAATCGAAGCGGTCGGCGTCCATCACTTTGGTCCACGCCTTGACGAAGTCGGTCACGAACTTCTCGTCGGCATCGTCGGCAGCATAGACCTCGGACAATGCCCGCAGCTGCGAGTTGGAGCCGAACGCCAGATCGACCCGGGTCGCCGTCCATTTCCGCTGATCAGTCTTTCTGTCCGTGCCGATGAAAAGCTGATCGTTCTCCGGCTTCCACGCCATGCCCATGTCGAGCAGGTTACGGAAGTAGTCGTTGGTGAGCTGGCCCGGTCGCTCGGTAAGCACGCCGTGCTTCGATCCTCCCTGATTGGCGCCGAGCACTCGAAGGCCGCCGACCAGTACGGTCATTTCCGGCGCCGTGAGGTGCAACAACTGGGCCTTGTCGATCAGCAACTCCTCGGTCGGGATGCTGAAGGATGTCGACAGATAGTTGCGGAAGCCGTCCACCCGGGGCTCCAGATAGCTGATGCCGTCGACGTCGGTCTGGTCCTGGCTCGCGTCGGTGCGACCCGGACTGAAAGGCACTTCGATGTCGTGCCCCGCGTCTCGGGCCGCTTTCTCGACCGCCGCGGAACCGCCGAGGACGACGAGGTCGGCAATGGATACTTTCTTGCCGCCGCTCCCGTCGAAGTCGCGCTTGATGTCCTCATAGACCTTGAGGACTTTGGCGAGCTCGCCTGGATCGTTGGCCGCCCAGCCGCGCTGCGGCTCAAGACGGATCCGCCCGCCGTTCGCACCGCCGCGATGGTCGGAGGAGCGATACGTCGAAGCCGCCGCCCAGGCCGCCTTCACCAGCTCGGAGACCGTTAGCCCCGAAGCGAGGATCCGTCGCTTGAGTTCAGCAATGTCGCTCCGGTCAATCACGGCGTGATCGAGCACGGGAACCGGGTCCTGCCAGATCAAGTCCTCTTCCGGGACTTCCGGACCGAGGTATCGCGTCTTGGGACCCATGTCACGGTGACAAAGCTTGAACCAGGCACGCGCGAAGATGTCGGCGAAATAGTCCGGATCGTCGCGGAATCGCTCGGAAATCTTGCGGAATTCCGGGTCCAATTTGAACGCCATGTCGGCGGTCGTCATCATCGTTGGAACACGCTTGCCGGGCGTATGTGCAGCCGGTGCCAAGTCTTCAGGCGCCACATCCTTCGGCTGCCATTGCTTTGCGCCCGCCGGGCTCTTCACCAGCTCGTAGTCATAGTCGAGCAGCATGTGCCAATAATTCATGCTCCACTTGATCGGCGTCGGGGTCCAGGCGCCTTCGAGACCGCTGGTGATCGTGTCATCCGCCATTCCGCAGCCGTGGCCGCTTTGCCAGCCTAAGCCCATCTGAGCGACGTCAGCGCCCTCCGGCTCCGCGCCAACCTTAGAGGCGTCGCCCGCGCCGTGGCATTTGCCGAACGTGTGACCGCCGGCAGTGAGCGCCACCGTCTCCTCGTCGGTCATTCCCATGCGATGGAAGGTCTCGCGGATTTCACGAGCCGAAGCGAGCGGGTCCGCGCTGCCGCCCGGACCTTCCGGGTTGACGTAGATCAGGCCCATCTGGACGGCCGCAAGCGGATTCTCGAGCACCTCCTCGGCGCCCGAGCCCATGCGCGGCTTTGCGCCCTGGCCGACCCATTCCTCTTCGGTACCCCAATAAACATCGTGCTCGGGCTCGAATACGTCGGCGCGGCCGCCTCCGAATCCGAACACCGGCGCACCCATCGATTCGAACGCCACATTGCCGGCCATGATCATGAGATCGGCCCAGCTCAGTTTGCGGCCATATTTTTGCTTGATCGGCCATAGCAGCCGGCGCGCCTTGTCGAGGTTCGCATTGTCCGGCCAGCTGTTGAGTGGCGCAAAGCGTTGCTGGCCCGAATTGGCGCCTCCACGACCGTCACCGATCCTGTACGTCCCGGCGCTGTGCCAGGCCATGCGGATAAAGAACGGACCGTAGTGCCCATAGTCCGCCGGCCACCACGGCTGACTATCAGTCATGAGCGCCGTGAGATCGTGCTTCACCGCATAGTAGTCGAGGGACTGGAACTCCTCACCATAGTTGAAATCCGGGCCCAGCGGATCGGATGGCTGAGGCAGGATCTCGAGCGAAAGCTGGTTCGGCCACCAGTCACGATTCGTTCTTCCGAGAAGCGATCTGAGCGCCGCAGGCTCCTTCGAGGGATCATTGAGCGGGCTGCTGGTTTTTGCGTCCATGGTTGTGGATCCCTCTCTTGTGGCGGAGAAAGGGCCTAGACTTGGCGCCGCAACGGCGGAAACGATTAAAGTTCGTCAGTGAGACGGACAAAATCGATCAAGGGACGAAGCCCTTGATTCAGCCGCTCAATCCATGTGCTTGAGGCCGGTGCGCAAATAATCATAGCCAGTGACAAGCGTCAGGGCCGCCGCGAGCCAGAGCGTCACTACGCCGACTAGATGCACCCAGGGTTGAGCTGGAAGCGCCCCACCGAGGATCAATGCGCCCAATGACACGAACTGGAACGTGGTCTTCCACTTGGCAAGCCGGCTGACTGGCATTCCAACCTTGATCTCGGCCAGGAACTCTCGGAGGCCGGACACAATGATCTCGCGAAGCAGGATGATGAGTGCCGGGATCACGTTCAAATCCTGAATGATCGGGACGTCGCCATCGGCCTTGCGGCTCGCCATCAGCATGATGATGACGGCGGCCACCATGATCTTGTCGGCAATGGGATCCAGGAACTGACCCAGCTTGGAGATTTGTCCCTGCGCGCGAGCTAGGTAGCCGTCGAAATAGTCCGTAATCCCGACGACGCAGTAGAGCACGAAGGTGATCGCATAATCCCACGGTGCCGGCTTCCAGAGCAGGAAAACCAGAATCGGCACCGCGAAGATTCGCGACAGGGTCAGCAGATTCGGCAGCGACAGCATCGTTCTGGGAGGAATTCGTTATAGAGTTTGGAGCAAAGCGCAAAGCTGGCTATGCGGTTGGCCCAAGTCCATGAGAGCCGGCGCGCTTCGCCCTTGATACAGAACGTAACTCATCTGCTGCGGGCGCGGCGGTTCCTTCCCCTGTTCGCGACCCAGTTTCTCGGAGCGTTCAACGACAGCCTGTTCAAGCAGGCCGTTGTGCTGTTCGTCACGTACCAACTCTTTTCCGATCCGCGGAAGGAATTCCAGTTTAGCGCGATCGCGCAGGGCCTGTTTATACTGCCGTTCTTCCTGTTCTCGGCCTTGTCCGGGCAATTGGCGGATGATCACGACAAGGCGCGGCTCATCCGCATCATCAAGCTCGCCGAAATCGGGATCATGATCCTGGGCGGTGCGGGAATCATGTTGGCGAACATTCCGCTCATGCTTGCCGCGGTCGCGGCAATGGGCGTGCATTCGACATTTTTCGGGCCGATCAAGTACGCGATCCTGCCGCAGCATTTGCAGAGGGACGAAGTGCTCGGCGGCACCGGGCTGGTCGAGGCGGGCACCTATCTCGCTATTCTCGGCGGCACCATTCTGGCGGGTGTCCTGTCGTCGCGGCCGCCGGTCGCAGCAATGGCCACGATTGGATTGGCAGTGCTTGGCTATCTTGCCGGGCGTCAGGTCCCGCCGGCCCCGCCCGCCGCCGAGCGAATTCCGTTCAACTGGCACATCATCCACGCCTCGATCGAGCTTGTCCGCGCCACGCTTCACATCCGCCGATTGTTTCTTGCGATCCTGTCGATCAGCTTCTTCTGGACGATCGGCGCGGTGCTGATCATCATCTTTCCGCCGCTGGTGAAGAACGTGCTTGGCGCTAACGAGCAGGTGGCCAGCCTGTTCATCGCCATCTTCTCGGTCGGGATCGCGATCGGTTCGATCGCGATCAACCGGTTGCTCAGGAGCGAGGTGTCCGCACGCTTCGCTCCCGCCTCGGTGATCGCGATGGGAGTCTTCGTGCTCCTCCTGCACTTCGTGGCGCTGGCATGGGGAAAGAACGGCCCTGAGCTGACCACTCTTGGAAATTTCGTCCTTCATCCGATGGCGGGCCTTATGATCCTGGCGCTCCTTGGCGTTGCGATCACCGGCGGCATGTTCGTCGTGCCGCTCTATGCCTTCCTCACCACGACCGTTCCCAAGACCGAGACCGCGCGAACCGTGGCTGCGAACAATATCGTCAATTCAGGGGCGATGGTGATCGGTTCTTTGCTCGCTTTCGCCCTGAGCAGCGTGGGCGTCGGTCCGACGGGTCAGCTCCTCCTTGTGGCGGCAATGTGCATTGTTTCAGCCTGGCTCGGCTGGAAGCTGCATCTCGCCTGCGATTGAGTCAGCCGATCAGGACAGAAACGAAGACGAAGCCCGCGAGGAAAGTCATAGCAAAGAGCTTGATGTCGGCCCCGATGCTGCTCGTCGCAGCTTGCATCGCTCCGCCGTGGCGCGCGCGACCTCGTCCAAAGTGGCGTGGGTCGACAGCAATGGCTGGTCGGGCGAGCTGCATGGCAAATCCTTAACGCGGTTTTTACCATGTCGACAACTCCACTCACGCGCACTCGGCTGCACCCGTCCTGTAGCGGGACAGTTCGTCAATTTTTCACGAGATTTGATTAGCCGTTTACGGCGCTCGACAGAGGCGGCTGCGGTCCGCTGCTCGCACGCGGCGCCGCTAGCAGTTCGCGCGCCTGATCGGCTCGCATGGGTTTCCCGAAATACCAGCCCTGACCGATCGCGCAGCCGAGCGAGACTACGGCGTCATAGGCGCTCTCATTCTCGATCCCCTCCACGCAAACAGGCACCGACAAAGCGCCGGCAAGCATGGTGACAGCGCGGATGATCGCGCTGTTCTCGCGCTTCGCATTCACGTTGCTCACAAAGCTGCGATCGATCTTGATGATGTCGAACGGCAGCGATCTAAGGTGCGCCAGCGACGAAAAACCGGTCCCGAAATCGTCAAGCGCCAGTCGAATGCCCTGGTTCTTCAAGCTCGTGACAATCGTCCGCGCGAGATCGAGGTCCGCGAACAGCGAACTTTCCGTGATCTCGATCACGAGCCGCTCGGCCGGGAAGCCGGTCTCCGAAAGAATCCGCACGATCCTCTGGGCAAGCCATCCGTCCGCGAGCTGAGCCGGAGAAATGTTGACCGAGATCTTGATGGCTGGATCCCACGACGATGCCTCACGCAGCGCCTCCGTGATCACCTGTTCGGACAGTCGTCCGATCAGGCCGATTTCTTCAGCGACGGGGATGAAGACGTCGGGTGAAATGATGCCCGATAACGGGTGATTCCAGCGGGCGAGCACCTCGAAGCCCACGATCCGCCCGCTGGCGAGATCGACCTGTGGCTCGAAAAACGGAACGAACTGATTGTGCTCGAGGCCGAAGCGTATCCCCTGCTCGATCTCTCCCTGCGCCACGAGGGCCCTTTCCATGCCCGCATCAAACCAGACGGGCCGCGCCACACGCCCACTTCGCGCGTGGTCCATGGCGATGTCGGCGCGACGAAGGATATCGGGGATTCGAGCATCGCAGGCGGGAGCCGAAGCTATCCCGGCAAAGCCGCCAACCTGGATGATCCTTTCTTCGAACATGAAGGGCCGCGTAACAGCGCGCAGGATGCCGTCTGCTGCCTCTTCAGCCCTCTGGATCTCGGCAGGAGTCAGCTCGAGCGCGACTGCGAATTCATCGCCGCTCAGGCGCGCGATCACCGCCTCCGACCCAAGCTCCTCCGAAAGAGCGGCGGAGATACATTTCAGCAACCGGTCGCCGGTTTCATAGCCATGCTGATCGTTGACGGCCTTGAAGCGCTGAACCTGGAAAGAGATGATCACAAGGTTGCAGCCGCTCGATTTCCCGTGGCCGCATAGCTCCGCAAGACGGTCCGCGAAGCCCTTGCGGTTATAGAGACCAGTAATCGGGTCGGTGCTTGCAAGGACCGCTGCTCGCCGCTCCTGCTCGGCGCGCAATTCGGCTTCGTGCTGAAGGTCGACATAGCGCCGCCATCCGAACAGGATCAGTGCGACGTTCAGTGTCAACGCCGTGCTCGCGATGCGCACATCCGGTCCGAAGTCGCCGGCAATACGAAGGTGCTGGAAGAAGGTGCTACCGTTCCAGATGAGCAGCATTACCGCGGTTATCAGCACGGTCAGGACAACCGCGTCCCGCTGCGCATTCACAAGACGCGAATTCGCGACCGGCCCGCCGCCAGATACTTTGCCACTGCCCACACGTTTGGCCGTACCGGTACACGATTAATAAATCGTCTCGTCAGGGCCTAGCTGCTGCCCTTCGCTGCGCTGGGATCGCGATGCTCGCCGGTTCCCCCGGACAGGCTCCGCGTCGCGATGGTGCGGACGGCGGGATTTGAACCCGCACTCCCTTACGGGAAGAGGATTTTAAGTCCCCAGCGTCTACCGTTCCGCCACGTCCGCTTGTTCAGCCACGGCGACGGTAGGAGCCAGCCGGGCTATTCCGCGGTAACTTCCTTGAGGTTTAAGCGCTCGCGCATTTCCTTGCCCGGCTTGAAGTAGGGCACGCGCTTCGCGTCCACCGAGACCGCCTCACCGGTGCGAGGATTGCGGCCGATACGCCCGTCGCGCTGCCGCGTCGAAAAGGCGCCGAAACCGCGAAGCTCGACGCGACCGCCTTTTGCCAGCTGATCGGTAATGGAATCGAAAATGGCACCGACCACACCTTCAACTTCACGTTGGGTCAGGTCGGGAAAGTCGGTGCAAAGCTTCTGCACCAGTTCGGAACGGATCATCTGTAACCCCGCTGCAGGATCATCGGCTCCCTACTCCCCCAAAGCACCGGGAGCCGCTCGTGAATCAGGCTGTCAGGAAACTTTGTCTCACGCAAGATGGAAGTTGAGGCGGCGTCCCCGAAAGAAACGCCGCCTTCTTGGTCACTTCTTCTTCTTTGTCGTCTTCGCGGTGGCTTCGGCCTTCTCCTTGAGGGCAGCGCCGAGGATGTCGCCCAACGAGGCGCCCGAGTCGGACGAGCCGTATTGCGCGACGGCCTGCTTCTCCTCGGCAATCTGAAGCGCCTTCACGGAGAAGTTCGGCTTCTTCGAACGATCGAAGCCGATGACCATTGCATCGAAGTGCTGGCCGACCTGGAAGCGCTCCGGACGCTGCTCGTCGCGGTCGCGGCCAAGGTCGCCGCGCTTGACGAAGCCAACCGCTCCGTCGTCGCCGACCTGGACGTCGAGACCCGCATCCTGGACCGCGCGGACGACGACCGTGACCGTCTCGCCCTTGCGTACGCCGCCCACAGCAGCGCCCGTGCCGGCAGCCTTGCCTGCTCCAGCGCCGCCGCCCTCGAGCTGCTTCATTCCGAGCGAGATGCGCTCCTTCTCGACATCGACGTCGAGCACCTGCGCCTTGACCGTCTCACCCTTGCGGTGAAGCTGAAGCGCCTCCTCGCCCGAGACGCCCCACGCGATGTCCGACATGTGGACCATTCCGTCGACGTCGCCCTCGAGGCCGACGAACAGCCCGAACTCGGTCGCGTTCTTGACTTCGCCCTCGACGGTCGAGCCAACCGGATGCCTCTCGGCGAAGGCCGCCCACGGATTCTCCTGCGCCTGCTTGAGGCCCAGCGAAATCCGGCGCTTCTCCTCGTCCACCTCGAGCACCTTCACGTCCACCTCTTGGCTGGTCGAGACGATCTTGCCCGGGTGCACGTTCTTCTTGGTCCAGCTCATCTCCGAAACGTGGACCAGACCCTCGATGCCCGGCTCCAGCTCGACGAAGGCGCCATATTCGGTGATGTTGGTCACCCGGCCGCGGAACACGCCGCCGACCGGATACTTGGACGCGGCGCCCTCCCACGGATCGCTCTCGAGCTGCTTCATGCCAAGCGAGATGCGCTGCGTGTCCTTGTTGATGCGGATGATCTGCACCTTCACCGTGTCGCCGATGCCCAGCACCTCCGACGGGTGATTGACGCGCTTGTACGAAATGTCGGTGACGTGGAGCAGGCCGTCGATGCCCCCCAGGTCGACGAAGGCGCCATAGTCAGTGATGTTCTTGACCACGCCCTCGATCACCTGGCCTTCGGTTAGGCTCTGGATGAGGCCGCTGCGCTGCTCGGCGCGGGTCTCTTCGAGGATCGCACGGCGCGATACGACGATGTTGCCGCGACGGCGGTCCATCTTGAGGATCTGGAAGGGCTGCGGGATGTCCATCAAAGGCTGGACGTCGCGGACCGGACGGATGTCGACTTGGCTGCCGGGCAGGAACGCGACGGCGCCGCCGAGATCGACGGTGAAGCCGCCCTTCACCCGGCCGAAGATCACGCCCTCGACGCGGTTGCCAGCCTCGAACTCCTTCTCGAGCTTGTCCCACGCGGCTTCGCGGCGCGCGCGGTCGCGCGACAGCATCGCTTCGCCGGCCGAATTCTCGACGCGATCGACGTAGACCTCGACTTCGTCACCGACCTTGATCTCCGCCTTCTGGCCCGGCGCGGCGAACTCGCGCAGCGGGACCCGGCCCTCGCTCTTCAGGCCGACGTCGATCACGGCCATGTCGTTCTCTATTCCCGTGACAGTGCCCTTCACCACCTTGCCTTCAAAGGCTTCGTTCTCTCCGCCGAGGCTTTTGTTGAGGAGCTCCGCGAAATCGTCGCGCGTCGGGAATGTCGTGGTTGCCATGAGTAAGTTGTTTCCTCGTGTATTCAAATTCGCTTGCCGCGCCGCGCCACCATGGCGAGGCTCCAACAGCGGACCTGGTTCAATGCACTGCCGCCAGAGCACCATGCGCTGGAGGCGTCCTTTCAAGCGGCTCCGAGCGGGACAGCCCCATGACGAAAAAGCGCGTTCCGGTGCCGGTCGTTGCCCGGAACACCGTACGCGCTCGCCAATTGAGACGGGCTGCCCAGAGGGGATCTCCGCCCGCCGGACGCCGCGCGCCTTAGCTTAGAGGGGCCTGTGGGGCAAGTTTCAACGCCGAACAGTCCTTTCCAGGACTCTCTGCAAGCCTGAGTTGATGGGGACCCGCCCCACATCGGGACGTTTCGCACGCGATTTTCGAGCAGCTAACTTTCGGTAGCTGTCTCGTACTGATCGGGTGCGGTAGCCGCGGCGCGAGACCTGGTCGAGCTTCCCGCGCGCGGTCATGTCTCCGGCCCGACACGGTAGCCCCCGAGCCGGGCCGTTTTCATTTGTTCTCGCTTGGGGCGTAACGGCGAAGCGCTACGACTCTTTCCCGGCCCTCATCTTGGCGGCGGCGAAGAGGCGGTCCGCATCAACGTCCTGGCGCGCCGAACCGTCCGAATCTGGCGCGATTTCCCTCGCCGCGATCGCCTCATATTCCTCGGCCATTTCCAGCAGGAAGTCCCGCGTCTTTGGGTCGTAGGTCAATACCGCCTGCGTGCGGCAAATCCGCGCCCACCCCTCCGCGTCATTCGTCTCCACAGGAGAGTCGTAGAGCCGACATAAGAGAGCAACCACAATCTGCGTTAGGAATTCTCCGGACTAACCCCGATGGAGGAGCTCCGCCGCCCGTCACCCTGCTGCTGTTACCGGGGTCAGTGTGGCGAGGTCGCAGCCGAACGGTGGCCATGAGCTGGCCTTCGTTGCTTGCTGTCCTGAATTCGATCGGCCCGAGCATCAAAGGGGCCCGAGATCAGGGAAAGCCCGGATAGAACAACAGTGGAAATGCCTCAGAAGTTCTCCCCATGCCGATGAAGCATTCGATCCGCCTCGCGTTGGTTCCGCTGCTTCTGGGCAGCGCAACCGCAGCCTATGCCGACGAGCAGCCGACCCTTCCTCCTCCGCCCGACGCGCAGGCCCCGCCCCCTGATGCGGCGCCGCCACCAGCCGAAGCGCAGTCTGCGCCGACCGCGCAGTCCACCGAAGCGCCCGCTCCGAACCCGAATGACGGGAAATGGCATTTCGCGACGATCGGCTACATCTGGTTCGCCGGCGCGTGGGGAACGACCGACATAAACCGTGTGCTCCCGCCAGTTGAGCTGAACCTGCCGTTCGGCAAGGTTCTCAAGGCTTTCAAGTTTGCTTTCATGGGCGCGGCGGAGGCGAGGCATGACCGCTTCGTCATCCTGGGAGACCTGACATGGATCCATCTCGGGGGGAGCGAGGGATTCGGTGTTCGTGATCCCGATTTCCTCAAGGTCCGGGTCAATTCGAAGACCTCGGAGATCACCCTGCTCGGCGGCTATCGCGTGGTCGACAACGGACCGGTGAGTGTCGACCTTCTCGCCGGAGGGCGAATGAACTGGTTCGATACCTCGGTGAAGCTCGAAGGTCCGAACCGTGAGGCGGAGGGCTCCACCAAAGAGAACTGGTTCGATCCGCTGATCGGCACGCGCATCGCTGCACCACTGGGCGGCAAGTGGAGCTTCTCTTTCTATGGTGACCTCGGTGGAATCGTCACAGGCTCGAAGATTACATGGCAGGCAGTCCCAACGATCAACTACCAGATCAACCACAAGATGACCGTTGGCGCCGGATGGCGGTACTACAAGGTCGACCGCCGCAACGGCGACTTCCTTTACAACGTGCACCAGAGCGGACCGATGATCACGCTCCGCAGCGTCCTTTAGCGCGTTATTTGCTGGCGAGGACGTGACGCCCGTTGAGCCGCTGCTCCGGTCTCGCATTGTTCGGATAGCGTGAGGCGAACGCCGCAATCTGAGCCTTTGAGATTTCCATTGGCGTCTTGAGCACCATCCAGCGCACGCCCTCCGAACACGGCGGCGTCGTCAGGGAACCGCTGAAAGCGTAATAGCTGTGGTCCGATGGGACGAGGCCTCCTGCGTTGATGCGTGCGGCGGCGGAGGCCGGTGCGGCGGCTCCGTGATCGCCCTGCTTGGGCAGGTTGCTCCACAGCGTCGCGAGCAGAGGATTGTCGCGGCCAAGCTTCAATGGAACCGCGACGACGGCGAGTTGCCCCTGAGCATCACGATGAACGAGGTGGGCGACCATGTCGAAGCGCTTGCCGTCGATCTCCTCCTCGCTCGGGTGATGGAAGTGGAACTGGACCAGCTCGTAGCTCTTGCCGCCGACCAGCAGGGAACTCCCAGGTTCGTAATTGACCTGGATCGTGTGGCCATTGTCGACGATGCTCAGCGGCACCGGGCGATAGTTGAAGACGAGGGGCGGCAAGTCCGACCGGGTCACGTCCTTCGTTTGGATGTTGATCGGCGACTGGGTCTTGCCTGTCTCGCAGGCGCGATACGCAGCGTCGAGCTGACCCCAGTGCGAAGGCCCGTCGTGGCCGGAATAAGACCAGTGATGATGCTGCGATCCGGTTTCCGCTGCTGATCGAACGGCAATCGCCGCGAGAGCGGCTGCAATCATCACCGGTGTGCGCATGAATCCCTCCCAGTCCTCGATGTCGCGCAAATGCGCCTGTTGAGCGCGTCGACCCATCAGCTGAATCCCTGAGGGGCGATGACGGCGGCACGATGAATGGGTGCAATCACCCGGCGCTATTCGGGGTTAGAGGGTATTGCTCGTTTCAACGTGCCGAACTGAAAACTCCCTTGGGCAGGGAACTCTTCACAGCGTAGCGAGCATGGCGCAGGCAAGCATTTTCAGCGAAGCGATTGCCCTGACGGTCGGTGCCCTCTTCCCGATCATGAATCCGTTCAGCACTGCGCCTTTGTTCCTCTCGCTCAGCGCCAAAATGGAACCGGCGAAACGCAATCGCCAAGCGCTGATGGCGTGCGTCTACGCCTTTTCCATTCTGGTGCTGTTCCTGCTGCTGGGCGCCGCCATCGTCGATTTCTTCGGAATATCCGTACCGGGCATCCGGGTGGCCGGAGGATTGATCGTCTCGGTCATCGGTCTTCGAATGCTTTTCCCTGCGCCTGCGAACAGCATGCCGCGTCTGAGGCCGGCTGAAGAGGAGATTGCATTCACGCCGCTGGCCATGCCGAGCCTGGCCGGGCCGGGGTCGATCTCGGTCGTGGTCACCGCCGCGTCCCAGATCAAGGCTCATCATGCGGAAAATTACATCGCCGTTTATTCCGGCGTGATCGTTGGCATGGCCATCACGATCCTGATTGCCTGGGTGGTGCTTCGAACGGCGACTTCGCTCGCGCGCGTGCTCGGGCCGTCAGGAATCGATGCGATGACGCGGATCTTCGGCTTCCTTCTCGTCTGCATCGGCATGCAATTCCTGCTGACGGGAATAAGCGACTTCTTCGGCCTCGCGACCTTTGGATAGCGACGCTTAAGAATTGCTTCGGGCACCAGTCGACGCGATGGTCGTTGGCGCCAGTGCGATGACGCCGACGCTTCACCCCACGCTCGTCAACGGACGCTTCGGCGATCCAGCGCTTTTCGTGCAGATGCTGCATCGGCGCGACGCCTTGCTGTTCGATTGCGGCGACCTGTCGGCCCTGAGCACTCGCGACCTGCTGCGGGTGGGACACCTGTTCGTCAGCCACATGCACGTCGACCATTTCATCGGCTTCGATGCGTTGCTGCGTGTCAACATCGGCCGGGAGAAAGTCATCCGAGTGATCGGCCCTCCGGGGATCGCCGAACGGGTGGAGCACAAGCTGCTCGCCTACGACTGGGACCTGGTCGAGCGATACGACACCGAGCTGCTGTTCGAGATTGTGGAGATTGGTGCGCATGGACCCGACAGGGCTGCGCGCTTTCGGTTCAAGCGACGTTTTGAGCGAGAGCAGATCGAGATTCCGGGCGATTGGTACGACGCCGCGGGCCTGACAGTCGAAACAGCGCTTCTCGAGCATCACGGGCTGTGCATCGGGTACGCGATTTCGGAGCCGGCGCATGTGAACGTCTGGAAAAGTCGCGTCGAGGAACGGGGATTTACGACAGGCAATTGGCTGCAGGCGCTCAAGGCGGCGGTCGTTGCGGGCGCTCCGGACGATCTTCCCATCGCGGTGGACACTGGCCAGAAGCTGCCGCTCGGCGATTTGCGCGAATTGGTGACCGTCACTCGCGGACAGAAGATCACCTATGTCACGGATGTCGCGGACACGCCCGCAAACCGGGCGGCGATCGTCGGACTCGCCCAAGGCGCGGACGCCTTTTTCCTCGAAGCCCGGTTTGCCACCGAAGACGCAGCAATCGCACGCAGTCGCGCCCACCTGACGACGAAGGCAACCGGCGAAATCGCGAGAGGTGCTGGCGTGCGCCGGCTGGAGCCGTTCCATTTCTCGCCGCGTTACGAAGACCAGGAGCAGCGAATGCTCGATGAGGTGGCGGCCGCGTTCGCGCCCGCTAGTTCGAAGGGTGAACCTATCTCCGCCTGATCCGTGGCGTGAAGCGATGGCCCTCGCCGTCCTGCGCCCTGGGACCGCCTGAGGCGCCACCCTTTTCCCTGAGGCCAAGGAAGGTGCGCACGCTGTCGGCGGACACGGCGCGGCCGAACAGCCAGCCTTGCGCTTCGGTCATCCCGAATCTGGTGAGCTCGCTTCGGATCTGCTCGGACTCCACTCCCTCGGCGGTGATCGGCACGTTGAGCTGATGTCCAAGATTGGTGATGGTGTTGACGATGGCAGCCGTCTGCTCGCTCTTCACCATCGTGCTGATGAAGCTCTTGTCGATCTTGATGCGGTCGACGGGCAGCGAATTGACCTGCGCGAGACTTGCATAGCCGGTGCCGAAATCGTCGAGGCTGACGCTGACGCCGACATTCTTGAGGCTCTTGATGATCGTGAGGACCTGGTCGCGGTCCTCGAGCAGCGAAGCCTCGGTGATCTCGACCTCGAGCCGGTGAGCGGGGAAGCCGCTCTCGGTCAGGAGCTTGATGATCTGCTCGGCAAGATGTCCGTCGCGGAATTGGACCGGCGAGATGTTGACCGCGATCTTGAGGTGCGAAGGCCAGGTTCGCGCTTCTTTCAGAGCCTGTTCGATGATGGACATCGTCAGCGGGCCGATGAGGCCTGTGCTTTCGGCAATGCCGATGAATTCCTCGGCTTCGAGGAAGCCGCGCTTGGGTGAGCGCCAACGGGCGAGCGTCTCGAAGCCGACGAGATCTCGGCTCGCAAGGTCGATCAGCGGCTGGAAGAAGGGCACGAATTCCTGCCTGGCGATTCCCGCCCGCATGTCCTCTTCCATCGCGAGGCGTTCCGTCAGCTCCTTATCGAGCTGCTGGTCGAACCAGGCGAAACGATTCCCGCCGTCATGCTTGGCTGCGTAAAGGGCGACGTCGCCCTGGCGCAGAACGTCTTCCGGCCTTCCAAGCTTGGCTATCGTGCAGAGACCGACCGAGGCCGTGATTTGTACCTGCGCGCCGGCCGCAAAGATCGGATTGGCAACGCGCTCGAGCACCGATTCCGCGAGTTTCTCCGCGGCCTTCAAATTGTCGCCGTCAAGCAGGACCGCGAACTCATCGCCGCCGATGCGCGCGCAGCACGAGCCCTTCGGCGCCGCGCTCGTCACAAGCTCGGCGACGTACTTGAGCACCTGGTCGCCGGCGAGATGGCCATGAAGCTCGTTGACACGCTGGAATTGATCGAGGTCGAGGAGGAACAGAACCGCCGAGCGCTTGGCGGCGATCGCTTCTTCAACAGAGCGCAACAGCTCGCGGCGATTGGACAGCCCGGTCGCCGGATCCGTATTCGCATTGCGCTGTGCGAGCCGCTCCGCCTTGTCGTAGGCCTCGAGCGCTTCCTTGAGATCCTTCGAACGACGCCATCCGAACAGGATGATCGCAATGTTGAGCACAAAGGCCATCTTCAGGCCGTCGTCCGCGGGCAGACGCGCGACTCCGAACGCCGGCGGCAGCACCTGGCTTCCCAGGACGACAAACATCAGCATCGCCGCGACAGTCGCGCAGCTGGTGATCACATGGCTGCTTGCCAGCCCGATGGCTTTGCGTGGCGTCGGCACCCTTACGCGTCCAATTAGTGTTGCTCTGGGCACCGCTGCTAACAAGGATAAGTGAAAATTATCCTACTTTCGCTGGCAGTTAACCTCATGCGGCCGCTTAAGGACCCGCAATCACACGAGCGCCTGCATAGGCATTTTCCTATTGCCAAAAGGGAACGGATAGGGAACATTGAACCAGGAGAGTCGCCGATGCTTGTTCTCAATCCCGCAATGCTCGTCGCCATTGCCGCGCTGATCAGCAGCCTCTCGGCACTGATCTGGGCGCTCCGCCGACGCGCCTGAGTTCTACAACCGTTATGCTATGAAAAGCCCCGAAAGGGGGTGCGATGGCAGTCACTGAGCCGGATATCTTCACACACGTCCGGGTGCTCGTGGGCATTGTCATCGGCCTTGGACTGACGCGCGTTCTAGCCGGTCTGGCCACGTTCATGCAGCATCCGCGGGGCAAGCAGCTTTACCTCACCCATCTGCTGTGGCTCGGCGTCGTCCTTCTCTCGGCGGTACATTTCTGGTGGTTCGAGCTGGGGCTGGCTCGCATCCAGCCGCTGCCATTCGAGCTGTTCGTCTTCGTCCTGATCTACGCCTTCATCTTCTACCTGATGGCGACCCTGCTCATTCCCGAAAATATCGACGAATATGCCAGCTGGGAGGATTATTTCCTTTCCCGCAGAGGCTGGTTCTTTGGGCTGCTGGCGAGCACGGTGCCGATCGATCTCATCGACACGCTGGCAAAGGGCCCCGCCTATTTCCAGTCGCTAGGACCCGAATATCCGGCTCGTCTCAGCATCGAGCTGGCACTCTGCGCCGTCGCAATCTGGACCAGGAACCGCAAGTTTCATTTCGCCTTCGCGGCGCTGTACCTGCTCTATCTCATCGCCTGGATCATGCGCCTCTACCGGGTCCTCGACTGACCCGGTCAGTCGAGCTCCCGCGTCATCTCGATCATTGTCCGCCGGAAACCCGCCTGCGCGAACAGGCGCTGCGCGGCGGAGTTCCTGTCCGCGGTGAACAAGACTACTCGAGGCGCTCCTAGCTCGGCCAAGGCAGCGAGCGCGGCATCGAGGAGCATTCGGCCGACGCCCTGCCCGCGATGCGCGGGATCGACGACAAGATCGTGAAGCACGCCGGCCGGTCCCCGCAGCGCCTTGTAGTCGTTTCCTTGAACCTCTCCATAGGCATAGCCAAGCACCGCATCGCCGCGCGCCGCGACGAGCAAGACGGCGTCCGGACGCTCAAGCTGCGAGCCGAGGAAACGAGCATAAGCCTCTGGCGTCGCGGCGGTCGGAGCAAGAAATCGCTTGGGATCGAAATGGTAATGTTCGGCGACCAGCTGGACGCCGAGCGTGCCGAGTGTGTCGAGGTCGCTGGCTCGTGCGGGCCGAACTTTCACAGACGAACTCATTCCCTCGGTCTCGCAGCAGGCACGAGCGTCCGCAATAGCTCGACCCTGATCCTTCCCACGCATCACCCTGAGGACTGGGTCCGGAACTTACCCGACTGGCCTCAATCACTTCTTAGGTTATTTCGCGTTACCGACAGACGGTTAACAGAGGCAAGCGACATGAGTCGTCCGAAGCGCCTCATCATTGCTGCAATCTTGTGCGTCACGTTCGCGGCTCAGGAACTGCGCGCGCAAGACCTGCAACCGCAACCCGTACAGGAAATGCAGTCGGTTCCTGCTCCGGACGTGCAGCCGGGTCCCACTACAGATGCGCAGCCGGGTCCCGCTACAGATGCGCAGCCGGTGCCTGCTCCAAACGCGCAGGTGATACCC
>JBEDUM010000130.1:0-4590 GCA_040414585.1 Sphingomicrobium sp. | reverse complement strand
TGTCGGCGACCTGCTGGAGCGCTGCGAGCAGGGGCTGGAGAGCGCTCTCGCGCTTCTTCATCAGGTAGAGCACGGCACGTCGCGCCGACCGTGGACCGAGCCCCGGAAGTCGCGCAAGCGCTTGGCTCAATATCTCGATTTCCTGACTGGCCACTCTGGATTGTTTCGCTTCGCTCGCAATGACGATCTGGATGCAGTCATTGCGAGGAGCGCAGTGACGAAGCAATCCAGCAATGCTGAGGTAGGAAATTTCAGCTCACTTCGCCATACGCGGCCCGATGCGCATCATCTTCATGGGATCGCCGGACTTTGCTGTGCCGAGCCTGAATGCGCTCATCGATGCCGGTCACGACATCATCGCCGTCTATTCGCAGCCGCCTCGGCCGGCAGGACGCGGCAAGGGCGAGCGCAAGACGGCCGTTCACGAGAGAGCGGACGAGCTCGGGATCGAGGTCCGGACGCCGCGGACGCTTCGCAACGAGGAAGAGCAGGAGCGGTTTCGCACCCTGGACGCCGATCTGGCCGTGGTCGCGGCCTATGGCCTGATCTTGCCGAAGCCGATCCTTGATGCGCCGAAGGGCGGCTGCATCAACGTCCACGCCTCTCTCCTGCCCCGCTGGCGCGGCGCGGCGCCTATCCAGCGCGCGATCTTGGCCGGGGACGAAATCAGCGGCGTGACCATCATGCAAATGGACGAAGGCCTCGACACGGGTCCGATGCTACATCGGCAGACGCTCGATATCCGTGGCAAGAATGCAGGAGAAGTCACGGACGAAATGGCAAATCTAGGCGCGAGGCTACTCGTCGAATGGCTGGAGAATCCGACTCCGGCCGAGCCTCAGCCGATCGCCGGAGCGACTTATGCCAAGAAGATCGACAAGGCCGATGCGCGGATCGATTGGAGCAAGGCCGCCGAAGAGATCGCTCGGCAGGTGCGTGCCTTCGCGCCCTTGCCCGGCGCCTGGTTCGAAGCCAGTGGCGAGCGCATCAAACTGCTCGACGTCGAGATTGGAACCGACGCGTCAGGCAAGACCGGTGAGGTGCTTGATGACTGCCTGAACGTGGCATCCGGTTCGGGTTACATCCGCCCGCTGAGGGTCCAACGAGCGGGTCGAGCCCCCATGACCCCAGGAGAGCTGTTGCGCGGCTTCCCGATTCCAGAGGGCACAATCCTTCCGTGACCCGCTGGCGGCTGACGATCGAATATGACGGCGGGCCGTTCATGGGATGGCAGCGGCAGGAGCACGGCCCCTCGGTGCAGCAGACGCTGGAGGAAGCTCTCAAGCGCATGACCGGCGAACAGGCGGTGTTTTCCGCCGCCGGCCGCACAGATGCCGGGGTTCACGCTCTTGGGATGGCGGCCCATGTCGACGTCACGAAGTCGTTGACGCCACACCGTTTACGAGAAGGACTCAACGCTCTGGTGCGGCCGCAGCCGATCTCGGTGCTCGAGGTCAGCGAGGTTGCTGACGACTGGCACGCACGCTTTTCCTGCACTGGACGGCGGTACCGCTATCGAATTCTCAATCGCCGCGCTCCGCCGGCGCTCGATCTGGGCCGTGTCTGGCACATTGCCGTGCCGCTCGACGTAAATGCGATGCAGGAGGGAGCGGCGCCGCTGGTTGGACGTCACGACTTCACGACGTTCCGTTCGGCCCAATGCCAGTCGGACAGCCCGATGAAGACGCTCGATCGGCTCGATGTCACCCGCGCGGGTGAGGAGATCCACGTCGAAGCCGCGGCGCGCAGCTTCCTCCACCATCAGGTCCGTTCGATGGTTGGCTGTCTAGCGCTCGTCGGTCGCGGCCAATGGACCCCGAAGGACATGGGCAAAGCTCTGGAATCGCGTGATCGCGCCGCGCTGGGCCTCAACGCGCCGCCGCATGGCCTCTATTTCGTCGAGGCGACCTATCCCGAGTAGAGGCGGCGGCTTTACTCCGCCGCGATCGCTTCATACTCCATGGCAGCGAGATACTTTTCGGCGTCCAGAGCTGCCATGCATCCCGTCCCGGCGGCGGTCACCGCCTGGCGGTAGATCTTGTCCATGACGTCGCCGCAGGCGAACACGCCCGGAACGCTCGTGCGGGTGCTGCCCGGATCGACCTGTATATAACCGTCCTCATCGAGATCGAGCTTGCCGACGAACAGCTCCGTCGCGGGCTTGTGGCCGATCGCGACGAAGGCGCCTTCGACCGGAACGCGCATGATTTCGCCCGTGAGCCGGTTCCTGACGTCGAGGCCGACGAGCGCCTCGGGATCGCCGCCGCCGACAAACTCCACGACTTCGGAATCCCAGATGAGCTTGATGTTCGGATTCGCGAACAGCCGGTCCTGAAGGATTTTCTCCGCTCGCAGGCTGTCGCGGCGATGGATCAGGGTGACGTCATGGCTGTGATTGGTGAGGTAGAGCGCTTCCTCAACCGCGGTATTGCCGCCACCGATTACTGCGACCTTCTTCCCGCGATAGAAGAACCCGTCGCAGGTCGCGCAGGCCGATGCGCCCCTGCCCTTCATATGCTCTTCTGACGGCAGGTTGAGCCATTTTGCCTGTGCGCCGGTCGCGATCACCAGCGCGTCGGCGATATATTGGGCACCCCCGTCGCCGGTGAGCCGAAACGGACGCCTCGACAGATCCACCGACGTGATGTGATCCCAGATGACCTTGGTGCCGACATGCTCGGCCTGCGCCTGCATCTCCTCCATCAGCCAGGGACCCTGGATGACGTCGCGGAATCCGGGATAATTCTCGACGTCCGTGGTGGTCGTGAGCTGTCCACCCGGCTGGATTCCCTGGATTACGATCGGATTGAGACCGGCGCGCGCGGCGTAGATCGCAGCGGTGTAACCGGCCGGCCCTGAGCCGAGCACGGCCACGCGCGTCGAAATGCTGTTCGTCATGCCAAGCATCTAGGGGCGTTAACGTGGCCCCGCAACGCTTGAGCCTGACGTCAGAGCGTCAGACTGCTGATCGGCCACGCACGAAATTGACGATGAGCACGATCACGCCAATCACCAGCAAGAGATGGATGAGCGGGCTCGCGACATGGAACGCCAGGAACCCGAGAGCCCACAAGATCAGGATGATGATCGCAATCGTCAGCAGCATGTCGCTTTCCTTCCCATTCGTGATTCGGGCCCGTAACGGACGAAGTCAGGGAGCCGTTCCAACGGCGGAAAGCCAAGCAGTTGCTTGCGTAATGCTTACGGGCAGATGATCCGGGTCACCTTGCTGCCCGTCTTCAGCTCGCAATATTGCTGATTCTGGGCATCAGTGCACATGCGCCACTTGGTTCCATTGGTCTGTGGAACCCAGGGGCCGCACGTTCCTGGCGCAGGAGCCTGTCCACTCAGACCGATCGCAACAACAAGCATGGATAGCCAACGCATGACCGTTCTCCCTCCGAGAACGGCTCTCAACTTACCAACAATTGAGTAAGTCCGCCACTGATGAGACAGTGAAGCGTCCGCTAAACGACTGAGATCAAACCAGTCTGCTTTGTTTCAGGGCGGCTTCGACGAACCCGGCAAAGAGCGGATGCGGCTCGAACGGGCGACTCTTGAGCTCGGGGTGGAACTGGACGCCGATGAACCATGGATGGTCGGGCCGCTCGACGATTTCCGGCAGCTGGTCGTCGGGGGACATTCCCGAGAAGATCAGGCCAGAGCTTTCGAGCGCATCGCGATAGTGGACGTTGACCTCGTAGCGGTGCCGGTGCCGCTCACTGATAAGGTCCGCGCCGTAGATCGAGCGCACGACGCTGTTTCCGTCGAGCTTTGCCGGATAGGCGCCGAGCCGCATCGTTCCGCCGAGATCGCCGCCGGCGGCGCGCTTCTGAAGCCCCTCCTCGCTCATCCATTCGGTGATCATGCCGACGACCGGCTCCGGAGTTTCGCCAAATTCCGTCGTCGACGCTTCCGCGATCCCGGCCTGGTTCCTCGCGGCCTCAATGCACGCCATCTGCATCCCAAGGCAGATGCCGAAAAATGGAATCTCCCTCTCCCGGGCGAACTTCACGCTAGCGATCTTGCCCTCGCTCCCGCGTTCCCCAAAGCCACCGGGGACAAGAATGCCGTGAAGCGGCTCGAGTTCGGCGGCGACTTCTGCATCCGGATGCTCGAACAGCTCAGCGTCGATCCACTGGATGTTGACCTTCGCCCGATTGGCGATGCCGCCGTGGATCAGCGCTTCGCGGAGGCTCTTGTAGGCGTCGGGAAGCCCAACATATTTTCCGACGACCCCGATATTCACCTCGCCTTCGAAATGGTCGATGCGGTCCATGATCTCGGTCCAGCGGCTGAGATCCGGGGCTGGCGCGTCGTCGACCCCGAATGCGCGGAGGACTTCATCGTCGAGGCCGCCCGCATGGTATTGGAGCGGCACGTCATAGATGTTTCGCGCGTCGAGCGCGGGAATCACGGCCGACTTGGGCACGTTGCAGAAAAGAGCGATCTTTTCCCGCTCCGCATCGGGCAGCGGCCGGTCACAGCGACACAGCAGGACATCCGGCTGGACACCGAGGCTGGAAAGCTCGCGCACGGACTGCTGGGTCGGCTTGGTCTTTAATTCACCGGCCGCCGCGATCCACGGCA
>JBEDUM010000129.1:0-4602 GCA_040414585.1 Sphingomicrobium sp. | reverse complement strand
AAATAGTCCTTGCCCTGGCCGGTGATCACGGGCGTTTCAATTGGGCCGCCCGCATTGTTCACGTGGCAAGCAAGGCATGCGGGCAGCCGGCGGTGGCTGTCGCCTTCATTCGCGAGCTTCTCGATCTCCGGATCGCCGAGCAGCTCGCGGTTTCCGATCGCCGCATATTCCTTGGAGGCGGCGGCATAATAAGCAGCCACGTTTGCGAGATCGGCCACATCGAGCGTTTGCGCCATAGGCGTCATTTGTGGATTGACGCGGGCACCACTGCGGAAATCGTCGAGCTGCTTGTAGATCGCGTAGGGGCTTTGCCCGGCAAGGCTGGGGAAAGCTGGGCCCGGCCCGATACTCGGCGAAAGCCCCTTGTCGCCGTGGCAGGCGGCGCATGTCTGGGAGGCGATCTGCGCACCGCGATCGGTTTTTCCCCCGGCAAGGATCCTCAGCACCTGCGGGTCCCAGCTGACTGTGCTGACTGGAATGGATGTGGCGGTGCTGAGCGGTTGCCGCACTGCCGGGGAGCCCGGCGCGAGGCCTGCGGCGCGCGCCATCGCATGCCGCATCGTGAGGTTCGCTCCGCTCTTTTGTCCTGCCGGGATGATGACGAAGCCAAGCAATGCGCCCACTGCAACCGCGCTTACCACCAGGGCTGTCGCGCGGACGCGCCACGGGCGATCAACTGCGCGCTGGTCTGGCGGCGAGTCGGGAAGGGTTTCCGCCATCTCAGCCGAGCCTGTGCACCATCGCCTCAGGCGGCGGGTAGACGAAGAATTGCGCGATCGGCCAGCCGTAGGCGAGCAGCATCAGAAGAGCGACGAGGATGTTCCAGAGGCCGAAGCCGTTGAGCGATGCAGGCACGCGATCCGGCTCGTGAACAGCGCGCGCATATTCGATGGCTGCAGGCGAGCCGGTGACGCCTCGGCGGTAAAGTGAAGCGAGATTGTAAAGGAACAACAGCGCGCTGACGGCGAGGATGATCCCCCCGATCAGGCTGACGATCACCCACGGCCCCCAGGAGTGTATGATGGGGTTCGAATAATCGAACGCTGCGACACGCCGCCATTGCCCCTGCAGGCCGAGCCAGTGCCACGGCAGGGTCATCACCATCATGCCAATGAACCAGAGCCACAACTGTAGTCGCAGCGGCTTCAGGTCTACCCAATGACGGCCGGTCATGCTGGGCCAGATTGAATAGCAGATCGCCTGGTACATGATGACGACCGTGCCGCCGAAGATCAGGTGAAAGTGCGCGGTGACCCAGCTCGTGTTGTGGATCATCGCATTCATTCCGTAGCTCATGTTGATGAGGCCCCCGCCTCCGCCCCAGAACAGCATGAGGAAGGCGAGACCCGTCGCGAGCACCATCGGCCGGTCCCACGGAAGCGCGCCGATCCAGCCGAACAGACCCTTGCCGCCGCGCATCCGCCCGGCGATTTCCGCCGATGCTGTGATCGTGAAGATGGTGAGCAAGGTCGGCACCGACACCAGCGCGGTCAAAAACATCTGCAGGAACTTGAACCCGTTCGAATGCTCCGGATCCATGAACAGGTGATGCAGTCCGACGGGCAGTGAGTAGAGTAGGAACAGAATGAAGGCGAGGCGGCCCAACGTATCCGAAAAAAGCCGTCCACCGGCGGCTCGCGGGAACATCGTGTAAAACGCAATGTAGCTCGGGAAGAGCCAGAAATAGACGATCGCGTGAAGCGTCCAGGAGAAGAGAGTCCGCGACAGGCCGACGTCAACCATCTGCGTCCAGCCGAATGCGGCCGGAATGACCTGGAACAGGAGTTCGGCAGCGACGCCGACGGTCGTCCACAGCCACATGACAGCATTCGCGACGGTCCCGAACATCGCCAGCGGCACAGGCTGGCCTGGGTTTGCCGCTTTCCACGAGCGCATCGCGAAGATCATCAGCAGGCACCAGATCCACGACCCGACAACGACCAGCACGAGGCCGATGTAGAACCAAGGCGTGGCGGTCAGCGGCGGATAGAAAGTGAACAGCACCGACGCGTTACCGCTGATGACCGACAGCGCCGCCATCAGCGTGCCGACGATCCCCATACAGAATGCGGCCCATGCCCAGGTGATGCCGGGCAGCGGGCGCCTAAGCGCGGTTTCCGCGACATAATAGCCGAAGCCCATGATGAAGAAGGTCGTGAGCACATAGGCCATCGACACACCGTGCAGCGTGACCGACCGGAAGTAATTGGCCGCAGTGTGATAGGGCGCCGTCAGTGGGCTCCGCGCCCACATCTGCCAGACCCCCAAGAGACAGGCGATGCCGAACGCCGCGATCGCGACCCAGATGTGCGCCTGAACTAGCCGGCTTGTCTGAAGACCGGCGGCTTCGGTGCGGCCCGGAGTCGCTGCCGAAGCTGGCCTAGCGAGGGTTGCCACAAGCGATCCTTCCATCGGGCTTAGGTCGGAATGCTTCAGGCGGAACCACGCGCACCGTGGCCAGCATCTGGCTATGGCCGAGGCCGCAGAATTCATGACAAGGCATCAGGAGGTCGCCGGTCTTCGTGAACCTCGTGTGGACTTGAGCGACATAGCCGGGCACGATCATCGTGTTGACGTTCGTGCCGCTGACCAAGATGCCATGAATCACGTCAGGCGACGTAAAGCGCAAAGTGACATCGCGCTCAGCTGGCAGAACGATGCAATTCGGCACGAACTCGAATTGCGTTGCAATAACTCGCGCAACGATCTGACCGTTGGGATCAACGCGCGTGCCGAGGTTTGCCTCTGTGAACTCCGCCGAAAGATGCAGCGTCTTCGGGTCGACATATTCGCGGTTCGACGGCGGATTGATGTGCATCGCCAAAGCCGCATAGAGGATTGCGATCAGGATCACGGCCACGATCCCGCCGACGACAATCGCCCAGCGCAGCTCGGACTTCAGTATTGCGCTTTCATTGATTGGCATCAGCCGACCGGCCCCCGCGGAAGGAAGACGAGGAAATAGAGGCCGAGCCAGCCGACCAACAGCAACCCCACTGCAATTGCTGAAACGACGAGAGCGCCCCTTGGTGTTTCGTCCATCGCGGCCTCGAGCCGCTCCAGTTCCTCTGAATCGCCCGCATAGTCGTGGGCCGATTCCGGATAAGGCGGTTCAACCATGCGTTCCCTCGCACGCCTGATTTGTTCGCATGCTTCTAGCGCCGCGACTTGAAGTCAAGCTGCTTCCGGGATTCCTCAAACGAAGGCGCTCACTTCTTCTTGTAGAGAGTGCACCAGCCTGCCGGATCGATCGTCCCGTCGACCAGCTTGCATGACGACGGCGCTTGCCAGAGGGCGCAATTATCGCAGCGCTGGTTGCCCTTCGGCGTCGTTTGGTAGCTGACGGATTTTTGCGGAACTTTCGCCGCAGAGGCAGGTGAAGCGACGAACGCGGTTCCCATTGCCGCACCGCCAACCGCTGCGGCCTTCAGGAAAGTTCGTCTCGATAAAGCGGGAGCGAAAGGCGGTTTCGGATCGGACATGATGGTCCTCCGCGTCGAGTGGAATGGCCGTTTGGTGCCCCACGAAATGGCCGCGGCAAATAAGTAGATTCCCTGAGGATGCATTCTCAGCAGCGCCGACCACGGATCGCCGCTACGTGACTTTGCGTATTCCGACGGGCGTCGTTTCAACAACAATAAGCGCGATCGGAGGGAGAACCTCGATGGCGATTTGTTCCAACGGCGACTCCGTCGCTCTTTCGGGTAATTCGACGTACAAGATCATCGGTTGCGTATGGCTCGCTGGGGGCGCACTCGTGGCTGCTGCCGGGATCTTGTCATCTCGACCGGCGCAGGCGGTGCCCGCCTTTGCCGAACAAACCGGCCAGCCCTGTGCTGCCTGCCATGTCGGCGGCTTCGGCCCGCAGCTCACCAAGTTTGGACGCGAATTCAAGCTCGGCGGTTACACGCTCCGGGCAAAAAGCTTCAACGTGCCGCTTTCGGCAATGGCAGTTGCATCCTACGTCCACACCAACAAGGCCCAGGACGAACCGCCGACGGAGGATGCGAAGAGGAACAACAATACGTCGTTCGACGAGGGCAGCTTTTTCCTTGCCGGCGGCGTTGGCTCGCACCTCGGCGGCTTTGCACAAGTCACCTACTCGGGCGCCGACGAGGCGTGGGCGTGGGACAACCTCGACCTCCGCGTGGTGAATACCGGAAAGCTTGGCGGCAAGGACCTCGTCTACGGCCTGACGATCAACAACAATCCGACGATCCAGGATTCCTGGAACACGCTGCCCGGCTGGGGCTACCCATATACGGACTCCGACTATGCTCCGGCTCCCGATGCGGCTCCGCTGATCGCGGGAGGACTCGGACAAGCCGTTTTAGGATTGAGCGCTTACGGTTGGCTCGATTCCAAATTCTATCTGGAAGCCGGTGGATACAGCACTCCATCGAGAGGGACTTTAAGCTGGCTCGGCGCGGATCCCGATGATCCGGGGAAGATCCATGGAATTGCCCCCTATGGCCGGGCCGCGTTCCAGACAGATCTCGGTGGAGGGACGTTCGAGGCAGGAGCGTTCGCGCTGAAGGCTGCGATCTTTCCCGGACGGGATCGCTCGAGCGGCTACAGCGATCGCTTCACCGACCTCGGCAT
>JBEDUM010000128.1:5000-93290 GCA_040414585.1 Sphingomicrobium sp. | reverse complement strand
GATTGGCAGGACCTCTATCCAACCTTGATCTAGGAGCGCACGCCGTGTCCCTGCGGAGGCAGGGACCCAGCCCTAAGGAAAAGACCCTGGGCTCCTGCCTTCGCAGGAGCGCAAATTGGTGCGCAAGATAGATTTGGGGACGGCCGCGGGAGTGGCCGCCCCCATGCCGACGCCGGTTAAAGCGGACCAAGCGGCGGGTACTAACCCAAGCCGGCGGCGCATAACTGGCCGGCCGAGCAATCGGAAGTTTTTAGGATTCCCCTGTTACGCAAAACGAATCAACAACCGATGTTGGCATCTTATTGGTCGTTAACGGCCAAACCATTGATACAGATTAATGGTTTGCGAGCCGCCGAGAAGGGGCGGCCCGATGCACCCGGAACAATCCCTGCCCCCCGAGATTAAATTCCCGAACTGCCGTCCGGCAGCCAACCTGGTTGAATCGACTCTTGCGAAAATTCGGGGAATCATAAGCGGATGGCTGATGGGGGCATGTCCACGAAAAAGCCGAAGGGGAAGGCCGCGCCGGCTCTGAACGAGCCGCCGCTTCCGCTTCAGCTGCCGTCCGCGATGTTCACCGGGCCGGGGCTGCTGACGCTCGCGGACCTGGTGCCGGTGATGACCGCCTTCGTCGACCGGGACCTCAGGTACCGATTCATGAACAAGCCGCTCGCCGACTGGTTCGAGCGGCCGCGGCGGGAGATGATCGGGCGGCACATGCGCGAGATCATCGGCGAGAGGGCCTATGCCGAGCGCAAGCCCCTGCTCGAGGCCGCGCTGGCGGGCGAGCGCAAGTTCTTCGCCTCGACCTTCGACCATCCGGCGCGCGGGGTGCTCGCGGCGCAGAGCGATTACGTGCCCTGGCTCAATCCGGAAACCGGCGAGGTCGAAGGCGTGGTGATCATCGTCACCGACGTGACCGAGCAGCGCGTCGCCGAGCAGGCGGTCCGCGAGAGCGAGGAGCGCTTCCGCCGGATCGCCAATTCCGCTCCGGCGATGATGTGGGTGACCCGGCTCGACCGGATGCGCGATTTCGTCAACGACCGCTATGTCGAGTTCACCGGCCTGCCGCGCGACAAGGCGCGGACGCTCGACTGGCGCGAGCGGATCCATCCGGACGACCATGACCGCATCGTTGCCGAGAGCATCGCCGGGGAAGCGTCGCTGAAGCCGTTCACCCTGGAGGGCCGCTATCTTCGCGCGGACGGGGAGTATCGCTGGCTCCGCTCCGTATCGCAGCCGCGCTTCGGCGCGGACGGGGAGCTGGTGGGGTTCATCGGGGTCGCGACCGACATCACCCTCGCCAAGGAGGCGGAGCTGGAGCTTCGGCGGCAGGTCGGCGAGCAGACCCACGAGCTGGCGCTGTCGGAGGCGCGGTTCCGGTCGATCTTCGACACGGTTCTGGAAGTGCTGGTCCTCATGGAACCCGACGGCACCGTCGTGGAAACGAACCGCAAGCAGGCGCCGTGGCGAGTGACCGATGCCCGCGAGGCGGTCGGGCGGAAGATCTGGCAGTCGCCAACGCTTCAGGCTTATCCGCAGCATGTCGCCTTGATGAAGAAGGCGGTGAAGCAGGCGGCCGCGGGCCGGATTTTTGAGCAGGAGGTGCGGCTGGACCGCGACGGCGCCTCGACCGCTTACCTCGACGTCTCCGTGCAGCCGGTGCGCGATGCCGAGGGTGAGGTCATCTACCTGCTGTTCGAGGCGCGCGACATCACCGAGCTCAAGACCGCTCAGGAGCAGCTGCGGCAGAGCCAGAAGATGGAGGCGCTCGGCCAGCTGACCGGCGGCATCGCGCACGACTTCAACAACCTGCTCACCGTCGTCGTCGGCGGCCTCGACATCATCGCCAAGCGCGCCGAAGACGAGAAGCTCAAGCGCTACGCCGAAAATGCGCTGTCGGCGGCTGAGCGCGGCGCTCGCCTCACCGGCCAGCTTCTCGCATTCAGCCGCGTGCAGCGCCTTGAAGTCACGCCGACCTACGTTGCGCCGCTCATCCAGAACATGCGTCCGCTGCTCCGGAACGTGCTCGGGCCAGGAATCGAGAAGCGCTTCGATCTCGACGAAGCAATGATGCCCGTGATGGCCGACCCGACGCAGCTAGAAGTCGCGATCCTCAATCTCGCGATCAATGCACGGGATGCCATGCCCGAAGGGGGCATTCTCAAATTCGCGACCAGACCGGTCCATGTCGAGGGCCATCCGGAGCTGGAGGATGGCGATTATATCGAACTGACGATCAGCGACACCGGCGTGGGCATGCCGCCGGAAGTGCTCGAGCGCGCGTTCGAGCCTTTCTTCACGACGAAGGAGGTCGGCAAGGGTACGGGCCTCGGCTTGTCGATGGTCTACGGCATGGCGAAGCAATCCGGCGGCACCGCTCGCATCGAAAGTGCGCCAAGCCAGGGCACGGCGGTGAAGCTGATGTTCCGCAAGGCGGAAGAAGCAGTTGTTGAAGCGGCGACACGGATCGAAGAGCCGGCGGGGGCGGCGGTTCCGCTGGCGCCGGTATCGGTCCTCGTCATCGATGACGATCCGGACGTCCGCAGCTTCATCTCGGCGACGCTCGAGGAGCGCGGCTATCGCGTGCGCGAAGCGAGCAGCGGGCGCGAAGGTCTCGCCAAGATCGAGCGCGAAACGCCCGATCTCGTTGTCCTAGACTTCATCATGCCAGGCATGTCGGGCGCCGAAGTCGCCAACCAGATCCGCGACAAGCGCCCACACCAACCAATCCTCTTCGTCTCCGGCTACAGCGAAACCGACGCGGTCAAACGGATCGCGCCGGATGCGCCGCTGCTTGCCAAGCCATTTCGGGCCGATGCGCTCGAAAAGGCCGTGCGAGGAGCCCTTACCCCGCGCGGCTGAAGCGTCCGTTCATGCCCGCCCGACGAACATGAAAGCGGCCGCTCCCACCAAGCAGAAATAGGCCCCGAGATAGCGCCAGCCGATCGGCTCCTTGAGGACGATTGTCGCGAACACCGCGAAGACGGTCAGCGTGATCACCTCCTGGATGATCTTCAGCTGCCCGCCAGTGAAGCCATGCGCGTAGCCGATGCGGTTGGCGGGAACGGCGAAGCAATATTCGAGCAACGCAAAACCCCATCCGAACATGATTGCGGTCGCGATCGACCAGGATGGAAAGCGCAGCTGCGCGTACCAGGCGATTGTCATGAAGATGTTCGAGATGATGAGGAGCGCGATAGTAAGCATTACAAGCGCCTAGTCCCGCCGAACGTCCCCTTCCACTGATTTGGATGCGCAACACGAGCGCACGATGCTCGAAAGCGCGAGCAAAAAAAACACGCCGCCGGGAATAAAGGCGCCGGCACGCAAGTCATCGCATCGCAAGCCCAAAGAAAGGACGAGCCGATGCACGATGACGAACTTCCCGGCGACCGGCGCGGATTTCTCAAATGCATGGCATGGGCCGGGACGGGCGCGCTGTTCGCCTTCGACGGCGGGCTTGCGAACTCGATCGGACTAGACAGCGCGCTCGCGTCACCCGTTCGTCGGATCGCCACCAAACCATTCACCTTCGTCCAGCTGAGCGACAGCCACATCGGATTCAACAAGCCGCCGAATTCTGACGCGCGAGCAACATTCCAGGAGGCGATCGCGAAGGTCAAAGCGCTTCCGGTCCAGCCGGACTTCATCATCCACACCGGCGACGTTTCGCAACTCTCCAGGGACGAGGAGTTCGACGACGCGGACCAGATGCTGAAGGCCACGGGCCTGCCGATATTCTTCGTTCCCGGCGAGCATGACATGCTCGATCCGGACGGCGGCAAGGCGTTCCTAGGCCGCTTTGGTAAGGGGAGCCAGGGGGCGGGCTGGTACAGCTTCGATCATCGCGGTGTTCACTTTGTCGCCCTCGTGAACGTTGCCGATCTCAAGCCCGGCGGAATGGGGAACCTCGGCGCCGAACAGCTCAAATGGCTCGAAAGCGATCTAGCCAACCGGTCCTCGTCGACGCCAATCGTCGTGTTCGCGCACATCCCACTGTGGACGGTCTATGCCGACTGGGGCTGGGGAACGGACGATGCCACGCAGGCGCTCAAGCTGCTCGCGCGCTTCGGGTCGGTGACCGTGCTCAACGGGCACATCCATCAGATCACGCAGAAGGTTGAAGGGCGCATCGCGTTCCACACGGCGCGCTCGACCGCTTTCCCTCAGCCGGCACCCGGAACGGCGCCGTCACCTGGCCCGCTCAAGGTTCCGCCCGAACAGCTGCACGAGATGCTCGGTATCACCGATGCGATCTTCGTGCGCGGCCATGATCGCATTGCCCTCGTCGACTCCACGCTCGCCCCCTGAGCCCCCGAAGGAAATCCAATGACTCGTCCGTTCAAGATGTTGACCTTTCAGGCCGCTACGCTCGTCGCGAGCGCGCTGATGTTGTCCACGGTTTCAGTGATGACGAAAGCAGCGCCAGCGCCAGCACCGGCGACTGCACGCGTTCAAATCGGCAACTTCACATTCAACGCGGCAGTGACGACAGTGAAGCTCGGCACGACGGTCACGTGGACCAACGGCGACGACATCCCACATACCGTCGTTTCCAAGGATGGCGTGTTCAAGTCGAAGGTGCTCGACACCGGAGACCGTTTCTCCTTCACCTTCGCAAAACCCGGCCAATTCGGCTACTTCTGTTCCATTCACCCGCACATGACGGGCACCATCATCGTCAAGGCATGACGGATTGGTCGAAAAGGCGGTGAAAAAGATTGCCCCCCTCCTCTTCAGACGGCCGGCCGTCCACGATGCGGCGCGGGGATCAGTCTCCCCCGGCGTCGGCCGGATCGACGAGTTCAAACGATTGATCCTGCCGCATCTCGACGGCGCGTATAACCTTGCCTGCTATCTGACCCGCGACCCCATCCTCAGCCAGGACATCGTCCAGGACTCGTATGTGCGCGCATTCCGCGCCTTCGCTCAGTTCCGCGGCCCGTCGGCCCGGGCATGGCTGTTCGCAATCGTGCGCAATTGCTGTCGGAGCGCACAGTCTCGTTCCGGTGGCGCGGTTTCCCTCGTGGTGCATGAGAGCAGCCTGAGCGAGCATGAGGCGTTGCAGATGGAGGAGGAACCCGATCCTTCACCCTCGCCCGAGGACGAAGTGATCCGAAGGACTGAGATCAACCGGCTCCGCAACGCAATCGAGGCAATGCCCGAGCCTTTTCGCGAAGCCATTGTCCTGCGCGAGATCGAGGAACTCTCCTACGCCGAAATCGCGGAGGTCACCGGTGTCCCGATCGGCACCGTGATGTCACGTCTATCACGCGGACGCTCCATGCTCGCGGCCGAATTGCTGCCAGAAGCGAAAGCGGCCAGTGAACAATCAAGGAGCGTGAAATAGATGCCCGCCTGCGTTGACCAGGAATTGCTGCTGGGCGCCCTCGTCGACGGCGAGCTCGATGCCGCGAACACCGCGCTGATCGAGGCGCATATGCTTCGGTGCGAGGACTGCCGCCAGGAGGTCGAACGACTTTCCGCAATACGGTCCTTGCTGCGAGGCGAGGGAGTGCGGCAAGCCGCGCCGGAGTCGCTGAGGACCAAAGTCCTCGCGCTTCCAGACCTTGCAGCCAAAAGAGCAATCCCGAAGCGCCTGCCGGGATGGCTCGCTCCGGGCGTTGCGGGAGCACTGGCCGCTTCTCTCGCGATGGTGGCATTCGTCACCCCGGCACAGCAGCAGTCGTCGCTCGATGGTCAGCTTATTTCAAGCCACGTGCGCTCCCTGCAGCCAGGCCACCTGACCGATGTGCAAACAACCAACCAGCACATCGTGAAGCCGTGGTTCAACGGGAAGATCGACTTTGCGCCGCCGGTACCGGAATTGGCTGACGAGGGTTTCCCGCTTGCCGGCGGGCGCCTCGATTCAGTGAACGGCAAGACAGTCGCGGCCATCGTCTACCACCGGCGACTGCACACCGTGAATGTGTTCGTATGGCCGGGGGAAAGCCGCCCCACCAGGTCTTCCATTCAGGACGGCTTCGCGCTTGAAGAATGGAGCGAGGATGGACTGAACTTCGCCGCCGTCTCGGATATTCCGGCGGAAGAGCTCCGCCAATTTCAAAACCTTTATCGCAGTCGCGCCGGATTACGGACACCCGCGAGCTGAAGCTTTTCCCCTGAACCGCACGGCCGTTCCGCGCGTTTGTGCGGGCGCGGGTGGCGAGGAGTGCGTGGGATGCTTCGTTCGATGTCGCTGGCGATTCTGGCAGTTGCTGCCGTGCCCGCGAGTGGACAGCCGGTGCAGGCGAGCCTGAAGGTCGCGCCGGCAGCGCAGCAGCTGTTCGAGCGCGACTGGGTGCTGATGAACTGGGCGCTCAAATTCTACGATGCCGACCACGATGTCCTGCTGGAACCGGCCGAGGCGCAGCGGGCGGCCGACGAGTTTCGCAAGATCGCGGATGCGAATGGCGATGGGCGGGTCACGCCGGATGAATATCGCGCCGCCCGCGAATCCATCATGACGCGCTACTGAGTGCCGCTCGACAAAGGCGCGGCGGCCCGACAATGATGCCGCGGTGCATGTCCGCGCTGCTTTTCTCTCGCTGTTGCTGTTGCTGCTGATGACCGGGACCGCCGGCGCCGCGGAGCATCGCACGCGCGCCCGCGAAGCCGGCATCACGTTCGGGATACTCGCGCCGGGACCGCTGAATGCGATCACCGACGTGGAGGGCGTGAAGGTCGGACAAGTCACGCTGATTGACGGGACGAAGGTCCACACCGGCGTGACAGCGATCCTTCCGCACGGCGGCAACATGTACCAGGACAAGGTACCGGCGGGCTTCGCCGTGGGGAATGCCTACGGCAAGTTCACGGGATCCACACAGGTGAAGGAACTCGGCGAACTCGAAACACCGATCCTGCTCACCAATACGCTCAATGTGCCCGAGGCGGCGGCAGGTGCAATCGAATGGACATTGCGGCAGCCCGGTAACGAGCAGGTCCGTTCCGTGAATGCCGTTGTCGGCGAGACCAACGATGGATTTCTCAATGATATTCGCGGGCGGCATGTGACGGCCGCGCATGCAATTGAGGCGATCGAAGCTGCGAAGACAGGTCCAGTGCAGGAGGGCGCGGTCGGCGCCGGCACGGGAACGGTCGCATTCGACTGGAAAGGCGGAATCGGCACTAGTTCTCGCCGGCTGCCGAAGTCTCTTGGCGGGTGGATCGTCGGGGTCCTCGTCCAGACGAACTTCGGCGGAGTGCTGACGGTCGCCGGGGTTCCAGTCGGCCAGGCGCTGGGGCGATATTATCTCAAGAGCGAGCTGGACAGAGCCAATGCCGACGGATCGGTGATCATCGTGATAGCGACCGACGCGCCCCTGTCCGACCGCAACCTCGAACGCCTGGCTCGTCGCGCTTTCCTCGGCATCGCTCGTACGGGATCGCCGATGACGAACGGATCGGGCGATTATGCCATCGCTTTCTCGACGAACGCGGACGTGCGGCGAACCGCGGAGCGCCGCGCGAAACCGAGCGCGGTAGTCGACCTTCCGAACGAGCAGATGTCGCCTCTATTCGAAGCAACGGTCGAGGCGACCGAGGAAGCCGTGATCAATTCCCTGTTCGCGGCGACGCCGACCGACGGAATGCAGGGACACGTGGATGCATTGCCGGTGGGCGAGGTCGTAAAGTTGTACAAGCGGTCCCGGCGCTAGTCCGCTATCAGGCGGTAGCCGACACCGGGTTCGTTGATGATGAGCTTCGGCTGACTTGGCTGCTCCTCCAGCTTCTGGCGCAGGGCACGGATCGCGACGCGCAGATATTCGGTCTGGCCTGCATGCGCGGGCCCCCAAACGGATCTCAACAATGTGTCGTGCGTGAGGACGCGACCCGGATGTTTCGCGAGTTCCTCGAGCAGGTCCCACTCTTTCGGCGTGACATGCACTTCGCTGCCATCGCGCCGGACGATGCGGGCAAGCAGATCAATCGCGACGTTCCTTGCTTCGACCACCTGTCGCTCGGATTCCGACGCGAGCCGCTGGCGGAGCGATGCGCGCACCCGCGCGAGCAACTCCTCGGTGTCGAACGGCTTGGTTACGTAATCATCGGCGCCGAGATCGAGCGCGGCGACCTTCTGCTCGGTCTGGTCGCGCGCGGAAAGGACAATCAGGGCGGAGCGCGGCTCGGCTTTGAGCGCGGTAACCAGCTCCAGCCCGTCGCGGTCAGGAAGGCCGAGGTCGAGCAGGACGAGGTCGGGCTTGTCGATTCCCTTTGCGTTAATCGCCTCGCGCGCATTCGACGCTTCGACGACCGAGTAGCCGGCGCGGAACAGAGTAGCCTTGAGCAAAGTGCGGATCTGCGGCTCGTCGTCGACGACGAGGATTTTTGCCGACCTAGCCGGCATTGGCAGGCTCGGCCGCCTTGACGATGAGCGACTTGGGGAAGAGCAAGCTGAAGGCAGCGCCGCGCTCGTTCCTTCGGTTGGAAGCGGTGACCTTAGCGCCCATCGCCTCGGCGAATGCCTTCACGATAGCGAGCCCAAGTCCCGCACCGCCCTTGCGGTCCGACCCTTCGATGCGCGTGAAGGCGTCGAGCGAGCGTTCCTGGTCCTGCGGCAGGCCGGGACCTTCGTCCTCGACGGTGACTCGAACCTCTCCGCGCGACGCGGTGCCGGCGATATGAATATTGCCCTCGCCAGCCGAGTGGCGGGCGGCATTATCGATGAGATTGATCAGGCAATGATGGAGCAGCTGCGGATCGGCGCGGACCAGCGGGAGGTCATCCGGCAGGTCGACCGAGACTTCGCGGTTGGACAGGCCTCCACGCAGGTCCTTGAGCGCCGCGGAGACCACATCGATGAGGTCGACGGGTTCCGTCTTGAGCTTCACCGCGCCCGCCTCGATCCTCGCCATGTCGAGGAGGTTCGAGATGTAGCGCTCGAGCTTGCCTGCTTCCGACTCGATTGTAGCAACCAGCGCCGAATCATTGCCGCCTTCGTGGCGAAGCTCGGCCGCAGCGCCGATGATACCGGTAAGGGGCGTCCGCAAGTCGTGTCCCACGGATGACAGAAGCGCCGAGCGAAGCCGGTCGCGCTCGCGAAGACTGGTCACCTCGCGGCGGTCGTCATCGGCGCGCGCACGCTCCAGCGCCAGCGCCACCTGGTCGAGAAGATTGGTGAGCAAGGGCCGCTGATCGTCATCGACCGGCGGGCGGCCGTCGTCACGGGCAAGGCCGGTGGCAGCGATCACAGAACCAGAGGATCGAACGGGATGAAACTGCCACTCCGCCGGTTGAATGCGTGGTGTAGCGCGGCCCGCGGACTCGCCGGATTCCAATGTCAGGGCCGCCGCTGCGACATCACTTGGAGTCAAGCGATTGCCTGCAGGAACTGCCGCGATGACATGCGGCTCTGGAAGGCCGCTCACCACCATCGCGTTGCAGTCGAAGACGCGGTGGAGCTCCTCACAGGCGGTCTCGGCGATCTGTTCCTCCGTGCTGCACGACAGGAGACGACCGGCGAAGCCCGCGATCGTGGCGTTGCGCGCCGCGTGTGCGGCGGCGAGGCGCGCCTGGTGACGGATCCCGCCCGCAAGCCGGCTCGTAACCAGCGCAACGGCGAGCAGGACGACGACCGTGACCACATCGGTGACGCGGTCCATCCGGAACGTGTGGACGGGCGTTGTGAAGAAGAAATTGTAGGCGAGCGCGGCCGCTATGCCTGCGAGCAGACCGGGACCGATTCCCCAGAGAGCGGCGGCCGCAAGCACAGCCGGAAGATAGATCATGTCGACCGGGGCTGTTCCCCAGCGCGGCGCGATCCACATGCCGACCAGCGTCGAGACGGCAACCATCGCCAGAGCGCCGGCATATGCCTGGACGCGCGCCGCCAGCGGCATATGCAGACTCATGGGGCCAGCATCAGCCATGGCCGGTAAATCGGCCTCCGAAGCCCCCACGTCCATAGCAGCGGCCTTCACTTCGCTGCGGGTTAACGTCGCGACGGAATAATCCCCATGGAATCTTTACACGGGCGGACCGCACATAGCTGCCGTGGCTACGATCACCTCAGACAATGTGCTAGCCGGCGAAGAGTTGGCAGTTCACAACGGCCCAAAGGAAACATTGCCGAAGCTGATGCTCGGCGCGATCGGCGTCGTCTACGGCGACATCGGAACCTCGCCGCTCTACACGATGAAAGAGAGCTTCCTTGGTCCGCACCCGCTGGCCGTGGACCCGCTGCACATCTTCGGTGTGCTGAGCCTCATTTTCTGGACGCTGATGATGATCGTGACGGTCAAATATGTCGGCGTAGCAATGCGCGCGGACAATCGCGGAGAGGGCGGCTCGTTCGCGCTGCTGTCACTGATCGCGCGCACTCTCGAAGGCAAAAAGAAGTGGACGGCGAGTCTCGTCATGATGGGCGTGCTGGCCACGTGCCTTTTTTACGGCGATGCAATGATCACGCCGGCCATTTCCGTTCTGTCCGCAGTCGAGGGTCTGGAGATCGTCCAGGCGCAGTTGCAGCCGGTCGTCGTACCGATTGCCATCGGAATCCTCATCGCCTTGTTCCTTGTTCAAGCGCGAGGCACGGCGAAAGTCGGTAACATGTTCGGCCCGATCATGGTCATCTATTTTGCCGTGCTGGCGACGCTTGGCGTCATGAACATCGTCAAGCACCCTGAGATCATCGGCATCCTCAACCCGTACTGGGCGGTAAAGTTCTTCGCCTACAATCCCAAGCTCGCATTCCTCGCGCTGGGATCGGTGTTCCTGTGCGTGACGGGGGCTGAGGCGCTTTACGCGGATATGGGGCATTTCGGTCGGAAGGCGATCAACTTCTCGTGGCTCGTGCTGGTCTATCCCTGCCTCGTCCTCAATTACATGGGACAAGGGGCGCTTCTCCTGAGCGATCCGCGCGCAGCGATTAATCCCTTCTACCTGCTTGCCCCCGAATGGGCGCGGCTGCCGATGGTCGGGCTTGCAACCGTGGCGACCATCATCGCCAGCCAGGCGGTGATCTCCGGCGCGTTCTCGGTCACTCATCAGGCGGTCCAGCTCGGCTTCCTGCCGCGGCTCAAGACCGAGCACACCAGCGAGAAGGCACGGGGACAAATCTATATTCCCGCCGTCAACTGGGGGTTGCTGGCGATGGTGATCGTCCTCGTGCTCGGTTTCCGCGCGTCGAGTAACCTCGCGTCGGCCTATGGCATCGCCGTCACTGGAACCATGCTGATAACGTCGCTGATGCTCGGCGTGATGATGCTCTACGTGTGGAAGTGGAACCGTGTGCTCGCAGGGGCCACGCTCGGCCTCTTCCTAATCGTAGACGGATCCTATTTCGCGTCGAACATCACCAAGATTCCGGACGGCGGCTGGTTCCCACTGCTCGTCGCGGCAATCAGCTTCACAGTCCTGACGACCTGGGCGAAGGGACGTCAGCTGATGCGCGAGCGGTTGTCGGAGGCAGCCCTTCCGTTGTCCGTGTTCATCAAGTCGGCGGCTCCTTCGGTGCATCGCGTTCGCGGTACGTCCGTGTTCCTGTCGACGTCGGCGGACGTCGTGCCGGCGGCGCTGCTCCACAATCTCAAGCATAACCAGGTCCTCCACGAGCGAGTGCTGATCCTGAATGTTAAAGTGGAGGAAGTGCCTCAGGTTACGCCTGAAAAGAGGGTCGAGGTCCACGATGCGGGACACGGCTTCTATCGCGTCATTCTTCATTACGGCTTCATGGAAGAAGTCGACATTCCGCGCGACCTCGCGTCGATCGAGACCTGCGGCGAGCGGTTCAACATGATGAGCACGAGCTTTTTCCTTGGGCGGCAGAAGCTCATTGCTTCGAAAAAGCGGCCGGGAATGCCCCTGTGGCGCGAGAGGCTGTTTGCCTGGATGATGAAGAGTTCGGAAAGCGCGATGGAATTTTTCAAGCTTCCGACCAACCGCGTTGTCGAGCTCGGGAGCCAGCTGCAGATATAACATTCGTTAGTGAGAGGACGCGGTTTCTGCTGTAGGGCCGCCCTCGTGCAAGATATTGAGCAATCTGAATATTTTAATCGCCGCGCCGAGGAAGAGCGGGAAGCCGCAGACAAAGCGTCAGACGAGCGGGCGGCGGAGAGTCATCGCGAGCTCGCCGATCGCTACGACGCCAAGGCGAAGGATGACGCCGAGTCCGAAGAAGAGCACTCGGGTGATGAGCCCGAAAACGGCACGCTTTCCAAGGACTTCCATATCCTGCCGTAAGGGTGGCGCGGCCAGCGCTGGGGACGGAAAACGCCAGCCGCGCCCGCGGCTGCTTCGGCGGGGAGGGGAAACGTCGGCAGCCGCTAGCAAATATGGTCGGTGTTCTCAGAGCGCGTGAGGCATGCCGTCCTCTTCCCTGAAGCGAAGCGCCGCCTGACCCCTGAAGCGATTGTCATTCCACGCCGGCTGCGGGGAGCATGGTCGCAATTGCGCGTAGGGGCTGTCCTCAGCCTCGTCTCCGGTGATCTGGTTTTGTGGATCGTTGCAGGCGACGAGCGCGCCCTCGGTGAAGACCTGCGACAGAAGCATTGTGTTCATCTCTTTCTCCTCAATGACCTTGGCCGGGGCTGACCGCGTGCTTGGGACGCGGCGCGAGCCAGATGATTGTTGCGGCAACGACGAAGACGGCGGCGAACAACTCGAACAGGTTGACCGTCGAAACTGCATTCGCCTGGCTGTCGACCAATTGGCTAACATATTGGCGTGATTGCTCGACGCCGAAACCGTGCGCCTGAAGAGTCGCCATCGCGCCTTGCGTGCCGTTGAGCGTCCCGGTCAGCGTATCGCGCGCGCGCTGCGCTCCATTTTCCCACATCGTGACGCCCACCGCCGTGGCGACCGCGCCCGACATCGTGCGCAGGAAGTTCATTAGGCCGGCAGCGGACGCGACCTCGTGCTCCTCGACGGCGCCTAGCGCGAGCGTCGTCAGCGGCACGAAGAAGAAGGGCATGCCCGCGCCCTGGATCAGCTGCGGCAGGGCGAGCGTCCAAAAGTCGGCGCCGCTTGTCCACCACAACACGCGCGTCAGCGACGTTGCCGCGAGCCAAAGGATTCCGCCGGAGACGAGCAGCCGTGGGTCGATCTTTTGCGAAAGCATCGCGGCGATGGGCGCCATGAACACGGCCGCCACTCCGTTGAACGCCGTCGCGTAACCTGCCCAAGTCGCAGTGTAGCCGAGCGAACTTTGCAACCATTGCGGAATGACGACGAGGCTCGCGAAGAAGGCACCGTACGTGAAGGTCAGCGCGAGAACGCTGACGGTGAAACCGCGATGCCGGAATACCTTGAGGTCGACGATCGGGTGCCGGTCGAAGAACTCCCAAGCGATCAGGAAGGCGAAACCGACGAACGCGACCACCGCCAGCTGCACGATGAACGGGCTGCCGAACCAGTCGCGCTCGCGGCCGAGGTCGAGCATGATCTGAAGGGCCCCGATCGCTGTGACCAGGAGAGCGAGGCCGATCGTATCGACCGGCACTTTCTCGGTCTTCGATTCCGCGTTGCGCAACAGGGCAACCGCGGCGATCGAGCACAGTATCGCGATCGGCACGTTGATGAAGAAGATCCAGTTCCAGCTCCAATTGTCGCTGATCGTGCCGCCGAGAATGGGCCCGAAGATCGGTGCGACGATGGTCGTCATCGACCATAGGGCCATGGCCATGCCGTGCCTCTCCTTCGGGAAGATACGAAGCAGCAAGGTCTGGCTGATCGGCATCAATGGCCCGCCGCACAGGCCCTGGCCGACGCGGAACGCAACGAGAGCGCCGAGGCTCGGCGCGACGCCGCACAGGAAGGAGAAGATCCCAAAGCCGACCATGCCGGCCACGAACACCTTTACCTCACCGAAGCGCCTGGCGAGCCAGCCAGTAAGCGGCACGCAGATCGCCTCCGCGACCGAATAGGAGGTGATCACCCAAGTGCCCTCGCTCGAGGAGATGCCGAGGCCGCCCGCTATGTGGGCGAGCGACACGTTGGCGATGGTCGTGTCGAGCACGACCATGAAGTTGCTGAGCGCGAGCACCAGCCCCGCGAGCAGCACGGTGCTGCCAGCCATTGCTGCCGGCGCCGGTGCGGGGGCGGCGGTCGCCATCAGCGCGCTCCCGACACGTCGATTTCGGCTTCCATCGACAGGCCGACGCGTAGCGGGTGCGAAGCAAGCTCTCCTGGGTCGAGCGCGATCCGCACAGGTAGGCGCTGAACGACTTTGATCCAGTTGCCAGTCGCATTCTGGGCGGGGATCAAGGCGAAGGCTGAGCCGGTCCCGCCGGCAAAGCCCATGACACGGCCGTGGAATACTATCTTGCTGCCATAGAGATCGCTGGTCAGCGTCGCCGGTTGACCTGGGCGAACCCGTGTCAGCTGGCCTTCCTTGAAGTTGGCATCGACGTAGACGGTGCCCACCGGAACGATCGTCATGACCGAATTGCCGGCAGCAATGCGCTGGCCGACCTGGACTTGCCGATTGGTGACAACGCCTTCGATCGGGGCGTGGATGACCGTCCGCTGCAAATCGAGGCGTGCCTGGTCGAGCGCCGCCTTGGCGGAAGCCACGTCAGGGTTGGTGTCGATCGACGTGCCCTGGATCAGCGCCTGGTTTGCGGCATAACTCTCCTGCGCGGCGCCGCGACTTGCCTGAGCCTGGGCAACCGCCGCTTGCGCTTCCCGCACGCTCGACTGAGCGGAGACATAGGCATTGCGGTAGCTCGTCAGCTCTTCCCGCGAGACGAAGCCGTCGCCCGCGAGATGTTCGCGCCGGTCGAGATCGGCCTTGGCCTTTGCCTCGGCGGACTGGGCGGCGACGAGCTGGGCGCGTGCCTGACCGATATCGGCGTCGCGTGCGCCGACCTGCGCGGCCAGCGAGCCGCTGGTGGCAGAAGACTGCAAATACTGGCGCCGCGCTTTGAGATAGGCCGCCTCGGCCTTTTCGACCGCCAGACGGGCATCGCTGTCGTCGAGGCGCAGGAGGATCTCGCCCTTGCGAACGAACTGCGTGTTGACAACGGGCACGTCCACCACCGCCGCGGAAATCAGCGGCGTCACCTGCGCGCTCTCCGCGCTGACATAAGCGTTGTCGGTCGAGACGTGGCCGGTGTCGTGCAGCATGTACCAGCCCCCGCCTGCGAGGAGCAGGCCCGCGGCGAGGCCGATCATCACCTTTTTGCGGCGCGGGTCGGCAGTTTGTGCGACGGCAGCGGTCTCGGCCGCCGTCGGCTCGATCTGTCGGCTTTCTCCGGTCAGGACTTCGTGGGGGTCACGTTCAGCCATGGTCATATTTCTCCGGGAAAGGGCATCAGACGCTGAAGCCGCCGCCGAGCGCGCGGATCAGCTGGACGTCGAGGGTGAAGGCCCGGCTTTCGAGCTGCGCGACGGTGAGCCGTGAATTGACGACGCTCTCTTCCGCCGTGAGGACGGAGAGGTAGTCTGTGAGGCCTTCCGCGTATCGGCCGCGAGCGACGCGGAGCGCATCTTCGTACGCGGCCAGCGCGCTGCGCGATTCGAACAGACGTTCCGCCAGCTGCTTCTTGCTCGTAAGCGTGTCCGCGGTTTCCCGCAGCGCCTGTACGACCTGGCCGTCATAGACTGCGACCGCTTCGTCATACTGACCGCGGCGTCCGCGGTACTGGCCCTGGAGCGCGCCGCCGTGGAAGAGGGGCAAGGTCACGGCGGGGGTCGCGCTTCCAAAGCGGGAGCCGCTCGAGAACAGGCTGCTCAGGCCGAGCGACTGCAGCCCGATGAGCGCTCCAAGACTGATGTCCGGGTAGAATGCTGCGCGGGCTTCCCTGATGCGTTCGCCGGCAGCTTCGACCCGCTCGCGAGCAGCGGCGACATCGGGACGGCGGCCGATCAGGTTGATCGAAGCATCGGCGGGAATGCCCTGCGCCTGGAGCGCGCCGGTTGCGGGACGTTCGATCGTCAAGCCGCGATCAGGGCCGGCACCGACAAGCGCCGCGAGCGCATGATTGTCGAGCATGATCGCTTCATTGGTCGCGGCGATGTCGCTGCGAGTCTGGGGAATGCGAGCCTCGGCCTGCCGGACGGAGTCGATCGTCTCGACGCCGGCGTCGTAGCGGGCCTTGACGAACTTCAGCGTCTGGACGCGAATGTCGAGCGCTGCTTCGAGATTGTCGCGCTGAGCATAGAGGGCGGCGAGATCGGCGTAGGTCGACGCGATCCCTGTCGTCAGGAGCAGCCGCGATTCGTCCATTTCGAAGCGCGCGGCCTCAGCATCCTTCTTCGCGGCATGCAGAGCGGCGCGGTTCTTGCCAAACAGGTCGAGGTCGAAATTGAGGCTGAGAGCGACGGTGCCGGTCGCGTGCCAGCCCTCCGGCACGGGGACGTGGGGGTCGCCGACGTTCTGGCTCTGGTTCTGGTAATCGACCGACGCGGAAGCATCGATGCTCGGGAGGAGCGCAGCCCCGGCCTGCTGCGCAAAGCCCTGGGCGGTGCGGAAACGTGCCGCGGCAGCCGCAAGATCCGGCGACCCGCTCAGCCCCTCGCCGATCAGCTGGTCCAGCTGCGGATCGTAGTAGCGCTTCCACCAGCTGTCTGCGGGCCATTCAGAATGCGGGCCTTCCAGTGATTTTTCGGAAGCATAGTCGCCGGTGGCATGCGGGATCGGCTTCGCGCCGAGGTTGGGCACCGAAGCGCAGGCGCTGGCCAGGAGCATAGGCAACAAGACACCTGCGCGGCCAAGCCGCGTCGCCCGTGAGCGTTTCATTTCGCTGTCGTTCCCTTTTTGACGCGCCGTGCGCGTTCGTGTAACTGTACCGTACGGTTTAGTTATCGAGTCGACTCTTGTCAACGCATAACTGAACTGTCATGTACTGTTATAAATTTCAGGGAGTTAGCTGACAGTGGCCCGGGTCCGGACCGAACAGAAACGCGACGAAATCGTGCGCATTGCGACCGAGCTGTTCGAGAAGCACGGTTACGATCGCTGCTCGATGGCCGCGCTTTCGGAGCGACTCGGCGGCTCGAAGGCGACGCTGTACGGCTACTTTCCGTCGAAGGAGGACCTGCTTCGCGCGGTTCTCGACTGCCAGGTAGCCACCGACGCCGATCGGATCGTACAGGACTTTCCGTCGACCGCCGACCTGCGTGAAAGCCTGATCTTGCTCGGCACCGGCTACCTCAACAAGCGCACGTCGTCGCTTCCGATCACGAACATCCGCATGGTCGCGAACCAGCCGGCGGGCTCAACTATGGGCAAAGAGTTCTACGAGAATATCATTCACCCGGCTTTCGAACGGTTAGCCAGCAGGTTCGAAAAGCTGATGGACGAGGGCAAGCTCAAGCGCGCAGATCCCGAGGTGGTGACCATGCACTGGAAGGGCCTGTGCGACTGGGATCTGTTCGAACGGCGCCTGCTCGGGGCAATCGATGGTCCGGATCCGAAACATATCAAGAAAGTGGCGACGCTGGCGGCGGATGCCTTCCTGAAACTCTACGGTCCTGACGCCGACTCGAAATCCGTGAAGCAATAAGCAGACCGGCGAGACCGCCCTCCGGCATCATAAGTCCAGCTTATTGAAATCCACTGCGCATTCGTTGGCCCGAATCAGCTTTCCAAAAGTAAAGCGTCGCCCGGCGGCTGACGGGTTTTGTGAAAGGATTCGATTTCGATGGCTAAGGACAGCTGGGCTCCGGAACTCGGAGTGCTCGGCACCGGCCGCATGGGGCAGCGACTGGCGGCGATGTTCGCGCGAACGGGGCGAAAAGTCCTGCTTGGATCGCGCGATCCCGACCGCGCTGAGGCGATCGTCGATGCACTGGATATCCCGACGCTTCGCGCAGGGCGGAACGGCTGCGCCCTCGAAGCGCCCGCAATCCTTCCGGCAATGTTCATCCGCGACGGCCTGTTCGATCTGCTCGAATGCCACTGCCGCAAGCTGGCGAAAAAGCTGGTGATCGATATCAGTAATCCGTTCAACGCAGACTACAGCGATTTCACCACGCCCTGGGATAGCAGCGCGGCCGAAGAGCTGCAGCGACGCTTTCCGCAGTCGCGGGTCGTAGGTGCGTTCAAGAACGTCTTCTGGGAAGTCTTCGACCATCCGCAATTCGGCGAAACGCTGAGCGACGTGCTCGTGACCGGCGACGATGCCGGGGCGAAAGCCAAGTTCTTCGAGCTCGCCGACGGGACGCCCTTCCGCTACCTCGATGCCGGACCTCTCGTGAACAGCCGGACCGTGGAGCGCCTCACCTTCATCACGAGCAGCCTCGGCCGGCAGTTGAACAGCTATCCCAGGATGAATTGGCGCCTGTTGACCCAGCCAGCGGAGTCCGCGGCGGCCTGATCGTGCGGCCGCCGTCAACGGCGCGAAAAAAAGGAGCGCGAAGCGGGAAGTTCGCGCTCCTTAAGGAAGGAATGGTTCCAGAAGCGGCAGTATCACCGGCCCGCGCAGCCGCGAAGATATCGAAAGTTCAACTCATCCAAAGATAACGTGGTCGTGACACTCCATGAGCGAACGGCTGTGCGGATCAATGGCGATGAGTTATCCATTGCGTGTGACGAGGGGACTTCAGCTGCCGTCAGGGCGCGTGATCGCTCTTGGGCGCGTTCTCATGGCGAGCCTCTTCCTGCTCGCAATGCGAATAGATCTTACCCAGCCGGCTCGCTCTTCGCGCGACCTTTATGTGTTGTTGGTGGCCTATCTCGTCTTCGCCGCAGTCATGGCCATAGCGACGTGGAGGAATTGGTGGCTCGACGCAAAGCTGGCGGGACCGGCTCACGCGATCGACATGGGGGTCTTCACGGTCGTCGTTTTCTTGACGGAAGGCTATGCCAGTCCGTTCTTCATTTTCTTCGTGTTCCTTCTGCTCGCGGCGGCGATACGCTGGGGTTGGCGCGAGACCGCGCTCACTGCGATCCTCGTAACTCTTCTCTATCTCGTGGCCGAGATCGTGGCAGCCCGGCTCGGTAGCCCGAGATTCGAAATTTATCGCTTCCTCGTTCGCAGCAGCGATCTGATCATCCTGTCGCTGATCATAATCTGGTTCGGCATCAATCGGTGGGATCTACGTTCGTTTTCGCGTGCTGAAGAGATTCTGGCCGGCGCGCCGACAGACGAATCGCCAATCGAAACCAGCCTGCGAGCGGCACTTGAAAAGCTGCACGCGCGCGGCGGCGTGTTCGTTTGGCGCGAGGCCGGGGCCAAAGAGGCACGGGCTTGTGCAATTCGGCGTGAAGCGGTGAAGACGGGCACGCTGAAGAGACCGCTCAAGCTGCCCCAAGGCGCACCGATCCTTTACGAGGTCGAGAAAATAAGAGGCCTCACGCGCAATTCCGATCATAGTCTGATCGCCCAGCCGCTTGATGAACTTATCGCTCCGCAAACGGCCCAGCTCCTGCGCCTTCACGAGGGCATCGCGATTCCGATCCGAACGGAGACGGGTGACGGGGCGCTGTTCCTGGAATCAATGCGCGATCTGTCGACTGACGACGTTACTCTTGCCGAGCAGGTCGCAATCGACGTTGCTGCCCACATCCATCGCAGCGCGGTTGTCAAGGCCGCGGAAGAGAGCGCCGAAGCGAGATCGCGCCTGTCACTTGCTCGCGATCTGCACGACAGCGTCGTCCAGTTCCTCGCCGGAGCAGCCTTCCGGTTGGAGGCGATGAAACGGTCCGAAGCGTCCGGCCGCGACCTCGAACCGGAGCTCAACGAGCTCAAGAAGCTCATGTTGCAGGAGCAAGGCGAGCTCCGCTCATTCATCGGAGCGTTGCGCCGTGGGTCGGAAGTGGCGTTCAGCGATCTCGCGCGAGACCTCGAGACGCTGGCCGAGCGCCTGTCGCGGCAATGGGATGTCCGTTGCGCCTTCTCAGCTCAATCCCGCAAGATCATGATCCCGACCAAGATCCACATCGACGCGCAGCAGCTCGTGCGTGAGGCGGTCGCGAATGCCGTCCGCCATGCCGGCGCGAAGTCGGTGGAAATCGCGCTTGATGCGGCCGCCGGCCTGCTGCGGCTCGACTTCATCAACGATGGAGCGACCTATCCTGAGAAAGGAGGTCGTATGGAAATGCCGGACTCAATTCGTGAGCGCGTCGAACAAGCCGGAGGCGCTCTCGAGCTTTCACGAGGAATGCAGGTGACCAAGGTTTCAATATCGCTTCCGATCACCGCGAGGGCTGCATGACCAAGATTCTCCTCGCCGACGACCACCCGGTGATACGGACTGCCATTGAGGTGCTGTTACGCGACACGGGATATGAGCTTGTCGGAACCGCTCGAACGGGCGAGGAAGCGTTGCACGAGACAGCGCGGTTGAAGCCGGACATCGTCCTCCTGGATCTGCAGATGCCGGAAGGAACGGGCATGGATGTACTGCGGAACCTGCGCACAGACGGACCCTTGCCCAGGATCGTCATCCTGACAGCCGGCATCGACGATGCCTCGCTGATGGAAGCGCGCGCCTTGTCGGTCCAAGGCATGGTTCTCAAGAATTCCGACCCTGCCTACCTGCTGGAATGCCTTGATCGCGTCAGGGCAGGCGGCACCTGGATCGACCCTGAGCTCGGTGCGCGCAGCGAAGAGCTATCTGAAACTTATGGCGCGCCGGGCCGTCCCGCTCTCGCACCTCGCGAACGGCAGCTGATAAGGTTCGTGCGGCGAGGCCTCCGCAACCGCGAAATCGCGCAGGAGCTCGGAGTCACGGAAGGCACGGTCAAAGTTTACTTGCACTCGATCTTCGAGAAACTAGGGGTGAAGAACCGCACAGAGCTGGCGATCCGTGCCGACGAAATCCTTGCTGAAAGCTACGCCAGAAACTGAAGCGAGGCTCAGCCGGCCATCCTCTTGGCGCCCAGACCAAGCACCAGCTGGTGGGCGCGATCATATGCGAGCGGCCGGCCGAACAGATAGCCCTGGATCGTATCGCAACCGAGATCGCGCATGCGCTCGAAATCTTCTGCCGTTTCAACGCCTTCAGCGGTCACCGACATGCGGAAGCTCTTGGCGAGCTGCACGATCGACTGGATGATCGCGACGTTCTCGGGCCGAGAGCCCGCCTCGCGCACGAAGCTGCCGTCGATCTTCAACTTGTGGAACACGGCCTTGTTCAAATAGCCGATCGACGAATAACCGGTGCCAAAATCATCGAGCGCGATTCCGACGCCAAGAGCGCGCAAGCGCTTCAGGACGTCGAGCGTGGACCCGTTGTCGCCGAGGAATACGCCCTCGGTGACCTCAAGTTCGAGCCGGTTGCCTGGCAATTTGTGACGGGCAAGCGCCTCGCTGACGACATTGGGCAACGCGGGCAGGATGATCTGCTTTGGACTTATGTTGAGCGCGACTGTGATCGGTTCGGGCCAGGAGGCGGCCGCACGGCACGCCTCGTCGATGACCCAGTCCCCGATTGCGCCCATGAGGCCGGCTTCCTCGGCAACGGGGATGAACACCGACGGTGCCACACTGCCTCGCTGCGGATGGTTCCAGCGAAGGAGCGCTTCGAAGCCCACGAGCTTCTGCGTCTTGGCATTGATGAGGGGCTGATAGACTAGATGGAACTGCTTGGATGCGATGCCTTGCCTGAGGTCGCTTTCGAGCCGGACCCGGTCCTCCTGCTCCGACTGGAGCTCGGAGGAGAAATAGCGGGCGCAGCCGCGACCGGCGTCCTTCGCCTGGTAAAGCGCGAGGTCCGCCTTGAGAATGAGATCATCGACGGTGGCGCCGTCTATAGGGCCGAATGCGCAGCCGATCGAAACACCGATCCGGATCTCGGTCTGGTCGATCATATAGGGTTCTTTGATGGACTTGATGATGCGATCGGCGAGTTGCTCGACCAGTTTCCGGCTCTGCGCGTCAGGGATGACGATAGCGAACTCGTCACCGCCCATGCGTCCGACATGGCCGTCGGTGCTAACCTCGTCGACCAGCCGCTTGGCCACGGCGCGAAGGACGGCGTCGCCTTTCGGATGACCGAACGTGTCGTTAACCGGCTTGAAGCCATCGAGGTCGAGAAACATGATGGCGCACGGCACATTGCCGGTCGTCGCGTGCCGAAGCGCCTCACCGAGCAGCTGGCGCACGCGACCGCGGTTGGGAAGGCCTGAAAGAACGTCGACATTGGCGAGATGCGTGAGACGCTCCTGCGTCTGCCGGATCTCGGTGATGTCGGAGCCTACGCCACGGAAACCCTCGAACCGGCCCGCGGTGTCGATTATCGGGTCGCCCGCAATCGATATCCAGCGTGCACCGCGGGGCGTCTTCAGCTCCATCTCGAGCGAATTGAATGGCTGCTTTTCGAGGAGCACGCGGCCTAGCTCGGCGTGCCCGCCCAAAAGCGCGGGCAGCGAATAGCCGATCAGTTGCGCTCCTGGGCGGCCCAGGAGGGCGCTCATTCGTGAGCTGATGTAGGAGACGCGGTTCTCGCCATCGACCTGCCAAAGCCAGCCGACGCCGCGCTGCTCATATTCCTGCAAGAGCAGGCTGGCGCTCTCACTCTGGCTGCCCACATCGGCGTTCGTCTTGAGCTGCAGGAACGCCCAGCGCGCGACGGTCAGCACGCCAAAGCTCGCAACTCCCAGCGTGAACAGGATCGAAAGCATGTGCTGGAAGGGAACGGTGTGCAGGCCGATCAGAAGTGCGCCGCCGACACCGACGGTGAAAGCCACCATCCACGCGGTCACGCAGGGCGGAACGACCACCAGGCCGAGCGCTGCGATCCCAAGACCTGACATTATCGATGCCGCAATGACTTGGGTCCCGGGGTCCATCGATGGGAATTTGTAAAGCGGCAGGCTGAGCCAAATTACCGCCCGGACGGCAACGTCGGTGACCATTGTCCACATCGGAACTCGGTGACCCGAGCGACCCACGCAAGTGACCGACTGATGTCGCGCGAGCTGCATCGCACCCAGATTCACGATCGCAATCGCCGCGAGCCACGGAACGAGCCAGGTGGGAGAGACGTCGCCCAACAGGTTGGGCACCATCATCAACGCCGCAATGATGTTCGCCGCGGCGAAGAAGGGTGCGAGCTGGGCGCGCGATATGAGTTGCACGTCGCGAAGAGGCGAGCTCTCCGCTCCGACACCACTGGCCACCAGGCCCGCCGATTCACCACCCGGAAGCCGGGCCGAAATCAAGCGCTTATACCGATCAGGAGCTTCGTACATCCAGCCGCCGTTCCAATACAGGCAAGCGGAGTAGCTAAAGAGAGTTTAGGCGCGGTTAAGGTCAGCAATTATTTCCGGATCGGCCTGAACTCGCTCCGCACTCGGGTTTGTCGAGAAACGAGCCGCGCCGCTTTGGCCAGTTCTGAGCCTTGCGCTCGCAAAGGCGGATTAGCACCTCTATATCGTCGTGGATGGCGACGGACAGCGCGACCCTCGAAAGGCGGCAGGTAGTGCGGCGACGCTCGCCGCCCCCTGATGCGCCCGAAATTGCCTCGCCCGCCGCGCCCATCGCGCGAGGAATGGGTCTCGATCAACCATTCTTCGATGACAAGAATCGCGCTTTCTGGATCCTGCAGACGATCGGCTGGACAGGTTATTTCTTTCTCCGGTCGCTCTCCGGCTTCGCCAATTCAATGGGCTGGATGTGGCTGGTCCACACGCTGCTCCTCACGGCGACGGGCTACTCGCTGACCCTGTTGATGGCCTCCCTGTTCCGCCGGCTCATCAAGATGCGGCCGGTCTGGACACTGGTCCTCTCGCTTGCCGCGGTCGTGGTCGCCGCAGGCGCCTTCTCGGTGATCGAAACGTGGAGCGTCGCAACCTTTCTGAAGCCGCAGCTCAAACCGGTAGGAGTCGAATATTTCGGCGCGATCCTGCTCAATTTTTCGCTGCTCGCTGCTTGGTCCGCGCTGTATTTTGGCATCAACTACTTCCTCCTTTTGGAAGAACAGATCGACCAGCGGGAAAGGCTGGAGAGTCAGGCGTCGACGGCGCAACTGGCAATGCTGCGGTACCAGCTCAACCCGCATTTTCTCTTCAATACGTTGAACTCGATCTCAACCCTGGTGCTGTTGAAGCAGACCGAGCGTGCCAACGCGATGCTCGCGCGCCTCTCCTCATTTCTTCGTTACACGCTCGTTAATGAGCCGGCGGGGAAGGTGACGCTGGCGCAGGAAGTGGAGACGTTGAAGCTTTACCTCGAGATTGAGAAGATGCGTTTCGAGGACCGCCTTCGCCCTCATTTCCGGATCGAGCCGGAGACGATTGGCGCTCGGCTGCCGTCCCTTTTGCTGCAGCCGTTGATCGAGAATGCGATCAAATATGCGGTTACGCCGAGTGAAAACGGCGCCGACATTTGGATCACCGCGAGCCGCGAGGGTCATGCCGTAAGGATCGAAGTCGCGGACAATGGCAACGGCGATGGGGCGGAGGTTGCAGCGAGCCCGTCGACGGGAGTCGGACTGGCGAACATTCGGGACCGACTGTCGCAGGCCTATGGCGCGACGCACCGTTTCGACACCAGAAAGAACGACAAAGGGGGCTTTAGCGTTATCATCGAGATTCCCTACGAAACCGGAGAGACAGCCTGATGAGCATTCGGACCATTTTGGTCGACGACGAACCCTTGGCCACCCAAGGCCTGCAGCTGCGATTGCAGGCGCATGACGATGTCGAAGTCGTCGCTACGGCGGCGAATGGGCGCGAGGCCATCCGGCAGATCAAGACACATAAGCCGGACCTCGTCTTCCTCGACATTCAGATGCCGGGCTTCGACGGCTTTTCGGTCATTCAGGGCCTGATGGACGTCGAGCCGCCCCTGTTCGTCTTTGTCACCGCCTATGGGGAGCACGCCTTGCGCGCGTTCGATGCACAGGCGGTCGATTATCTGATGAAGCCGGTCGATGAGGACCGGCTGGCTGCGACGTTGGACCGGGTGCGTCAGAGGCTGGCCGAGAAACGCGGCGCCGAGGAGAGCGAGCGACTGAAGGAAGCGCTCGCCGAGCATGCGCCCGAGGCCGCGGAGGAGCTGGCCGAGTCAGCACCAGAAGGCCCCGCCCCCGGCCGCTACGAGAAGATGATCAACATCAAGGACCAAGGGCAGATCTTCCGCGTCGACGTCGACACGATTGAGCGGATCGATGCTGCCGGCGACTACATGTGCATCCAAACGGGCGACAACACCTTGATCCTGCGCGAGACCATGAAGGACCTTGAAAAGAGGCTCGATCCGCGCCGGTTCCAGCGCGTCCACCGGTCGACGATCGTCAATCTCGACCTCGTTCGGCAGGTTAAGCCGCATACGAATGGCGAATGCTTCCTCGTGCTCGATTCCGGAGCGCAGGTGAAGGTTTCGCGCTCGTATCGGGACGTAGTCGCTCGTTTCGTCCATTAGATATTCCGGAGCAGCGGGCCAACGGATCCGCCGCGCGCGTCAAAAAGGCGGCCCGTTTCCGGGCCGCCTAAGTTGCGCAAGCAGAAGTCGTTCAGGCCATTTGGGCGAGTGCCGGACGGCCGCGGCGACGCAGCTGCCAGCCCACGGCGCCGAAGCCCAGGAGCATCATCGCCCAGGTCGCCGGCTCGGGAACGGCCTCAGTCAGCGTCAGCCCGCCAAGAAGCACGTTTCCGAACGATGTGCCGTTCGTGCCAAGCGAGTAGAAATTATAGAAATCATACTGACCGAAGCCGGGAAGCGTGTGGCTATTCGCCGAGCCTTGGTCAGTGCCGGTCAGCAGCAATGTACCCAACCCCGCGGCGTCGGTATTGCTTCCATAAACGGCCCATTTTTCACCTGCAGTCGAGCTGCCCATGAAGAAATCAACCGCGCTGACGCTGTTGAACAGGTCACTCACGTCCAGTTGGATAAAGGCTCCTGTTCCGCCGTTCGCCGGAGAGAATAGCTCATTCTCATGGGTCGGATCGGCGGCGAGACCAAGACCCTGCTCGTCGTCACCCTGGGCCTTGCCGTAAAGGTCGCCATCGACGTGCGGCGCGGTGTAGCCTGAGGCGACTACGTTGCCGGCGCTGGTACTATAGGTACTATCAGTTCCAAGATTGCCGCTGGGATTGCCCAGATCGATTGTGATGACCGCAGCTTGAGCCGCAGGGGCCGTGGCCAAGGCGGTTGCGCCGAGCAACCCCATCGCAAGTTTATGCATGCGCCAATTCTCCCTTTTTACCGGCCCCCCCGAGAAAGGGCGCCGCTTTGGAGTGGCGTCAACGGCATCTAAACAGTGACGTTCCACTTTATTAACCATGTTAGTCAACGTCCCATAATGGGACGGGAAACCGAGTAAGTCAGGCGGCAACCGGCAACCGCACCGCAACGCTAGTGCCGATGCCGATGGTGCTTTTGATTTCGAGCGATCCGCGATGACGCTCAACTATATGTTTGACGATGGCGAGGCCGAGGCCTGTTCCGCCTGACTCGCGGCTCCGTGCGGCATCGACACGATAAAAGCGCTCTGTAATTCTCGGCAGATGCTCACGTGCGATCCCCGGGCCGTGATCCGTGACGGTCACAGTCATCCATCGGCCGCTGCGTTCGCACGTAATGTCGATTTTGGAGTCCGGGCGGTCGCATCCGTATCGCAGGGCATTGCTCAGCAGATTATCGAACACCTGGACGAGCTGGGCTCGGTCGCCGCGAGCCATGGGCAACCCTTTAGGGATGTCGACCGCAAACTCGCACTGGCCGGCCGTTCGTGCCTGCGACGCGTTGGCGATGGCGAGTCGGACGACTTCGTCAATCGAAACGTTTTCGGCCGGCGCGAGAAAACGGTCGGCTTCGATACGCGAAAGACTCATCAGGTCTTCGATGATCCGCAACATGCGTCGCGCCTCATCGCGGATCGTTCGGCCAAAGTTGGACCGGAGCTCAGCCGGCAAATCCGTTTCCTCAGCCAATGTTTCGGCATAGCCGAGCACTGTCGACAAAGGCGTGCGGAGCTCATGACTGGCGTTTGCCACGAAATCGACCCGCATCTTTTCGGCCGAGACTGCAGCGGACCGATCGATCATCCGGACGAGCGACGAATGATTTCCCAGTTCGCGAATCACGAGCCGCCAGGAACGTCCCGGTTCGGCAATGCCGGTAACGTCGATCTCGGTCGACCGGTGCGCGAGAATCCGGTCGAGCGCCTGCGGGTGCCGGATGGCAAAACGAATGTCGCGCTCCTCGATCGCACTGCCTAGCAATCGACGCGCGGGTGGATTGGCAAGCCGGATGATGCTTCGCTCGACGACGAGCGCAGGTTCGTCGAGGGCATCGACAAGCGCTCGCTCGCTGGGGCCGGAAGTCGCCATGTCCGGCTGTGTAGCGGATTGATCGGGATCAGCCACGTTCGGGGAAATTAAGGGCCCCCTCGCCACGAGGGCGAGGGGGCTGCCTTTCGAGCCGAAGGGGAGAGAGGGACCGAAAGGCGATTAGAAGACGAACTGACCAAAAATGCCGAACTCGTCGTAGGTCCCATCGTCGAGACCGCCGATGGTGCCGTTCGAGGTCGAGATGAACCCGTTCTTCGCCTTCTCACGCTTGTAGACGAGCGCGAGATCGATCGGAGGGATCGGCTTATAATTGACGCCGATGTTGAAGTAATTGTCCTTCCGCGCCTCTACAGGATTGTAGATGATCGACGTATCGCGATCGCTGGTTGGCTTAATCCAGTCGTAGCGTCCGAACACGGCGATCTGCGGCGTGAACGCAAACGAGCCGAACGCCGACCAGCCGTGGGCCTTATCATTCGGCGTGAAGAAAGCAGGAGGCGGAGGTGCTGGCTCCGGAGCCGTCGGGATGTTCAACCAGTTCTTGGCCGCGAAATATTCGACGCCCGCGCGGATTCTCTTGTCCGTATAGGCTGCCACGGCGTTGAAGCGGGTCGCACGGTGGTTCACATGGACCGTGTCGTTGCTCTTTCCGAGCTTGCCAGAATAGGCACCCACCGCGAGCGTGACCTCCTTGATCGGATTGACGGCGATGCGGCCTTCAAGATCGATCGTGTTCGTGCTGCGCGACAGCGTCTTGTACCCCGCGCCATTGATCGCAGAGACCTGATAGCTCACGAGATTGTGGGGCCCGAATGAGCCAAGGACGTGCACGCCCCAATCGGTGGACGTTCCGAACTTCGTCCGGTCGATCAGCGTGTTCTCGACGAACCGATATCCGTAGAGGCCCTCAACAAAGGGGACCCACGCCAAGTCAGCTTCGCCGACACGCACCGCGAACGCCTGGCTCAGCTTCGCTTGCAGATAGGCCTTCTTCACGTAGACCAGCACGTCCTTGCTGGTGCCGTTCGTATTGTAGCGGAAGTCGGTGGTCAGGTCGGCCGAGAAGATGTCGTTAAACTTGTGGTCGACGCTGATATAGAAGCGCTTGAGCTCGGCCTGGGTGCCGTTCTGCAGGTTGTCGGTAGTATTGCCGAGAAGATCGGTCGACTTTTGGTCGATGTTGCTGACGTTGAGGAATGCCTTTGCGCCAATCGTCGTGTTCGCGAACCATCCGGTCTTGAGCGCCTTCTCGAGTGGCGGAGTGACCTGTGTCTCGATATGAGTGGCCTTCGCCTCGGCGGTCTGCGCCTGGTTGAGAGCAGTGCTGGCCTGCGTCTGCGCCGCCGCGGCCGCGGCCTGGGCGCTCTGCACCTGCTGGGCGGTCGCCTGTTGCGCCGATTCCTGCGCGTCGAGACGCTGGGTCAATGCGTCGACCTTCGCCTCCAGCTCGCGGATTTTCGCATCGCGCGGGTCGACCGTGCGCTTGCGAGCGGTTGCATGCTTCTTCGGTTTGGCGTCTGCCGGCGCGGTCGCCGTAAGCGCGATAGCACCGAGCGCGGCTCCCGCGGCGAGCCGATAATAGACTTTCATGTACGTGGCCCCTTCTTGTTGCTCGCCCCCCCATCGGAGCGCGTTCTTTTCTGAGTCGTAGGAACTCGAGTCCGCCGCTAGTCGCGCAATCCAGACGATTCTGTGACCGTCGCTGGTCACTTTTATTACAGTGGTTTCCGAGCTCTTGTTAGCTCCGGAACTGTGTCTTTTGGGCACTGCGATGCCATGTTGAACTCTACAGTTTCGCGCGCGTCCGGCTTGCCGCTGCAATCAAACGGCAACATTCGCGTCACATCGCTGTCCTTTCGCACGCGTAGCCCCCGAGCGTGGTGGCGATGGCCATCGCCGATTCTCACTCCTCGGGGGACTTCAAATGAACATGTACGCTCGTTTCATGACATTCGCCGTCGCGTCGGCGACGCTCGGCCTTGCAGGCAGCGCGAATGCGACCATCACTGGCGCGGGTTCGACCTTCGTCTATCCGGTGCTTTCGCGCTGGGCCGCGGATTTCAAGAAGAACGGCGGCGACGAGATCAATTATCAGTCGATCGGTTCCGGTGGCGGCATTGCCCAGATCAAGGCTGGTACGGTCGATTTCGGCGCGACCGACAAGCCGCTCTCAGCTGAGGAACTCGCTTCTGCTGGCCTGGCACAATTCCCGGTCGTGATCGGCGGGGTCGTTGCGGCGATCAACATACCCGGCGCACATCCGGGACAGGTCAAGCTCAGTGGACCGGTTCTTGCCGGAATCTACGCGGGCGAGATCAAGATGTGGAACGATCCGCAGATCACGAAACTCAATCCCGGACTGCACTTTCCGGCCAAGGAAATCACGCCGGTTCATCGCTCCGACGGATCGGGCACCACGTTCAACTTCACCCATTATCTGAGCCAGGTCAGCCCGGGCTGGAAGGGAAAATACGCCGAGGGCAGCACCGTCTCATGGAACGGTGGCATCGGCGGCAAGGGCAATGAAGGCGTTGCAGGCTATGTGAAGCAAATCCCCTATTCGATCGGCTATGTCGAATATGCCTATGTCATTCAAAACAAGATGGCCTACGCGCAGCTGCAGAATTCAGCCGGCAAGTTTGTCGCTCCGAACGCGAAGAGTTTTGCGGCCGCGGCATCGCACGCGAACTGGGCGCAGGCGAAAGACTTCTACCTCGTTATGACCAATGCGCCGGGCGCCGATTCCTATCCGATTACGGCGACGACCTTCGTTCTGATGTACAAGCAGCCCAAGAACGCTGCGAGCAGCCAGTCGGCCAGGAAGTTCTTCAACTGGGCGCTAACGAAAGGCCAACCGCAGGCGCTCAGCCTCGACTATGTTCCGCTGCCGGCGCCGCTCGTAAAGCAAATCCAGAGCTACGTCGGATCGAACATTAAATAACCAGCGCGCTGAGAACGTTACAAACGGCCCGCCTGACCGGCGGGCCGTTTTTTTGTCAGCCTTCGCTGTCGAGAGAATAGCCGGCGGAGCGCACGGTGCGGATCAAGTCCGGCCGGTCCGCAGCATTCAAGGCCTGGCGGAGCCGGCGCACGTGGACATCGACCGTGCGAGCATCGATGTCGGGATCGTGCGACCATACGGCGTCGAGCAGCCGCTCGCGTGAGAAGACGCGCCCCGGGTGCTCCAGGAAATGCTTCAGCAACCGAAACTCGGTCGGGCCGAGCGCAACCTGCTGGCCGGCTCGGCGAACGCGATGCGCCGCAACATCCATCTCGACGTCGGCATAAGCGAGCTGCTCGCCGGCCAGCGCGGGCCGGACCCGGCGAAGCACGGCGCCGACGCGCGCGACCAGCTCTCGCGGGCTGAACGGCTTCGTCACATAATCGTCCGCCCCTGTTTCGAAGCCGCGGATCCGGTCTGTCTCTTCCCCGCGCGCCGTGAGCATCATGATCGGCACATTGGCCGTCGTCGCCCGTCTGCGTAGACGCCGGCACACCTCGATCCCGCTGATGCCCTCGATCATCCAGTCGAGCAGGATGATGTCCGGCTTAACCTCGTCGACGAGGATCAGCGCCTCTTCGCCATCGCCGGTGCGCGTGACATCGTACCCGGAGCGCTCGAAGTGGAAGGTGACGAGATCCGCGAGCGCGCGGTCGTCTTCCACCAGAAGCAGATGCTTGTTTGCCATGGCTTACCTCGGCGATTTGCCCGGCCTGTCGGCCATATGATCACCCGTCGCGGCATAATAGACCATCTCGGCGATGTTGGTCGCGTGATCGCCGATGCGTTCCAGGTTCTTCGCGACGAACAACAGATGTGCGGATTGACCGATATTCTGGGGATTCTCCATCATGTGCGTGAGCAGCGTTCGGAAGATTGAATCGTAAAAATCGTCGACCGCCGCGTCGCGCTCGCACACCCGAACGGCTGCCTGCGCATCGCGTTCGACGAATGCGTCGAGGACGTCGTGCACCATCCCGGCAGCAATGCGCGCCATTTCCGGGAGCAAGGTGAGCGGCTCGATCTTGCCGACATTCTCAAGGAGCGGCACGCGCTTGGCGATGTTCTTGGCATAATCACCAATGCGCTCGACCACGCCCGAAATCTTGAGCGCCGCGACGACGTCGCGCAGGTCGCTCGCCATGGGCGCGCGCAGCGCGATCAGCTGGACGGCGCGCCGCTCTGTCTCAATCTCGAGCTGGTCCAGTTTCTTGTCGTCGGCAACGACGATTTGCGCGCCCTCGACGTCGCGCTGAATGAGGCAACGCATGGCCTCGCTGATCGCGTGCTCGGCGATCCCGCCCATCTGGCTGATGAGTGCGCGAAGTCTATCGAGATCCTCATCGAATGCCTTGAGCGTATGTTCGCGGGTTTGCTGCATGCAAGTCTCCGATCAGCCGAACCGGCCGGTGATATAGTCTTTTGTCCGCTGCTTGTGCGGATTCGTGAACATCTCGCTGGTGCTGCCGAACTCGACCAGCTCGCCAAGATGGAAGAAGGCGGTGCGCTGCGAAATGCGCGCCGCCTGCTGCATATTGTGCGTGACGATGATGATCGTGAACCTCTCGCGAAGCTCGTGAATCAACTCTTCGATCTTGGCGGTCGAGATGGGATCAAGCGCTGATGTCGCCTCATCGAGCAGGAGAATCTCGGGACGGACCGCGATCGTTCGAGCAATGCACAATCGCTGCTGCTGACCGCCCGAGAGTCCAAGCGCGCTATGGTTCAGCTTGTCCTTGACCTCATCCCAAAGCGCCGCCTGGCGCAGCGCGTCCTCGATGCGGTCGTTGATCTCCGACTTGGAAAGACGTTCATAATAAGAGAGCGCGAAAGCGACGTTGCTGCGGATCGAGGAAGGAAACGGCGTCGGCTTCTGAAACACCATCCCGACGAGACGCCGCAGGTCCGATAGCGGATACTTGCGTTCCAGAACGTTCCGCCCGTCGATCACGATCTCGCCGGTCGCATATTGGTCTGGGTACAATTCGTAGATCCGGTTGATCGTGCGCAGTAGCGTCGACTTGCCGCAGCCCGAAGGCCCTATGATCGCGGTCACCGCGTTGGCGGGAACGGCCATGTTGACATGCTTCAGCGCATGACCCTTGCCGTAATAGAAGTTGAGGTCGCGGATATCGACGGCGCCCGGCAACTCGAGCACGTCGCCGGTGTCCACGGGCGTGATGCGGAGCGCGGTAGCGGTATCGTTCATCTCTGTTTCCCTTTCCTCGCCAGGATTCTGACAAGGATGTTGAGGACGAGCACGAAAGCGGTGAGAACGAACGCACCTGCCCAGGCGAGTTCGTGCCATTCGTCGTAAGGACTCATCGCGTACTGGAAGATCACCACCGGCACGTTTGCCAACGGGCCGTTTAGGCTGGAGCTCCAGAACTGGTTGTTGAGCGCAGTGAACAGGAGGGGAGCGGTTTCGCCAGCAATACGGGCGACCCCAAGCAGCACGCCGGTGAGGATTGCGCTCAGAGCGGCCTTGTACAGAATCTGTCGGGTCACTCGCCACCTGGGCAGACCAAGAGCAAACCCTGCTTCGCGCATCGTATCGGGGATCAGCCGGAGGGATTCCTCGGTGGTTCGAACGACGATCGGAAGCAGGATCATGGCCAACGCCAGCGCGCCCGCATAGCCGGAGAAATGCCCCATGCTGCGTACGACCAGCGTGTAGATGAAAAGGCCAATAACGATCGACGGCGCACTCAGCAGAATGTCGTTCATGAAGCTGACAGTGGCGGCGAGCCGCGTATAGCGGCCGTGCTCCGCCAGGTATGTTCCTGCAGCCACGCCTAACGGTGCCCCGATCACCACCCCCAGCAGGATCATCACAGCGCTTCCGTAAAACGCGTTGAGGAGTCCGCCGCTTGAACCGGGTGGGGGAGTCATCTCCTTGAAGAGTTGCGGGGTCATCGCGGCCGCGCCCTCGCGCATCGTCATCCAAAGGATCCAGGCAAGCCAAATCAGGCCAAAAACAGTTGCGGCCGTCGCGAATGCGAACGCGACAATGTCGGCGACGCGGCGGCGGGCGGGAATCGCCATTCTAGTGGGTCCTCCCCATCTGCTTGTTGATCCGCAGGAGCAGCAGCTTCGCGATGGTGAGAACGATGAACGTCACGACGAAAAGCAGGAAGCCCAGTGCGATCAGCGATGAGCGGTAAAGGTCGGTATCGGCCTCAGTGAACTCATTTGCGATGGCCGCCGCGATCGAGTTGCTCGGCATCATCAGCGAAGCCGAGAGGTCATGCGCATTGCCCAACACGAAGGTGACCGCCATCGTCTCGCCAAGGGCGCGGCCCAGCCCAAGGAAAATTGCGCCGATCACGGCCGAGCGAGTGTAGGGCAATGTAACGCGGCTCAGAATTTCCCAGCGCGTAGAGCCCAATGCGACGGCAGATTCCCTTAATGGCGCCGGGACCGCGCTGAACACTTCGCGGGCGACCGCTGCGATAAACGGGATCACCATGATGCCGAGCACAATGCCCGCAGTCAGCATTCCGATTCCGATCGGCGCGCCAGTGAAGAGGGGACCGATGATCGCCTTGTTGCCGAGGTGGTCGATTAGCCATGGCTGGATATGGGTGGCCATGAACGGAGCGAAGACGAACAATCCCCACATGCCGTAGATGATGCTCGGAATGGCAGCGAGCAACTCGATGGCGATCGCAATCGGGCCGCGCGTCCAGCGGGGCGCAATGTCGGTCAGGAACAAAGCAATGCCGATGCTGACCGGAACCGCGATGATCAGCGCGATGGCAGAAGTGACCAACGTTCCGTAGATCGGCACTAGCGCACCGAAGTGGCCACCGACGGCATCCCAGTCGGCGCTCGTGATAAAGCGCCAGCCAAAGGTCTTGAATGCGAGCCTGCCTCCCCAAGCCATCGATAGCGCGGTGCCGCCGAGGATCACGAGAACGAAAACGGCGGCGCCGGCGGTGATCAGCTGGAACAACCGATCAGCGCCGGCGCCACTCCTGCGAACGGGATCGGAACCTAGTTCAGAAGTCTGGGCTGCAGTCGCGTTCACTTGATATTCTGCGAAATGTAGGCCTCGATCTGCTTCACCAGATCGGCAGGCAGGGGCACGTAATCGAGCTTCTTGGCCTGGTCCTGCCCATTCTCGAGCGCATATTTGAAGAACGAGATGGCGGCATCCGACTTGGCCTTGTCCTTCGGCTGCCTCGGAAGCAGGATGAAGGTGCTCGCCGCGATCGGATAGGCATCCGCGCCAGGCGCGTTGGTCATCACCAGGTTGAAGTCCTGCGCATGCGCCCAGTCGGCGGTCGCCGCGGCAGCAGCGAAGGAATCGGCGCTCGGGGCGATAAAATTGCCGGCCGAATTTTGCAGCAGCGCATAGGCCATCTTGTTTTGGACGACATATGCATATTCGACGTAGCCCAGCGAGTTCGGGAGCTGCTTCACGTAGCCGGCAACGCCTTCGTTGCCCTTGCCCCCGACGCCGCCGACCCAGGTAACGGTCTTGCCCTCTCCAGGCCCGCTCTTCCAGGTCGGACTGACCTGAGAGAGATAATGGGTGAAGTTGAACGTTGTACCAGAACCATCCGAACGGTGAACGGTCGCGATCGCGGCGTTCGGGAGATTAACGCCCGGGTTGATCTTGACGATCGCGGGATCGTTCCAGTTCTTGACCTTGCCCTGGTAGATGTCTGCCAGCAGCGGTCCGGTCAGCTTGAGCTTGCCGGCGTCGATTCCAGGAATGTTGACGACCGCGACGATGCCGCCGACGACGATGGGGAATTGTGCAAGATTACTCTGGGCGAGCTCGTTACTGGCGAGCGGCTGGTCGGTCGCGCCGAAATCAACCGTTCCTGCCTTTACCTGCGAGATACCGCCGCCCGAGCCGATTGACTGGTAATTGATGCTAGTGCCGGACTTGGCCTTATAGTCGGAAGCCCAGGCCGATAGCACCGGATAGACGAAGGTCGAACCAGCGCCAGTGACCTCGACGCCGCCGCTCGCTCCAGCTGCATTGCCGGTTTGATTGCCGGTCTGCTGACCGCAGGCCGCGAGGAGCGCCAAAGCAGGCAGTGCAAAAAGCAGCTTATTCACGGAATCGCCTCCCATTTTTCGTGACTTTCAGCCGCCGTAGCGACGCATCGGGGAAGCCCCTGTGACACTGATGTTGCAGTTTCATGACAACGGCCAACGGATTGCGCTGGGGCACCCCCGTGCGTACGGCGAGTACCCATGGCGACCAAGTTCGAAACATTCGCCGCGCTTCACACGCCGGGCGTGCCGGTCGTGCTTTACAACATTTGGGATGTTGGGAGCGCGCATGCTGTCGTTGCCGCTGGAGCAAAGGCGCTGGCGACCGGAAGCCATCCCGTCGCGGACGCGAACGGCTGGCCCGACGGACAGCAGGTGCCGATCGATTTTGCGCTGGAGAACGCGACTCGGATCGTGAAGGCCGTCGAATTGCCGGTCACAATCGACTTCGAGGGCGGCTATGCCGTGGAACCTGAGGAGGTCGGACGAAACGTCGCTCGGCTAGCTGCGACCGGCGCCGTGGGGTGCAATTTCGAGGACCAGGTGGTCGGTGGCCACGGGCTGCATCCGCTGGAGCTGCAGGTGCGCAGGGTCGGCGCGATCCGCTCAGCTGTCGGTGAGCAGTTCTTCGTCAATGCGCGGACCGATCTGTTCCTGAAAACGCAGACCTACGATGACGCATTGATCGATCAGGTCGTCGAACGTGGAAAGTCATTCGCGGATGCGGGCGCAAGCGGCTTCTTCGTACCGCGCCTGTCAGACCCACGGCAGATCGAGCGCGTGGTCCGTGAAGTGCCCTTGCCCTTGAACGTGATCGCTTTTCCCGGTGCTCCGCCGAAGAGCGAGTGGGCAAATGCAGGTGTCGCCCGGATCAGTCACGGCCCGTTCCCGCACCGCGCTCTGATGAAGACTCTCGAGGAGATGGCCCGCGCGGCGATAAGCTGATCTTATTTGTTGAGCGCAAGATTCGAGAGGCGGAAACCGGCACGCTGCCGCAAAGGGCTCGCTCCCTCAGGAGGCAGAAATCCGTCATGAGCAAGTTCGAAGATTTCGCGAAGCTTCACGTCACGGGCGATCCATTGGTGCTGTTCAACGCGTGGGACGCGGGAAGCGCGACTGCAGTCGCAAAGTCCGGCGCCAGGGCAATCGCCACAGGCAGCGCGTCGGTCTCAATGGCCAATGGTTTCGGTGACGGTCAGAAGGTCCCACTCGACTTCGCCCTCACGAATGCGGCGCGAGTGGTCGACGCGGTCGAGTTGCCTGTGACGATCGACTTCGAGGGTGGCTACGCCGAGGACGCAAACGGACTGAGCGCGAACGGCCGACGGCTGGCTGAAACCGGCGCGATCGGCTGCAATTTCGAGGATCAGGTCGTCGGCACAGATCGGATCTATGAGATTGGCGACCAAGTGGCGCGCATTGCCGCTCTACGCGACGGGGTCGGCACGGATTTCTTCATCAATGCTCGCACCGATCTGTTCCTTAAGGCCAAGTCCGACACCCACGATTCTGCGCTTGCGGACCGAGCGATCGAGCGCGGCAAAGCTTATGCGAATGCCGGAGCGAACGGTTATTTCATTCCCGGACTCGCCGACCTGTCACTCGTCGAGAGGATCACCACGGCGGTCGATTTGCCCGTCAATGCCATGCATCTGCCCACAGGACCCAGCCGCGCGGAATGGGCGAGCGCGGGAATTGCCCGCGTCAGCCATGGTCCGTTCCCTTTCATGGCCATGCAGGAATGGTTGACTGGTCAGGCGCGAGCCGCGCTGGCCTAGGCGCGTCCGAAGCGCCACCACGGCAAGCGCGGTCCCGACTTTAGCACCGTCTTCCGAAACAGATAGGCGCCGCCACGAAGGATGAGCGCTACCCACAACGCTTGCCAGGCGATCGCGACGAGGTGTGGCCAGATGTCAGCTTCCTCGGCAGCGCGCGCGAGCATTGCCAACGGCGACGAGAGCGGGAAAACGGCTGCCGCGATCCCTCCGGCCGAGTTCGGCGCCCCGACGGCGGACGATGCGAACAGCAGGATCAGCATCTGACCGAAAGTGACCGGCATGGACAGGGTCTGCACTTCGCGTGCGGTCGAAGCCTGGGCGCCAATGGTCAGGAAGGCGGCTCCGAGCAGAAGATAATTCATCCCGAAGTAGATGATGGTGAGAGCGATAAAGGCCGGCCAGCCGACGGCCGGTGATGGAAGGGTCGCAACTCCGCCGTGTTTCATCATCTGGACGAGAAAGGCACCCGCGCTGATCCAGACGATCAGCCCCGTCACCGATGCGGCAAGCATCGCGAACAACTTGCCCACGAACATCGCATCGATCGGCACAGCGGCCGCGATTATCTCGATGATCTTGTTCGATTTCTCCTCGATCAGCTGCGACAGCAGCATGCCTGAAAGAAGGATGGTCAGGATGAAGAGCAGGGTCTGGCCGATTTGAGCAGTGATTGCCCGGTCTTTCATCAACGACCCGGACGAGGCCTGGATACTCGTGACCGCCAGGGACGGTTTGGAGACGCCCGGCGAAAGACGGGCGTTCGCGATCAGCAGGCGCAACTGCCCGGTTGTGACCTCGTCTTGTGCCACGGCGCCCGTGAGATGCGGACGATCAAGGCCGCCGGTCAATACGGCGCGAACCGGCAGCTCATTGCTGGCGAGCAGCCGATCGACCTGTCCTGCCGCATTGGGCTCGGGTGCATAATGAACGAGCTTGACGACCGCCATGTCGCCAAGGGCGTCAGTCAAATCATTACGTGCCGTCGACAGGCGGTCGAAATCGGCAGGGCTCGAGACAACAGCAACGACTGGCCGCTCCGTCCGACTTGCGACCCGAGCTCCGATCGTGCCGAACACGCTGCCGAAAAGCAGTGGGAACAATGGAGCCAAAAGGAAGAAGATAAAGGTCTTCGACAGCACGGTGGCGCTAAAGTCGCGTCTTGCGATCACGAACGCTCCGCGGAGAAACCGCATCATTGATGCTTCTCCTGTCCCATCGCCGCCGCCGCCTTGTTGCCGGCGATGGCGACGAATGCGTCGTGCAGTCCTGGTCGCTCAATCGCCAGCGTCTCGATCCCTGCGCCGCCGTCAATCAATGCCTTGAGCAACGGTTCGGGTCCTCCCTCCGGAAGCTCGAACACAAATTCGTCACCTTCGCGTCGCGCGCTCGCGGGAATGGCGGAGCGCCACGGTCCATCGCTGGCCCGCGTGCGCAATCGAACAATGGGCCGCAACCGGCCGCGCGCCTCGGCAACGCTACCGTCGAACGCGACCTTGCCGGACGCGATGATCGCAACCCGCTCGCACAGCCGCTCGGCATGGGCGATGACGTGAGTCGAGAAGATGATCGTCGCGCCGTTGCGCGCCTCGCGCCGGATCAGCTCCTCGAGAAGGCCTTGGTTGATCGCGTCGAGGCCCGCGAAAGGCTCATCGAGAACGATCAGCCGAGGGCGATGGATAATAGAACCGAGCAGCTGCACGATTTGAGCCATGCCCTTGGAAAGCGTGCGGATCGGCTTCCTAGCCCAATCGCCAAGGCCGTGATGCTGCAGGAGCTCGTCGGCTCTTCGCCGGCCCTCGGCCATGGGAAGGCCGCGCAGCGCACCCATGAAGGCGATCGCATCGCGTGCATGCATCGATGGATAGAGGCCGCGCTCTTCGGGAAGATATCCGATCTCGGAAGCGGCATCGAGCGGCCGCTCGCGCCCCAGCACGCGCCGGGTTCCGCTCGACGGATCGATGATACCGAGCAGAATTCTAAGCGTAGTCGTCTTGCCGGCACCGTTGGGGCCCAGGAGCCCATAAATCGAGCCGGTCGGCACAGCGAGGCTGACGCCATCCACCGCGCGCGTATCCCCGAACTCCTTGACGAGATCGATGGCCTCGACGGCCAAACCGTCAGTCACTTGATTTTGCAGAACCTGTCGAAGCACTGAAATTCCTACGGAAAACCGGCGGGAGCGTGTAGGGACGCGCCGTGCATAGAGGCCAAAGGCTTGAGGAAGCAATAAGAGCCGAAGCCGCGCGTCTGGGCTTCGTCGCTTGCGGCTTCGCGCGGGCGGACGCGGCCAATGCCGCTGGAATCGAGCTCAAGCGTTGGCTGCAAGCGGGTCATCACGGGACAATGGGCTGGATGGAGGAACGCGCACACCATCGCGTGAGCCCGCTTGCACTCTGGCCCGATGCGAAATCGGCGATCGCGCTTGGCATGAGTTACGCACCTGCCTCGAACCCGCTCGCGCTGGCAGATCATCCAGAACTCGGCCGCATCTCGGCTTACGCGCAGGGGGGCGACTACCATAAGACCGTCAAAAAGGCGCTGAAGGCGCTCGCCCGCTTCATCGTCGATCGCGCGCCGTCAGAACTCAAGGTGTTCGTCGATACGGCGCCGGTGATGGAGAAGCCGTTGGCGCAAGCGGCGGGGATCGGATGGCAGGGCAAGCACACCAATCTCGTCAGCCGCGAGCATGGCAGTTGGCTGTTCTTAGGAGTGATTCTTACCAGCCTAGAGCTGGAGCCCGATGTGCCTGCAGACCACGGCCAACATTGCGGTACGTGCACGCGGTGTCTCGATTCTTGTCCCACGCAGGCGTTTGTGGCGCCACACCGTATCGATGCGCGACGCTGCATCTCCTACCTCACGATCGAGCATGACGGATCGATCCCGCACGAATTCCGAAAGGCACTGGGCAATCGGATCTACGGTTGCGACGATTGCCTTGCGGTCTGCCCATGGAACCGCTTCGCGGACGCGGCAGCCGCTAACCGTACCTTCCTTCCCCGTGCAGAGCTCGCCGCACCACGGCTGGCAGACCTGCTCGCGCTCGACGATGCGGCGTTCCGCGAAATGTTCGCCGGCTCTCCGATCAAGCGGATCGGTGTCAAGCGGATGATCCGCAATTGCCTTATCGCCGCCGGAAACAGCCAAAACCATGATCTCGTGCCGGCAGTCCGGAGGCATCTCCGCGATCCTGATCCCGTAATTGCGGAAGCGGCCCGATGGGCCCTCGCTCAGCTCGGATTTTCGAGTGCGGAGATGCAGGCCGCCTGATCCATGTCGACGCCGGAAGGGGCGCGCGTATCTACGTAGGTCACGCGAAGGACGTTGTTCTGCGACGGATAGAGGTAGGCGTCGAGAACGCAGCGCGGCCCGCGGAACTGAAGCTTCACGCTTGTGCCCTCGCGGATCTGCAGGGCGGGTTTGCCGAAATGGCCGACCAGTTCCTGCGGAGTCAGGCCTACCAGCGTCGTCTGGCGCTGCACTGGAGCAACCTCTGACGGCGAAGCGGGCGGAGGCTGCTGCGGACGCGGTGCGCAGGCGGTTACAAACAGGGTCAAGGCGAGAACTAAGCGGCGCATGGCTGGACGATGCCCCCGAGCAGTTGCCGAGGCAAGGTTGCGGGCGGATGAACGCGCCGCTACGCGCCGCTGGTTCGATAATTTTCCGGAGATTTCATGACCGATCGCCGCCTGGACGTGCTCGCAATTGGCAACGCCATCGTTGACGTGATCGCCGATGCCGACGATCGATTTCTGGCGCGCGAAGGCATGCACAAGGGGGCAATGCGGCTGATCGACGAGGCAGAGGCCACGCGGCTCTACGACGATATGGGCCCTGCGCGTGAGCTGAGCGGAGGTTCCGCGGCGAACACGGCTGCGGGCATTGCCGCGCTCGGCCTTCGCGCCGGATTCATCGGCCAGCTCGCCGACGACCAGCTCGGTACCATCTTCGCCCATGACATCCGGAGCCTTGGCGTCCAATTCGAGACCCCCGCCAGGGGCGATGTAGGCGCGACCGCACGCTGCCTCATCCTGGTTACTCCCGACGCGCAACGCACGATGAACACCTTCCTCGGAGCAGCGCAGATGCTTGGCCCTCAAGCAGTCGATCCAGTGCACGTGGCGCAGGCGAAAATTCTCTACCTGGAGGGTTACTTGTGGGATCCCGCCGATCCGCGGGCTGCTATGTACAAGGCGATGGACGCGGCGCGTGAGGCGGGAACGAAGGTCGCCTTTACGCTCTCCGACAGCTTCGTCGTCGATCGGCACAGGTCCGATCTCTTGCGGCTGCTGGATGAGCGCCGCATCGATATCCTGTTCGCTAACCAAGTCGAGGCTGAGTCGCTCGCGCAAGTGCCGGATGTCGAGAGCGCGGTCGCAGCGCTTCGGGACAAGGTCGATACGCTCGTCGTTACCCGCCACGAGCATGGCGCGTTGGCCATACGCGGCGGCGAGCGCGTCGAGGTTCCTGCTGAGCCGATCCGCGAGCTGATCGACACGACGGGAGCCGGCGACCTGTTCGCCGCTGGGTTCCTTGCAGGTGAAGCGCGCGGGCTGGGCCTTGAGCGATCGTTGCGCCTCGGCGCGATCTGCGCGGCCGAGGTAATCCAGCATTACGGCGCCCGCCCAGAGTCCGATTTGAAGGTCGTCGCGGGAGAGTTGGTCGCCGCTTAAGGTGCTGGGCGCAATAGTTCCACGAGGTTGCCGGAGGGGTCGCGGACGTAAAAGGAGTACTCATCCTCGTCGGAACGCTCCTCCTCGATCACGACCGAATTCGCTGCCAGCCATTCACGCATAACGGCCTCGTCCCATCGGTCGGTCCTGATGGCAAAATGATCGAGGTTTCGGCCCGGAGTCGCACCCTCGAGCGCCCAGCCGCCGTTTGCATCGGTAATATCGACCAATGTCACCCCGGGCGTTAGCTCAACCATCCCATATTGGGGCAGGCGGTGCTTCACTTCGCAGCCCAATACTCCGCAGTAGAAGCGCTCGGCCTCGTCCATTCCGCGCACGTGTAGGAGCAGATGGTCGAGACCGAGCAGCTTGAACGGCGGCGCAGTCACATTTCGGCTTCGTTAGTCGCCGTTGCCGATGTCTTGCGGCGGGACTGGAGCGCGAGGCATCGGCGCAATGCCGATCGACCCCGGAGCCTCCGGTGCGAGCTCGGGAACCTCGGTAAGGCCTCGGGCAACGTGACTGTGGCGATAGCCGTAAAGGAAATAGAAGACCAAGCCGATCACCGTCCACGTGACGAACAGCAGTTTCGATTCCATGTTCAGATTAACGAACAGGAGCAGACAGCCGGCTATCGACAGCGGCGCGACGATGAAGAGCGCAGGCGTGCGGAACGGACGCGGTCGATTGGGGTCTCTCTTGCGCAGGATCATCACTCCGAGCGAAACGGCCGCGAAAGCGAACAAAGTTCCGGCGTTGGAGTAATCCGCAAGAGTACCAACCGGGAGGAACGCTGCGGCTATGGCCACGAAGATGCCGGTGACGATGGTCACGACATGGGGAGTCCGGAACCGGCCGTGGACCGTAGACAACCGCTCGGGGAGCAGGCCGTCACGGGCCATGACGAAGAAGATGCGCGTCTGGCCATACATCATGAGAAGCACGACCGAAGGCAGCGCAACTGCCGCGGCCAGGCCAACCAGATTGCCGGCGAGCGGGCTGGATACCTGTCGCAGGATGAAGGCGAGCGCTTCCTTCGAGCAAACCGTGGGAGCGTGGACCGCCTGGCAAGCCGCCGCCGCGTAAAGCTGCGGCGAGCCCTCCTTGAAGGCCAGGCCCGTCGCAGGATCGATCAACGGTTGGGCGCCGTAGGATCCGACGACGCCGGCGGCCACGAGGAGATAGAACACCGTGCAGATAAGAAGGCTGCCGATAAGGCCGATCGGCACATTGCGCTGCGGGTTCTTGGTCTCCTCTGCAGCAGTCGAGACTGCATCGAACCCGACATAGGCAAAGAAGATCGACGCTGCCGCGCCGAGAATGCCTGTGCCAGATGAGCTCAGCGGATTGCCCCAGCCGCGTGGTGCGAAGGGCTGGAAGTTCTCCGCATGGCCGCTGACCATCGGCAGCGTGATGACGAGGAACAAGGACAGTGCAGTGATCTTGATCACCACCAGCACGGCGTTGAACGTGGCGCTCTCCTTCGTGCCGATGACAAGGAGGGTGGTGACGAATGCGACAACGAGGACAGCGGGCAGATTGATGAACCCGCCGATTTCGCCGCCTTGGAGGAAGCCCCACTGGATCTCGGGTCCGACCTTTAAGGCATGGGGTATATGTATTCCGACGGAATCCAGTAGGCCGCTGATAAATCCCGACCAGCCGACCGCGACCGCGCTGGCACCCAGGGCATATTCGAGAATCAGTGCCCAGCCGACCAGCCAGGCGACGATTTCGCCCATCACGGCATAGGAATAGGTGTAGGCGGATCCGGCCACCGGGACCATCGAGGCCAGTTCGGAATAGCAAAGCGCGGCCACCGCACAGACAGCACCGGCAATGATGAAGCTGACCATCATGCCCGGGCCGGCTTTCTGCGCGGCCGTGGCCGTCAGTACGAAAATACCGGTGCCGATCACCGCGCCGATACCGAGCAGCGTCAACTGGAACGCGCCTAGCGAGCGCTTGAGCGATTTCTTTTCCGCCGTCGCGAGAATCGCGTCCAACGGCTTTACCCTCCCGCGGCCGCCCGCTCGCGGTGCAATAGTGGCCATCCTACTCCCCTATGAGATTGTTTCAGGAGCGACCCTAACGGCTAAGGTGCCGAGAGCAATCCCCCTTCGACCAGTGATGTCAGTGCGTCGCGCGAACGGCTCCGTTCATCAATAACGCGTCAACATCGGCCCCAGTGGCCGGCCCGCAAAGATGTGCACATGAAGGTGCGGGACCTCCTGACCGGAGTTGGAGCCCGTATTTGCAAGCAGCCGATAGCCGCTTTCGACGAGACCTGCCTCACGTGCGATCCGGCCCAAGGCCCGTGTTAATCCGGTGATCTCTTCGTCGGAGGCTCTCTCGGAAAAATCGTCCCAGGAGACGTAGGCGCCCTTCGGAATCACGAGGATGTGCGTGGGTGCGAGCGGGTTGATGTCATGGAACGCAAGCACATGCTCGTCCTCGAAGATCTTCTTCGACGGAATCTCTCCGCGCAGGATGCGGGCAAAGATGTTGTTATCGTCGTATTGGGCCGTTGCATCGACTGCCATGGCAATGACTCCGCTTGACCGTGCTCTCCGGCTCGCTACCACCTGACAACGTGAGCGACGAGACCCCTGAAAGCCTGATCCCGTACGACGAGATCGTGCAGGATGCCCTGCGCGCGGTAGTTGGCCGCGTGCTCGGCGAGGTCGAGCGTTCGGGCGGCCTTCCGGGAGGCCATCACTTCTACATCACGTTCAAGACACGCGCCCCCGGGGTTTCGATTCCCAAGCATCTCGCCGAGCGCTTTCCTGACGAGATGACGATCGTCATCCAGCACCGCTTCTGGGACCTGAAGGTCGAGGATGAGTCGTTCACCGTAGGTCTCTCGTTCGGCGGCGTTCCCGCAACGCTCCGAGTGCCCTTCGCCGCAGTCACCCAGTTTCACGATCCGGCGGTAGAGTTCGCGTTGACCTTCCACGCGGACGCGACCGAATTGCCGCAGGAGGAACATGAGGAAGCGGAAAACGACGCCCCCGAGTCGGACGGATCGGACGAAGCGGCCCGTGAGGACGGCTCCAACGTCGTCAGCATAGACTTCACGCGGAAAAAATAGGCCCGTCGCCCTGAACTTGTTTCAGGGCCGATTTTCGAGCAGTGCGCCCGGCATCCGAATGGATGCTGAAACAAGTTCAGCATGACGGAAGAGGAATCATGCCGAGCAGCACCCGTACTGAAACTGACAGCTTTGGGCCCATCAAAGTCCCGGCCGACGCTTATTGGGGCGCTCAGACGGAGCGCTCGATCGAGAATTTCCCGTTCGGTCCCCGTGAGCAGATGCCTCTTGAGATCATCCATGCTCTCGGCTTCATCAAACAGGCGGCCGCACGAGTTAATGCCCGGCTGGCAGGCCTCGATCCGAAGATTGCAGAGGTGATCCAGCAAGCCGCCGGCGAGGTCGCGCGGGGGGATCTCGACAGCCAGTTTCCGCTCGTGATCTGGCAGACAGGGTCGGGCACCCAGTCCAACATGAACGCGAACGAGGTGATCGCCGGTCGCGCGAACGAAATCCTGACCGGCAAGCGTGGCGGCAAGGAGCCGGTCCATCCCAACGACCATGTAAACAAAAGCCAATCGTCGAACGACAGCTTCCCGACCGCGATGCACATTGCCGCGGCGCGCTCCGTCCATGACCGGTTGCTCCCGGCCCTGAACCTCATGCACGAACGTCTCGCGGACCAGGCGAAGCGATGGGATACGATCGTCAAGATCGGCCGAACTCATCTGCAGGACGCGACACCGCTCACGCTCGGCCAGGAATTCTCAGGTTATGCCGCGCAAATCGGGGCCTGCATCCAGCGCGTCGAAAACGTGCTTCCTCGCGTCCTGCAGCTGGCGCAGGGCGGAACTGCGGTGGGTACCGGGCTCAATGCACCTGAAGGATTCGCCGACGATTTTGCCAAGGAAGTCTCGGGCCTGACGCGGCTGCCCTTCACGTCGGCACCGAACAAATTCGCGGAGCTCGCCGCCCACGATACTTTGGTCGAGCTGTCGGGCGTCCTCAACGTGATCGCGGTCGCACTCACCAAGATCGCAAACGATATTCGGCTCCTTGGATCCGGACCGCGCTGCGGTCTGGGTGAGCTAAAGCTCCCGGAAAACGAACCGGGAAGCTCGATCATGCCCGGCAAGGTCAATCCGACGCAGGCCGAAATGCTGACCATGGTAGCCGCGCAGGTGATGGGCAATCACGTCGCTGTGACTGTCGGCGGCCTGCAAGGGCATCTCGAACTCAACGTCTTCAAACCCTTGATCGGCGCGAACGTGATCCGCTCGATCAATCTTCTTTCGACAGGCATGGAGAGCTTCACCGCGCGGATGCTGGACGGCACAGAGCCGAACGAGGCGCGCATCGCCGAGCTCATGAACCGCTCGTTGATGCTGGTGACGGCGCTCGCGCCGGCGATCGGCTATGACAATGCCGCCGCGATCGCGAAACACGCACACAAGACCGGCAAGACCCTCAAGGAAGCCGGGCTCGAGCTGCAGCTAGTGGACGAAGAGACCTTCGACCGCGTCGTCCGTGCGGAGAATATGATCGGGCGCTAGAGCGCCAGGTTCAAGCGGACACCCAAATTATCGATGCCAGGATTTTGATGACTGAACAGCTGTCCGTGGCTCATGTGCACCCAGCTCGCCTCAATGCTCAGCCGTCTGTTGATTTGCGTGCCCACCGCGAGCTCTGGCTCGAAAAGGATTCGGCTGCCGAAATCAATCTTGTCGTTATTGGGGTCCTGAAACGTCTTGGCCGAGCCGTTGTGGATGGCAAGACCGAGGCCCGGGCGGATGTAGACGGTTTTCCCGAACCTCGCGGAAAGACCGACCGCGGCATAGTCTGTCTGGCCAGCGGTGTTCAGAGCGCCGAAGATGTAGGGCTGAAGCGGCGTTGGGCCGATCTTTCCAAAGCGGTAGCCCAACTGGATATCTGCTCCGCCTTCGATGCCGCTCTTGTCGGTGGCCAGCTTGACGTCGTGCACGTAGACGCCGCCGAAGACTTCCCCCGCATGCGCCGGGCTGCTTAGTGCCGCTGCGAGCGCAGTCAGGCACAATCCTATTGAGCGCTTCACGAGCGGGTCTCTCCTCCAATGTCGCTACAAATGCACTGACGGCGAAAACGTGCCGATTTCACCCGGCCGCCTGCCACGCGCGCAACGCCTCGCTTGGCGCCAACAGCATCCACACGTTCAGCGTCAAATTGTCGCGGATGACGAACAGCGGGACAATTTCCAGCACTATCACTAGCACAATCGATGCCCATACCGGCAGCTTGCGCGCAGCCAGAAATCCCAAGCACATCATGAGGATGTCGGAAAGCGAATTGAGGACACTGTCGCCGCTGTAGCCGAGGGCAGCCGTGGCGGTTCGATAGCGGTCGATCACGAAAGGCGTATTCTCAACCACTTCCCATGTCGCCTCGATGAAAAGCGCGGCAAGGAAGCGCCACTCGATCGGCATGCGGCGCGCGACAAGCCAAAGCGCCGCGTAAAAGAGAAGCCCGTGGACGATGTGACTGAGGCTGTACCAGTCGGCAAGCATCTGACTGGTTTTCAGGCTGTCGCGCTCTCCGACCCAAAGGTCGATCTGGCCACAAGTGCAGATCAGGTTTCGGCCCATCGCCAGCTCAATCGCCGCGACAGCCAGGATGATGAGCACGGCGGCGATCACGGTGCGGCGAGCTATCATCGACGACAAGGCTTAGCAGAGGCAGGCGACTTGCAAAGCGCTGGCGTTCGAACGATCAGACGCAATGCTGCGCGTTTATGGTCCCGAATGCGACGGGCGCGTCATCGACGCAAAGGTCGAGCGCATTCCAGACGATGCCGCCTGGATCGACCTTGAGGAACCGACTCACGAGGAGGAAAAGCTCGTCGAGCGTTGCATCGAGGTCGATGTGCCGACGCAGGCGGAAATGTCGGAGATCGAGCCCTCGAGCCGCCTCTATGAAAAGAATGGCGCGCTCTACATGACCGTGAGTGCGCTTCGCGGCCTCGACGAAGATCATCCGAGTACCACCCCGATCGGCTTCGTCCTCGCGAACAACCGGCTGGTGACGGTCCGCTATGCCACGCCAAAGCCGATCCGGACCTTCGAGAATCACGCGCGGCGGGATCCCGAGCTCGTACGCGACGGAACGACTGCACTGGTCCGGCTGCTCGATGCGATCATCGACCGCCTGGCCGACGAGATCGAAACGGTGACCGCCACGATGGAGCAGTTGTCGCAGGAGATCTTCAAGAGCGATCAGGACGAGCGGCGCATTCCAGCAGCCCGACTGACCGCATTGCTGACTCGGATTGGCCGAACGCAGACGCTCCTCACGAAGATCCGCTACTCGGCGGTCAGCACACTCAGAATGCTGAGTTTCCTCGGAGGCTCAAACCGAGTCCACGAGGAGGGGCAGAAGGAGCTTCGGCATCATGTCGCGAGCCTGACCACGGACGTCACGTCATTGAGCGAACATGCGAGCTTCCTGTCCGACAACGTGACTTTCCTGCTCGACGCGTCGCTGGGCCTGATCAGCATTGAGCAGAACGCTGCGATGAAGCTGTTTTCATGGGCGGCGGTGGTGTTCCTGCCTCCGACCCTAATCGCGGGCATATTCGGAATGAACTTCCACTACATGCCGGAGCTAAATTGGCGATACGGTTATCCGATCTCGCTGGCATTGATGCTCGCGAGCGCGGTCGGTCCGTATCTCTATTTCAAGCGGCGGGGCTGGATCTAAGCTTCCAAAGGAACGGCGGGCGCTTCTTCGGACGGTTGTTCGGAGGCAGCGGCCGCGGCAGCGCGACGCCTGGCAAGCGCCGCGTAGGCCAAGGCGAGATCGCCGGCGACCTCGACGCTTTCGCCCTTCGAACGTGCAGCCGCACGGGCCTCGGCGGCGCGGCGGCGGAAATAGTCGGTGTCGTGCGTCATGGAAGGGAACTTAGTGTCGGCCCGTAACGGTTGGGAGACCGACTCCGTTCATCCTGGCGCAAGGTTTCTTCTTCTCGGCGCAAGTTTGCGACCTGAACGCCTCATTGCTAAGGGCGCTCTCGCCCCCATCTAGCGCGCGTCAGCGATAACGCCGCACAAAGAAGGACAGCGATGATCCCCACCGGCCAGGATAGCCTCCACACCCGCTCGACCCTCGAAGTCGACGGCAAGACCTACTTTTATTATTCCCTGCCGAAGGCGGCGGAGAGCCTTGGCGACGTGTCTCGCCTGCCCTTCTCAATGAAGGTGCTGTTGGAGAATCTGCTGCGCTTCGAGGACGGCCAGACCGTCACCCGCGACGACCTCCAGGCGATGGTCGACTGGCAGAAGGAACGGCGGATCGCCCGCGAGATCCAGTATCGCCCGGCGCGCGTGCTGATGCAGGATTTCACCGGGGTTCCGGCGGTTGTCGACTTGGCGGCCATGCGCGACGCAATGGGCAGCCTTCGCGGCAATCCGCAGAAGATCAATCCACTAGTCCCTGTGCACCTCATCATCGACCACAGCGTGATGGTTGACGAATTCGGCAATCCCAAGGCGTTCGGCAAGAATGTCGAACTCGAATATCACCGCAACGGCGAGCGGTATCAGTTCCTGAAATGGGGCAGCAAAGCGTTCGACAATTTCCAGGTCGTTCCGCCCGGAACCGGAATTTGCCATCAGGTCAATCTCGAGCATATCGCCCAGTGCGTCTGGACCTGCGAGGACCAGAACGGCGAGACCGTGGCCTACCCCGACACTTTGGTCGGTACCGACAGCCACACGACCATGGTCAACGGCCTTGGCGTGCTCGGCTGGGGCGTCGGAGGGATCGAGGCGGAGGCGGCGATGCTCGGCCAGCCGGTCAGCATGCTGATCCCCGAAGTGGTAGGCTTCCGCCTCGACGGAGAGCTTCGCGAAGGCATCACCGCGACCGACCTCGTGCTAACCGTTACTCAGATGCTTCGCCAGAAGGGCGTCGTGGGCCGATTCGTCGAATTCTATGGACCTGGCCTCGACAATATGACGGTCGCCGACCGCGCAACGATAGCCAACATGGCGCCGGAATATGGCGCAACCTGCGGCTTCTTCCCAATCGACCAGCGGACGCTCGAATATCTCGAGCTGACCGGCCGCGATGCCGATCGGATCGCGTTGGTGAAGGCCTATGCCCAGGCACAGACTCTTTGGCGCGACGATTCGACCCCGGAACCTGTATTCACCGATACCCTCGAGCTCGACATGAGCACGATCGAGCCGTCGCTTGCCGGCCCCAAGCGTCCGCAGGATCGCGTGCTGCTCAGCCAGGTTGATGACAAGTTCAACGAAGATCTGGGCGACATCTACGAAAAGAGTGCCGAGCCGCGTGTCCCGGTTGAAGGCGAGCCGTTCGACTTCGGCAACGGCGATGTGGCGATTGCCGCCATCACCAGCTGCACCAACACGTCGAATCCCTCAGTGCTGATCGGCGCGGGTCTCCTCGCTCGCAAGGCACGCGAGAGGGGCCTCCAGACCAAGCCCTGGGTGAAGACCAGCCTTGCGCCCGGCAGCCAGGTGGTCACGGATTATCTCAACGAAAGCGGCCTGAGCGATGATCTCAACGCGCTTGGCTTCGATCTCGTCGGCTATGGCTGTACGACCTGCATCGGCAATTCAGGACCCCTCCCGGAGCCGATCAGCAAGGCCATCAACGACAACGACCTCGTCGCGGTCAGCGTCCTCTCCGGCAACCGCAATTTCGAGGGGCGTGTCTCGCCGGACTGCCGTGCGAACTATCTCGCGTCGCCGCCTCTGGTCGTGGCTTATGCGCTCAAGGGTAACGTCCGCTCCGACATGGTCAGTGAACCGATCGGCACTGGCCGCAACGGGGAGCCGGTCTATTTGAAGGATATCTGGCCTTCGAACGAGGAGATCCGGTCTCTCATCGACGCGCATGTCCATTCCGACATGTTCCGCCGGCGCTATGCGGACGTTTATCAGGGTGACGACCGTTGGCGAGCGATCGAGGTGACCGGCGGCGCGACCTACAGCTGGCCAGCCGAGTCCACTTACATTCAGAACCCGCCCTATTTCACGGGCATGACGATGACTGCGACGCCCCCGGGCGACATCAATGATGCGCGTGCCCTCGCGGTATTCGGTGACTCGATCACTACCGACCACATCTCTCCGGCTGGTTCGATCAAGCCCGACAGTCCTGCAGGCCGCTATCTGCTGGAGCATGGAGTGAGCCGAGCCGAGTTCAACAGCTACGGCGCGCGGCGCGGAAACCACGAAGTGATGATGCGCGGCACCTTTGCGAACATCCGCATCCGCAACCGAATGCTCGACAATGTCGAGGGCGGTTTCACGCGCTACGCGCCGACCGGGGAGATCATGCCGATCTACGACGCGGCCATGGCCTACAAGCACGACAAGACGCCGCTCGTGGTTCTGGCGGGCAAGGAATATGGCACCGGAAGCTCCCGTGACTGGGCGGCCAAGGGCACGGTCCTGCTCGGTGTCCGCGCTGTCATTGCCGAGAGCTTCGAGCGCATCCACCGGTCGAACCTCGTCGGCATGGGCGTCCTTCCGCTACAGTTCCGCGAAGGCGAGAATGCCGAGAAGCTCGGGCTCGACGGCAGCGAAACGTTCACGATCACCGGCGTGGCGAGCATCAAGCCGCGCCAGGACGTGGAAGTCCGGGTTGCGCGCGAGGATGGACCAACGACGACGTTCACTGCGCGCTGCCGCATCGATACATTCAACGAGCTCGAATATTTCCGCTCCGGCGGCATCCTGCACTACGTGCTCCGGAAGCTCGCAGCCCAATGAATCCGGCGACGTGACGGCCGTACAGATTGCGGTCGAAGTCGCCGGCTGGGCCGGCGCGGCATTGATCCTGCTTGCCTATCTCCTGCTCTCTGCCGGAAGGCTTACAGGGCAGTCGCTCGTGTATCAGGGCATGAACGTCGTCGGCGCGGCCGGCTTCGTGATCAACGGCTGGTGGCACGGGGCCTTGCCGTCGGCATCGCTCAACGTGCTATGGCTGCTCATCGGAGCAGTCGCATCATGGCGGATCTGGAAGAAAAGAGGATCGTCGACCTCAGCCATGTGATCGAGCATGGGATGATTACCTACAAGAGCCTGCCCGCGCCGCATATTTGCGACTTCTGGGAACGCGAGGGGACAGCGGCCAATTACGACGACGGCTCGACCTTCCAGATCGGCCGGATTGACATGGTGGCGAACACCGGCACCTACGTCGACAGCCCATTCCACCGCTATGCGGACGGCGCGGACCTGTCGGAGCTCAAGCTGCCCTCGCTCGCGGATGTGCCCGGAATCGTCGTCCGCCGGCCGTGGGAGAACGGCCTCTCCATCGAACCCAAACATCTCGAAGCCCGCGACGTCGAGGGCAAGGCTGTGCTCGTCCACACCGGGTGGGACCGCCACTGGCGCACCGACGCCTATTTCGGAGACCATCCATATTTGAGCGCCGAGGCCGCGGATTGGTTGGCCGAGCATGGCGCCAGGGTTGTCGGGATCGACAGCTGCAATATCGACAATATGCACGTGCGCGCGCGACCGGTTCATACGCGGCTGCTGGGTGCCGGCATTCCGATCTGCGAGCACATGACCGCGCTCGGCAGCCTACCGGATGAAGGCTTCCGCTTCTCCGCCGTGCCGCCAAAGGTGCGCGGCATGGGCACTTTCCCGGTGCGCGCTTACGCCGTGCTCGGTTGAGCCAAGGCCGTTTCGAGCCATTCCGGAACGATCGCGCCGCTGAGGTCGTCGATGCGTCGATGTTCGACGGCGAGCCCGAGCTCGGGATAGTAGATGCGCGTGCGTGGCCCCGGCCTGTCGGTCTCAAGGACAACAAGCCGTCGGTTTATCTTCTGCCGCCAGTTCATCCGCGCGGTATTCTCCTGGCCGACGAAGCAGCCTTTGGCGAAGCTGACGCCGTGCAGCTCGATCGCGTTGCATTCAAGCCAGAGGATGTCGCCTAGCTCGGCCCGCCCTTCGCAAACGCCGAGCCGCAGACGATGCTCAAGCCAGCCTTGCGCCGGCTGGCCGGCTGGACCGATCCAGCGCCGCCCAATTTCAGGCAGGCGCGGATCCGGGAAGCCGTCGGCCCCGTCCTTCGACCAATGCACCGCCATTGCCGGATGCAGTTCGATGCGGATCGGGCGGCGCAGCCGATAGATCGATAGCCGTTTGATCAGATCGTCAGCCGCTGCGGCCTCGCAGTCGAGGAGCAGGTCATCCGCGTCGCTCCAAACCAGAAAATCGAACAGGCACTTGCCCTGCGGCGTCAGAAGCCCCGCCCAAACCGGGAGTGCGCCCATGACGTCATTGGTGACGATGCCCTGCAGAAAGTCGCGCACCTCCTCGCCCGAGACGCGGATGACCACGCGGTCCGTCAGGGTGGTAGCAGCCATGCCCTTCAGTTAGGGAGCGCCAAGTGGCTTCGCAAACGCTGACTATCCGCCGTCCCGACGATTGGCACGTGCACCTGCGCGACAGCGACATGTTGCGCCTGGTCGCGCCTTACACTGCACGGCAGTTCGCCCGGGCGATCATCATGCCGAACCTCGTGCCGCCGGTGATTACGGTTGAAGGTGCCGCTGAATATCGAGAACGCATTCACGCCGCGGCGGGAGCTGGCTTCGAGCCGCTGATGACCTGCTATCTCACCGACCAGACCCGCCCTGAAGAAATCCAGCGCGGACAAGAAGAGGGCGTCTGGATCTCCGCCAAGCTCTATCCCGCCGGCGCCACGACCAACAGCGCATCAGGCGTCACCGACATCAAGAACGTCTACCCAACGCTCGAGCGCATGCAGCAGATTGGAATGGTGCTGTGTGTTCATGGCGAGGTCACCGACCCCGACGTCGACGTGTTCGACCGCGAGGCCGTGTTCATCGAGCGTGTGCTCGGACCCGTGACCCGCGACTTCCCGGGACTGAAAATCGTCTTCGAGCACATCACGACGGCTGAGGCCGTGCAGTTCGTTGAGAGCGTGGGGCCGAGCATCGGCGCGACTGTGACGCCGCAGCACCTGGTCATCAATCGCAACGCGATCTTCGCCGGGGGGCTGCGACCGCACGCTTACTGCCTTCCCGTCGCGAAGCGGGAGAAGCATCGGCTCGCCGTGCGGAAGGCGGCAACGTCAGGTTCACCAAAATTCTTCCTCGGGACGGACAGCGCGCCGCATGCGCGCGAGGCAAAGGAATCCGCGTGCGGCTGCGCGGGCATCTTCAATGCCCCGTTCGCGCTGGAAAGCTATGCGACGGTATTCGAGCAGGAAGGCGTGCTTGACCGCTTCGAAGCATTTGCCTCGGTGAATGGCCCGCGCTTCTATGGCCTTTCGCTCAATGGCGGGACCGTCGCCCTGGAACGTGCCGAGACAAAGGTGCCGGAGACAATCAGCGGCCTTGTCCCGTTCCACGCGGGCGAAACGCTGAACTGGAAATTCGTCGAATAAGTCAGCAGTCGCCGCCGCCGCTCGTTCCGATCACCGCTCCAAAATGATCTTCGAGCCGCTGATAGCATTCGCAAGCGCGGCGTTTGAGGCCCGCCCGGTCGTTAACGCGGATCACACCGCGGCCAGTAGAGATCAGTCCCTCGTCGAGAAGCTCGCGAACGACGGCGTTCACAGTTGTCCGCTGGACCCCGAGCAGGCCGGCGAACGCCTCCTGCGTGAGCTCGATACGGTCCCCCGCGCGATCCTGGGCATGCAACAGCCAGCGGGCAGCACGCTCGGGGATGGAGTGGAAGGCATTGCAGGCCGCCGACTGCATGACCTGGGAGAGCAGATAGTCGGAGAAGCGGCAGAAGATGTTGGCGATGAATGCCGACCTTTTCTTGGCATCTTCGATCGCCGTCATGGGTACCCGTAGAGCAGGTCCACCGACGAGGGCGATCGCCCGGGCGAAGACGGGCGCCTGGCCGCAGCTGATGATTCCGCCGACGGCGCCCTCGCGACCGATCGATGCCACCTCGACCGAGCGTCCGCCGGAGATCTCGACGGCCATCGAGATCATCGTTGGGCCTACCGGGAAAATGGTGCTTTCGACCTGATCGCCCCTGTGGAGGACGATATCGCCTGAAGCGACTTCTTCCATTGTGCCGTAGGGCTCGATTAGAGCGCGAGCCTCTCTGGAGAAGGTCGTGAGCAGGCGGTTGCCGGCGAAGGCCTCGTCGGCCCGCGTGAGTTCGTCTGTCGCTACGTCAGTCATGCCAATCCTACGGGTGAAGAAGGTTCGTTACGCAAACAGTCCCACCCGCAGGCCTTAAATGCGCGTGCGCCCAAGTTGCTCCATCAACTTTGGACAGCATCGACCCTGGTTGTCCTTCCCACCAACAGGCTGTCGGCGACGAGCCGCAGCGGCGCGACGTCGACATGGCTGCGGCGTTCGTCGATCAGATTCGCGAAGGTTCGATAGATGTCCGGATATTCGCCTGGACCATCGTCTGTCCGGGTTTCACCGTTGAGTGTCAGCTTCGACCCGCCGTCTTCCAGTCGTACTTGGATGCCGTCCGCCGTTTCGACGGTGATCGTCCATTCCTCGCCCTCGGTTCGGCGCCAGTCGAGGCTTGCGGTGAGTGGTCCGTCGGCCTCGGGGCTCGAGAAAACGATGTCGGCGGCGATCGAAGTCTGCGCATTCTCCGGCACCTTGAGCTCGGCGCTTTCCACAAAAAGGCCGCCGGCGAAGATCTTCGTCGCGATCGAGAAGGCATTGATACCGGGATCGAAGACGCCGAAGCCGCCAGGCTCCCAGATCCATTGCTGGCCCGGATGCCATTTGTGGACGTCCTCGTGCCAGAGGATCTGCATCGACTGGATGCGCTTGCCAGCCAGCGACCGCGCGGCGGCATCAACCGTTAAATGATGCTGCGCATGCCAGGTCGTGTAGAGCGTGACCTGCTGCGCCTGTGCGAGGCAGGCGAGGTCGTTGATCTGCGCCAGCCCAGCGGTCGGAGGCTTCTCTAGCAGGCAATGCAGGCCCGCGAGTATGCATTCGCGCGCGATATCGTAGCGTGGACCGGGCGGTGTTGTGATGGCGACTGCCTCTAGTCCCTCGACGCTGCGAATCAACTCGCGCCAGTCGGTGAAGGTCTGCGCGACCCCGTGCCCCGACCGGCTCGAGGTGGCGATCAGCTCAAAACGGGAATTGCCGCGGATCGAAGGAACGTGTTGGTCCTCCGCAATCTTGCCGAAGCCGAGGATAGCGATCTTGATCGACTTCACCGCCTTACCCCGGTGACATAGGCCCGCGCCTTCTCAAGCGTCTCGGCGGCGGACTGGCCCGGCTTGTAGAGACCGGAACCGAGACCGAAGCCCGCCGCGCCGGCGTCTAACCAGGGACCCATATTGTCGGGCTTGATCCCACCCACAGCCATGACGGGGATGTCCTTCGGCAAGACCGCGAGATGGGCCTTGAGCACCGCCGGCGACGCGCCCTCGGCAGGAAAGAGCTTCAGCGTGTGAGCACCGGCGCGAATGGCCGCGAACGCTTCCGACGGAGTGAAATAGCCAGGCGAAGATACCAGTCCGGCAGCCGCGGAGGCGGCGATCACGTCGACATTCGTATCGGGCGACACGATGATGCGTCCCCCGGAGTCCTTTACCTGATTGACCTGATCGACGGACAGGACGGTGCCGGCGCCGACCAGCATGCGATCGCCGTACTTCGCGGACAAGAGTTCGATGCTCCGCAAGGGGTCGGGCGAATTCAGCGGTACCTCGATGATTCGAACGCCACTTTCGCAAATCGCATCGCCGATAGCCTCCGCGTCCCGAGGGGTGACGCCTCGGATGATCGCAATCAGGGGACATTCGTCGAGATGGCGGTGAAGCAGCTCTTTGGCGATCACGTCAGATCCTTTTCGCAATCTCTTGAATGCCCGCGAGGAAGCATTGTTCACCGTCGTGCTCGACCACGTCGCGTTCGGCTTCCGCAATTGCCGCCGCATAGAGGCGGGTCAGCTCTGGACGGCCCACGACATGGATTTGCGCGCCGGCCGGCTGTGTAAGACCGATTCGCACGTCCGAGCCGATGAGCAGCCCGCTCGTGTACGACGCGGCGTCCTGCTTCTTCGCCTGGCCGAGCAGAACACGAGCGCGGACTGTGAACAGGTCGGCCGGAAGCGCCTCGTGATAGATCGCGTAACGCGCCGCCTCCTTGAAGGCGTCGTCGGGCTCGACTTCACTCTGCAACAGGTCGGCGAGGATGCTGTGCTTCTTGAGCAGGCTGAACAGCTCGCCAGTCATGACCGTCCGGAAGTCGTGGATCCTTCCATTGCGCAATAAAGTCCATTTGTTGTGGGTTCCCGGATGGCAGACGAGCGCGTCCGGATTGACGAGGCCTGCCGCCGCTGCGCCGAGCAGCTGCACTTCCTCTCCGCGCATTACGTCGGCGCGGCCGTCGCCGATGAAAGAGACCCCGGGCACAATCCCCTCGCGCTCACCGACCCAGACGACCGCTTTAGCGAGCTCGTCGGTACTAGCGGGGCACGGGACGTAAGGAGCTTCCTTCCACCCGCGGTTGGAGCCGATCATGCCGGCAAGGAGCAGTGGCTTGTCACCGAGTCGGTCGCGGATTTCCTTCACTGCATCCGGGAAGCCTCCGGCGGGAACGGAGAGGACGCCCTTGGCGTCTTCAAATTCGTCGGTCCGTTTGCCCGCGCCATCGATCAGATAGGCACGGCGATTCGTGGTGCCCCAATCGACCGCGATGAAACCTTCTGCCCAGCGCATGCTTTTTTCGCCCATAGCCGAAAACTTCGACAAGGCGACTTCGCTCCCGAGGTTTTCTTTTTTGCAGGCGAAGCTATCCCTGCGCGCTGCCGGGTCCGGCTGGATGGCTGACGGAAACGCAGCAAGCCTGAGGAGATTGAGCGATCGCCAACTTCATGTTCGCGACCGGGATCGAAAACAGCATCCCGACGATCAATCACGGCAAGACTCGCGTGGACGAGATGGAGGTCTGCGGCCATTACGAGCGCTGGCGCGAGGATTTCGACTGCGTCCAGGAAATCGGCATCAACTATCTGCGCTATGGGCCGCCGATCCACAAAACCTTTCTCGGACCAAACAAGTTCGATTGGGAATTCGCCGACATCACCTTCGCAGAGCTGAAAAAGCGCGACATCACGCCGATTGTCGATCTCTGCCACTTCGGGATCCCGGACTGGCTTGGCAATTTCCAAAACCCGGATTTTCCGCGGCTGTTCGCCGCTTATGCCGGCGAGTTCGCGGAACGCTTCCCCTGGGTGCAGCTCTACACCCCGATCAATGAGATGTTCATCTGCGCGGTCTTCTCGGCCAAGTACGGCTGGTGGAACGAGCAGAAGAAGGACGACCGCTCGTTCGTCACCGCGCTCAAGCATCTGGTGAAAGCGAACGTCGTGGGGATGATCGAGATCCTCAAGCGGCGCCACGACGCCATCTTCATCCAGAGCGAGAGTTCAGAATATTATCATGCCGATTCTCCGGCAGCGATTGGACGCGCCGAGGTGCTGAACCAGATGCGCTTCCTGTCACTTGATCTCAATTACGGCCGCCGCGTCGACAGCGGCATGTACCAGTACCTGCTCGATAACGGCATGACCCGGGACGAATATGAGTGGTTCCTCGATCACCGACTCAAGCAGCACTGCATCCTCGGCAACGACTATTACCAGCTGAACGAGCACCGCGTGTTCGCCGACGGGCACACCGTCGCGGCCGGCGAGACGTTCGGCTATTCCGAGATCACGCGGCAGTATTACAACCGCTACCGGCTTCCGGTGATGCACACCGAGACAAACTTGTGGGAAGGCCCGCACGGCGACGAAGCCGTAAAATGGCTTTGGAAGGAGTGGGCGAACGTCCTGCGGCTGCGCAACGTCGGCATCCCTACCGTCGGCTTTACCTGGTATTCGCTGACCGACCAGGTCGACTGGGACACCGCGCTCCGCGAGCAGAACGGCAACGTGAACCCGCTCGGCCTATTCGACCTCGACCGCAAGATCCGCAACGTGGGCAAGGCTTACAAGCAGCTCATCGCCGACTGGCGGAACGTGCTGCCCGCCCAAAGTGTCTGCCTCATCGTGCCGATCAAGAAGATAGGCGAGCACGAGGAGGAGGGAGAGGAGGGCGACGATGATGCAGCCGGTCGCCAGCTCGGCGGCAGCGGCACGCAAGCGAAGAAGGCTCGGGCATGACTGATCGAAAGATTGCCAAGATCGAGGCCTTCTATGCGCCGCCGCGTTGGCTGTTCGTGCGGGTGGAAAGCGACGACGGTGCGTTCGGCTGGGGTGAAGCGAGCCTCGAAGGTTGGGCGGAAGCGGTAAGCGGCGTTTTCGAAGCCTATCGGGACCGTTTCATCGGCGCCGACCCGTTCCGGATCGAGGACATCTGGCAGGTTGGGTACCGTGGAGGATTCTATCGCGGCGGAGCGGTGATCATGTCTGCCCTTTCGGGCCTGGAGCAGGCGCTCTGGGACCTGAAGGGCCGCGTTCTCGGTCTGCCCATCTGGCAGATGCTGGGCGGCAAGGTGCGAGACAAAGTCCGCTCCTATGCATGGATCGGCGGCGACCGGCCCCACGAGATCGGAGAAGCTGCCGCCGGGCGGAAGAAGCAGGGCTTCAATGCGGTCAAGATGAACGCGACCGCCGAGATGGATTGGATCGGGACCTTCAAGCAGTTCGACGAGGTGGTGAAGCGCGTCGAAGCAGCTCAGGCGCAGGGCATGGACGTCGGCCTCGACTTCCATGGCCGAGTCCACCGCCCGCTCGCGAAGCAGCTCGCCAAGGTGCTGGAGCCGCTGGGCCTGCTCTTCATTGAGGAGCCTTTGCTCTCCGAGAACATGGACGGGCTGCCGGAGATCGCGGCCCACACAACGACTCCGATAGCGCTCGGGGAGCGGCTCTACTCGCGGTGGGAGTTCAAGCCATTCTTCGAGCAGGGAGCGATCGACATCATCCAGCCGGACCTCAGCCACGCCGGCGGAATCCTCGAGGTGCGCAAGATCGCCGCAATGGCCGAAGCGTACGATATCGCCGTGGCGCCGCATTGTCCCCTGGGGCCACTCGCGCTCGGGGCGTGTCTCCAGATCGCGGCCTGCACGCCCAACCATGCGATCCAGGAGATCAGCCTCGGCATTCACTACAATGTCGGAGGTCACGACCTCCTGAACTTCTGCGTCAACAAGGAAGCGCTGACACCGGTCGACGGCTATCTGCCGGTGCCGGAAGGGCCTGGCCTCGGCATCGAAATCGACGAAGCGGCGGTGCGCGAGGCGGACAAGGACCGCCATCGCTGGCGCAATCCGATCTTCCGGACGAAGGACGGCAGCTTCGCCGAGTGGTAGCACCCTTCGCAGGCAAGGGGTCCAACAAAGACAATCGGTCTGGGCTCCTGCATTCGCAGGTGCGCAGTCACGTCAGTGACACTTGAACCGCTCGAATGGCTCCAGACAGGAGTTGCAGCGCCATTGGGCCTTGCAGGGCGTTGACCCGAAGCGGCTGACCTCCGCCGTGTCGGTCGACCCGCAGAGCGGACATTCCGCGGTCGCCGATGGACTGGGCGGCGCAATACCGTAGGCGTGCAGGCGCTGGCGCCCACGCTCGGTGATCCACTCCGTCGTCCACGGCGGGAACAGCACGCGCTCGATATGCACGTCGTCGAAGCCAGCCCTGTCCAGCGCTTCGCGGATGGCGATCTCGATGGCGACCGTCGCAGGGCAGCCCGTGTAGGTCGGACTGATCCTCACGCGCGGCGGGTTCTCGGAAAAGCCGCGTACGATTCCGAGATCGGTGATCGTCAGAACCGGAATCTCCGGGTCCGGAATCTCCTCGAGCACGGCCATGACGGCCGCTTCGTCGATCGTCTTCTCCGCTACCGCAACCATGTCGGGAATATTACACCCGTTCGAGCGCGAGCGCGATTCCCTGACCAACGCCGATACACATGGTCGCAAGGCCGAGCTTGCCACCGTTCCGCTGCAGTTCCTCGGTCGCGGTGAGCGCGAGGCGAGCACCCGACATGCCGAGCGGGTGGCCGAGCGCGATCGCGCCGCCGTTGGGGTTCACGCGGGCATCATCGTCGGCGATGCCCAGCTGCCGAAGGACGGCAAGGCCCTGGGCGGCGAACGCTTCGTTCAATTCGATCACGTCGAAGTCGGGAACCTTGAGGCCCAGCCGCTTCGTCAGTTTTTCGGTGGCCGGCGCCGGGCCAATGCCCATGATCCGCGGCGGCACACCCGCCACCGCTGCGCCCAGAATGCGGGCGCGCGGAGCGAGCCCGTTGCGCTTGGCCGCGGCTTCGCTGGCGATGATCAGTGCTGCCGCGCCGTCGTTGACGCCCGAGGCATTGCCCGCGGTCACCGTGCCGTCGGGACGCACGATCGGCTTCAGCTTGGCCAGCGCCTCGAGACTGGTCGCACGCGGGTGCTCGTCCTTGTCGACGATGACCGGATCGCCCTTTCGCTGCGGGATATCCACCGCGACGATCTCGGCGGCAAGGCGACCGTTTGCCTGCGCTTTCGATGCTTTTTCCTGGCTCCGCAGCGCGAAGGCATCCTGGTCCTCGCGGCTGACCTGGAACTCCTTCGCGACATTCTCGCCCGTGCTGGGCATGGTGTCATCGCCATAGGCTGACTTCATCTTCGGATTGACGAAGCGCCAGCCAATAGTGGTGTCGTACATCTCGGCGTTGCGGTCGAAGGCGTTGGTCGCCTTGGCCATGACAAAGGGCGCGCGGCTCATGCTCTCCGACCCACCGGCGATGATCATCTCAGACTCGCCTCCGCGAATGGCGCGCGCAGCCATCGCGATCGCGTCGAGGCCAGAACCGCAGAGGCGGTTGAGCGTAACGCCGCCAGAACTGTCAGGCAGGCCGGCAAGCAGGCCCGCCATGCGAGCAAGGTTACGGTTGTCCTCACCAGCCTGGTTGGCGCAGCCGAGAATCACATCATCAAGTTCGGACCAGTCGACCTTGGGGTTGCGGTCGATCAGCGCCCTGATCGGGATTGCAGCAAGGTCGTCCGCGCGGACGGAACTCAGCGCGCCCGCATAGCGTCCGATGGGCGTGCGGACGTAGTCGCAAATATAGGCTTCGATCATTCTCTCTCCTCATCATCGCGAGGAGCGAAGCGACGTGGCGATCCAGGACTGGATTGCTTCGCTACGCTGGCAATGACGGCAAGTGTGGGGATCAGAGCACCCCGCGGCGCATCTGGTCGAGCTCGATGCTTTCGAAGAGGGCCTTGAAATTGCCTTCGCCGAAGCCCTCGTTGCCCTTGCGCTGGATGATCTCGAAGAAAATCGGGCCGATCACATTCTGGGTGAAGATCTGCAGCAGCAGGCCCTGCCCTTCGGTCGGCGCGCCGTCCATCAGGATGCGGCGCTTCTCGAGCTCGGGGATGCTCTCCTCGTGGCCTTTGATGCGCTCGGGAAGCAGCTCGTAATAGGTGTCTGGCGTGTCCTGGAAAGGAATGCCGCGACCGCGAATGATGTCGACGGCCTGGTAGATGTCCGAAGTGCCGAGCGCGATGTGCTGGATGCCCTCGCCCTTATACTCGCGCAGGAATTCCTCGATCTGACTCTTGTCGTCCTGGCTCTCGTTAAGCGGGATGCGGATCTTGCCGCAGGGGCTGGTCATGGCCTTTGAGAAGAGGCCCGTCTGCTTGCCCTCAATGTCGAAGTAGCGGATCTCGCGGAAGTTGAAGAGCCGCTCGTAGAAATCGGCCCAGACGCTCATCCGGCCGCGGTTCACGTTGTGGGTGAGGTGGTCGATGTAGGTGAGCCTGGAGTCCGCATCGGCCATCCGCTGTTGCCAGTCGGCATGGAAGTCGAAGTCGACTTCGTAGATCGACCCCTTGTCGCCATAGCGGTCGACAAAGAACAGGCGGGAGCCGCCGATGCCCTCAACGGCGGGGATGTCGAGTTCGCCGTCGCCCTTCTTCACCTCGACATTGGTGGCACCCAGCTTGAGGGCGCGCTCGTGCGCGGCTTTCGCGTCCTTTACACGAAAGGCCATCGCACACGCACTAGGGCCATGATCCTCGGCGTATTTCTCGGCATAGCTGCCAGGTTCGGCATTGATGATGAAGTTGCAGTCGGCCTGCTTGTGGAGGGTGACGTTTTTGCTCTTGTGGCGGGCAACCTCGGGAAAGCCCATCTTGGTGAAGAGCGAGCGCAAGAGCTCGATGTCGGGCGCCGTATATTCAACAAACTCGAACCCGTCGGTTCCCATCGGGTTTTCCAGGCCGAGGATTGTCTTTTCGGCGACCTGCGTAGCCATCAGCTGTCTCCTTTGTGGGTCAGTTGCGCCTTAGCGAACGGCATTTCAAGCGGCGCCAATCCTAACTGATCTTCACACTGACGGCGGGAGCAACGCCACATCCGCGCCAGACTTGGAATCAGTTGCAAAGCTGGCATCGATCTGGCGATGCGCGGGCGCTTAGTCCAACACGGCGGCTGTAGGACAGGAGAATTGCGATGGACGTTCCAGGCGGATGGACTCTCGAGGAGGGCGGCAAAGCGCTGGTTCGCACCTTGAAGTTCAAGGACTTCAGCGAGGCGTTCGGCTTCCTCAGCCGAGTTGCGCTGCATGCTGAGAAGGTCGACCACCATCCCGAATTCACCAATGTATGGAACCGGGTCGATTTCCGGCTCACGAGCCACGACGCGGGGGGCCTGACCGAGCGGGACGCAAAGCTGGCCGACGCGATCAATCGGATTGTGGGTTCATGAAGTGCACGCAAAGAAAAGGCGGCCCGTTTCCCAGGCCGCCCCTCCTGCGCAAGCTCGATGAGGGAGCTAAACCGCTTGGGCCAGAACCGGCGTTCGGCGGCGGCGAAGCTGCAAGCCGATTGCGCCGAAGCCGATCAGCATCATCGCCCATGTAGCCGGCTCGGGAACGGCGGAAATATTGAGATTGCCGACGTACGAGCCACTGTGGGAAGATCCCACCACGTCACCGTTGACGTAAAGCGTGTGAGGACCAGCGCCCAGAAAAACTGAGGCGAGTTCCCAGGTTTCGGTCAACGGATCAAACTGTGTTTGGGTAAACCTATGCGCGGCATCGTTGACGTCGATATAGATTAACGAGAAATCGATGTCGGTCGCGCCGAACATAATCGAACTTACCTGCGCGTTCGCGGCATTGTCAGCGTCCAGCGTGAACGAGAACGCGTCTGTGATCGATGACTGGTGCGAAACGTTGGCGCCAAACATCGCGCTGCCGTTGGCGTTTAGAAACGCCGAATCGATCTGGGTGTAACTCTCGGTCGCACTTGCCGCAGACGCCATTGCCAGCGCCGTCGCCCCCAATACACCAAGCACTAGCTTACGCATCGAACTTCTCCCGCTGTTGCCCGCAATTAGGCCCATCTGCCGCATCACAAGGCTTTAACTTTTCATTAACCGATTCGTTTCCGATACCAAAGCATTTTTTTAACAGAGGTGTGTCTCTGTTCGGGACAACGGCTTTGAGCCGACGCTTCCGGGATGGCGGTTAACCATGCTCCGCAAGCTTTTCGCAGGGGCCAACCATGCAGATTCGCTCCAGCCGTGGCGCCAGTCGCCCTGGACGCGTTAACAGGAGTGAAGCATGGGCCGGTTATCGAAAATTGCCCGTTGCGAGAAAGGCGCGAACGCGATCGAATACGCGCTCGTCGCGTCACTGATCGCCATCGCAGCCGTTGCTGCCATGCAGAACCTGGGCGGCAAGATCGACACGATGTACAATAACGTGTCGAACCATCTCTAAGACCTCGGCGACTACATCAGAACGGAATCGCTGAAGCGGTAAGAATAAGGCTGCGCCCGGATTGAGGACGCGCCCCAGCGCGCCGCGATGTGCATGAGCTGCGGACTATCCGTTCCCGCGAAAATCTCGCTAACGACCCGTTCCAGCGAGGAGGCGAAGTCTTCGCGAGAAACGGCAAAGACATGCTCCTTCGAAAATCTGCAAAGGAGGATGTCGTCGGCACGGAAGACGTCGAATACTTGTTCAACGTCGAGAACGAAGCGGTCGAGCTTCCCCTCACGGACAAGCTCCGCCTCAAGAAGAAGCTCACAGCACGCGCTCCACAGGTCGGAGATCGGGAGCCCCGCGGCCAAATCGCCGAAGCGAAGGCGAAAAACCGCGTCGGCAACTTGCGCATTTCGCTCGAGCGCTCGGCCCAGCTCCGCCGGAGGCGGCGATGTGGTCAGTTCAAAATGTGAGAGTTCACCACTGACAGTATCTGGGCCGAGAAGCTGCGTGGTCATTGAAATTCCAGCGCCGGAGTCGGGGATCATTTAACACGGACTTAACGTCATGCGCAGTGTTACCGCTGATCAGCCGCGAAGGGCGCCCCCACGTAAAAATTGAACATCGCCGGAACTGGCCGAACTATGGTATGTTTGCTGCCGCGGGCGTGCTGAGCGAAGTAACGCGAATGACCCAGAAAGGGTCTAAGCAGTGCCCTGAGTGACGGCGTAAAATCGCGGGGTGACATCATGCTCTTCAAGGAAGAAGCCGACAGCTGCCGCCGGAAGGCGAATGAATATATCGGGCGCCCGGAGGCCCCGTTCCTCTTGAACGTGGCGCGCGCATTCGACGAACTCGCCATCAGCGCCGACTCGGCCGCATTTCACCGGCGCGACGGCACGGATTACCGGCCGAAGATCCCGGTCTAACTCAGGCGTCCGGCCGATCAGACTCACCAGACGCAAGAATGGCGCGGCTGTTGCGGTAAACTGCCGCCGCCGCGCCGATGATCGCGATTCCCAATAGCTCCAGCCACCAGCCACTGCGCAATCCGGCGACGCTGACCGTCACCCAATAGTCGATGTGATGGAACGAGGCCGCCCGGATGAAGATGAATGCGAACAGCACGACCAGGCCAGCTGCCGCGGCCTTCACGCTCGTGGCAGTGTCGCGAAGCCACATCCACAAGACAAGGCCGCACCCGGCCGCTGCAAGCGCAATCAGCAGGATGAATGCACCCTGCGCGTCGCGCCGCTCACCGTACCAGCCTTCCGACAGCGCGGCGGCCCTCGCCAAGGTCGTCAGGTCTGTCTGCAGGTCGAGTTGCTTGTTGATGCCGAGCAGGATCAGTGCGATGGCCGACCCGATCCAGAAGGAGCGCTCGCGGCCGTCGCCGCGCCCGGCGGCCGCGAAGGCGAAGAGTGCCCCCACCGCGTAGCCGGCTACGACAATCCACGCGAGGCGCCCCTGGTCGTGAACAAGGGCCGACCAGATCATGGCCGCTGACGCGCCGCTGCTCGAGCACGCGTCCTCCGCCAGTGAATGATCAACAGTACGATTCCGCAGGCGATCGTGTCGGCGATCCAGTCCTTGACGTCGCTGTCGCGATGGAGGGCCGGAATAGCCTGAACGATCTCGATGAAGGCGCCGAAGAGCGAAAGGCCGGCAAGCAGGTGCACGAGCGACGTCCGAACGTAAGCCCAGGTGCCGAGAAGGCCAAGGGTCGCGAACGCGGACACATGCTGCATCTTATCGGACGGCGATCCGGGGATTTCGGGCGGATGAGGCAGGATTGCCATCACGAACGCGAAGATCATCGCCGCCCAGAACAGCAGCCGGCGCGCAGCTACAGGGACATTCCGCAGCCAGTCGAACATGGTGCTTGCGTACCCCGCGCCTCCTTGCGACGGCAAATGAAATGGAAGTTTGATGAACCGAAGATGGAAATTGAACGTTCAGACGGAAGCTGACATACGGACCAGACATGAACCACGCGTTCGCCTTCGCTGACACGACCCGCGCCGCTGCGGCCGCGTCGGCGAGCTATTATTATCCGCGGGAGGCTGGAACGAGCTGACGCGCATAGCGACAGACCACCAGCCTCCGACCCGCCAGAGTCAACCTCGGCGGGTTTTTTATTGCCCCCAAACGGAAGGAAACGGGATGCTTCAGCAGACGCTCAAGAGAAACCAGCCAGCAAGAAGCTGGGAGGACTATGTCGTCCCTCAGTGCTGGGAGGCCTTCACGCCCGAGGATCATGCCGTGTGGGACTTGCTGTTCGCGCGGCAGGTGGAACTGCTTGGGTCGCGGGTGGTGTCGCCATTCCTCGACGGCATCGATCTCTTGAAACTGTCGCACCCCGGCGTTCCCGACGTTGAAGGGCTGAATGCAATCCTGGAGCCCCGAACCGGGTGGCGCACCGTCGCTGTTCCGGGACTGGTGCCCGACGAAATCTTCTTCGCCATGCTTTCGGAGCGGGTATTCCCGGTCGGCAATTTCATCCGCAAGCGAGAGCAGCTCGATTATCTTGAAGCACCCGATTGCTTCCACGACATGTTCGGACACATTCCGATGCTCGCCCATCATGATTTCGCGGAGGTGGCGCGGCACATCGGAGAGCTAGGCACCGCCGCCATTGCGGCCGGCGAAGGGCACCGCGCCGCACGCCTTTACTGGCACAGCGTCGAGTTCGGACTGGCGCAAGAGCAGGGCGAGTTGAAGATCCTCGGCGCCGGCCTCGCATCGAGCTTCGGCGAATCGCATTTCAGCTTGGAAAGCGGCGAAGTCGAGCGGTTACCCTTCTCGGTCGAGCTGGCGGTCAACACTCCATACAAGCATGATGCGTTCCAGCCGCGCTATCTCGTGTCCGATTCGCTCGAGCACACCATTGTGGACGTGCTCGCGCTGGCTCCCGAGAGGCTGCTGGCGCTCTAGGGCTCGCACGTTATAGGCGGCATCATGGCCGACCAGCCGGACAGAGGTGAATATCGCAGCGGGCATGATTCCCGCACGCTGCGCGATGCGCTCGGCTGCTTCGCGACCGGAGTGACGGTGGTCACCTGCCTGAATGACGGAGCGCCGGCCGGCCTGACGGTCAACAGCTTTACCTCGGTGTCGCTCGACCCGCCGCTGCTGCTGGTGTGCATTCGCAAGAAGGCAGCGAGTGCGGAGGCGCTGACCAGTGCTCACTGCTTCGCGATCAACGTGCTCCAGGCGCAGCAGCAGCCCGCTTCGATGACCTTTTCCACTCGCGTCGAGGACAGGTTCGGCACCACGCCCTGGTCCTGCGGGGAAGGCGGGGCCCCGATCCTCAAGGATTCACTCTGCGTCTTCGAGTGTGAGCGGTACGCCCTCTATGATGGGGGCGACCATCACATTCTGGTCGGACAGTTGGTGAAGGCGAGCTTCGATGCGGGGCTCGACCCTTTGCTATACTTCCGCGGCCGCTATCGCCGTCTGCACTTCGACTGATCGACGATCAGCTCTTCCGGACGCTTCGTGAGGCGGCGGACGATCGTCACGAGCATTCCTCCAACCAAAAGGCCGAAGACTGCTCCACCCAGAGCGTTCACGAGCCCGCGGACAATGCCGGAGAAGATTCCGGACACTTCAGCGGCGTGATGAGCGAGGTCACGCACCATGCGCGGGATGTCCGGCACGACGTGCAGCTCCTCGAGCCCATGGAGCAGGATATTGCCGCCGACCCACAGCATCGCAGCGGTTCCGATTGCCGACAGCGCCGTCAGCAGCTTGGGTACGACCTGGACTAGCGCGCTGCCGAAGGCCCGTGCGGAGCGGCTGCGCCGTCTCGCCATGTGCAGCCCGATATCGTCGAGCTTCACGATCAAAGCGACTATGCCGTAGACGCCAGCGGTGATCGCAATGGCGACGAGAAAAAGCACGATTGCGGTCGGCAGGAGCGTCAGATGCTCAAGGCTCGCAAGCGCGATCGCCATGATTTCCGCCGACAGGATGAAGTCGGTCCGGATCGCGCCCTGCACCTGCATGTTCTCGAGCTCGACCGGATCATCCACGGCGTCGATGAGCCGCTTCTTATGGCCGTGTTCGTGAAGCAGTCCCTCGACGATCTTCTCGGTCGCCTCGAATGCGAGATAGGCACCGCCTATCATCAGCAGCGGAGTGACGAGGAAGGGCGCGAAGGCGGTTAGTAACAGCGCCAGCGGAAGCAGGATCGCGATCTTGTTGCGGAGAGAGCCCCAGGCGATCTTCCCGATGATCGGAAGCTCGCGTTCGGGGGCCAGGCCGATCACGTAACGGGGAGTGACGGCGGTATCGTCGATGACGACACCCGTTGCCTTGGCAGTCGCTTTGGTCGCCGCACCCGAGACGTCACCGAGCGACGTGGCGGCGAGCTTGGCGATGGTTGCGACATCGTCGAGTAGCGCAATCAGTCCCGAGGGCATTGACGTCCGTTAGGCGAACTTGCCCCGGCCGCGCAATTCGAGCACTTGCGCTCGCATGCTTGCGCTGGATTTCATCAGGGACAACCTCAACGCCGTCGAAAAGGCGATCAGGGACAAGGGTGTCAGCCTCGACCTCGACGCGCTGATTGCTGCTGCTGCGGAGGTCCGCCACCTCAAGACCCAGATCGACCAGTTGCGGGCCGAACGGAACAGCATCAGCGCCTCCTTCAAGGATGCCCCTCCGGAAGAGCGCGGCGCGCTCGGGGCCAGGGCGAAGGAAGCGGGCGCCAAGGCAGGCGAGTATGAGAAACGGCTGGCTGAACGGGAAGCCGAGTTGAAGTCGCTGCTGATGCGCGTGCCCAATATTCCATACGAGGGCGCGCCGGTCGGTCCCGACGAAACCTTCAACGCGGTAATCCGCACCGAACGGGAGCCGCCGAAGTTCGGTTTCGAACCGCTCGACCATGTCGCGCTGATCGAGAAGAATGACTGGGCGGATCTGTCGCGCGTGGTGCAGGTGTCCGGGTCGCGCACATATTGCCTGAAGGGCCGCCTCGCGTTGCTTGAGACCAAGCTGATGGCGTGGGCGCTCGATCATATCGCCAATGCCGGCTTCACCCCAATCACGGTGCCGGCAATCGCCCGCGAGCAGGCGTTTCTCAACCAGGGCCAGTTCCCCGGGCATCAGGAAGAGACATACGAACTCCCGAATGACGATCTGTGGCTCGCGGGGACGGCGGAGGTCGTGCTGACCTCACTCCATTCGGGCGAGATCATCGAGGCGGACAAGCTGCCGATCCTCTATGCGGGCTATTCGCCATGCTTCCGGCGCGAGGCCGGGAGCGCAGGCAAGGATGTCCGGGGCCTGCTCAGAGTCCACCAGTTCGTGAAGGTCGAGCAGTACGTCATCTGCGAAGCCGACGATGATCAGTCCGCCAAGTGGCACGCGACATTGCTCGGCCTTGCCGAGCAGCTGCTGCACGCGCTTGAAATCCCCTATCAAGTGATCGAGACCTCGACGGGCGACATGGGGCTTGGCAAGTATCGCATGAACGACATCGAGAGCTGGGTGCCTAGCTTGGGCAAGTATCGTGAGACGCACAGCTGCTCGACCCTGCACGACTGGCAGGCGCGGCGAGCGAACATCCGCTATCGTGGGAGCGACGGGAAGGTGCGGTTCGCGCACACACTCAACAATACGGCACTGGCCTCACCAAGGATCCTCGTGCCGCTGCTGGAAAACCATCAGACGGCAGACGGACGCGTGAAGCTTCCCAGGGCATTGCAGGAGGTCATGGGGAGCGAATTCCTCTGACCCGAAAGGTCCAGCATCATTGGGAGGGCGATGATGCGCCACCAGGCGGCGCGCTCCGCCTCATAGAACTCGGGTGGAACGTCGCACGATTTGCCAAAGGCTTCGGACCGCGCGGCCCGATCGGGCCCGTGCATGGCCCGCACGCGCTCGTGATCCCCGGATTCCTTGCAACCGATCGGACAACCCTGGCGCTCAGAAAGGAACTCGCGCGTGCGGGTTGGCGAGTGCACGGGTGGAATCTCGGCTGGAATCGGGGCGTAAGGCAGGACACGATTGAGCGATTGCGGCTGAGGCTCGACGAGATTGGCCATCGCGAGCCGGTCCTGCTTGTGGGATGGAGCCTTGGCGGACTGTTCGCGCGCGAACTGGCTCGCGCCTTCCCCCAGCGGGTGCGCGCCGTCGTCACATTGGGATCGCCTTTTTCGGGCGACCCGCACCAGAACAATGTTTGGCGACTTTACGAGTGGGTTGCCGGCCACAAGGTCGACGAACCGCCTATTCCGCGGATTACCGACAAGCCGCCGGTACCGAATCTCGCCTTATGGTCGCGCCGCGACGGGCTGGTGGCGCCGCGCGCAGCACGCGGGCTCAAGCATGAGCGGGATGAGGCGGTGGAGCTCAATTGTGCACATATGGCATTCGGCGTTTCAAGCCGGGCAGCGCGGGCTGTGGTGCGCGAAATCGACAGGTTTTTGGAAAAGTATCCTTGATTCCAGCAGCTTATTGTTTCGGTAACCGAACGGTCATATCTTCATTAGCGTGAAATGGGTGCCGACCGAGACTGCCGGAGCTAACGGCACGGTTCACCCGGACGACCTTGCTCCTCCGGGCTGGCATCGAATGCGTGAGATCGCGTGGCACCTTCCGCGTTCCCTTGCAGGACTTGGCCCGGTGGGCCCTCGCGGCCCGGAGGACGGGCCGCCGGCGCTCGTCCTCCCGGGTTTCCTGGCCGGTGATCGGACGACGATGGACATCCGCCGAGCCCTGGCGCGCTCGGGGTGGCGCGTGCATCCTTGGGGGCTGGGCACCAATCTGGGCGCGAAGCCGGACACACTCGATCGTCTCGGACGACGCCTCGAAGAGGTGCACGACGGTCGGTCGGTGCTTCTCGTGGGCTGGAGCCTGGGCGGGATGTTCGCCCGGGAGCTCGCGCATCGCCATCCTGACAGGGTGCGCGCGGTCGCGACGCTCTGTTCGCCCTTTTCCGGCGATTACAAGACGAACACCAACGTTCGCGAGCTGTACGAGCGAATTGCCGGCCACGACGTCAACGAGCCCCCGTTCCCGCGCGCAAACGGCAAGCCCCCGGTACCGACGCTCGCTTTCTGGTCGCGGCGGGACGGGATCGTCGCCCCGCGCGCAGCGCGCGGGCTCGATCATGAGATCGACCGAGCGGTGGAGATCGACACCTATCATGTCGGCGCGGTGCTGTGGCGGCCTGCGCTGATCCGAATCGTCGGCGAGATCGAGCTTTTCCTGGCGGAGATGGAAGGCAAGGCGCCGATCGTGAACGGCCATTCGAGTCGCGCCATTGACTCTCGCCCCTGAGTCGCGAAAAAAGAACAAAAGTAGAACAGAAGCGTTGTGAGTCGTGTGGCGAAAGGCTTGTCTCTCGTCGCCGGCGGAGCTGTCTTCTCGCGCTCCGGACCGGCTGAAAGCTACGCCCCTGCGAAGGCAGGAGCGGAGGCTGGATTTCTGCGTTTGCAGGAATGCTGGCGTTTGCCGCAGCCGCTGCGCCCCACCCTTTCCGAACTGTTCGCCGTTCATCCGCGAGACGGCGGCTGGGCCGGATTCCTGCTGCCCCAGCTCGACACCGCCAAACCGTTGCTCTGGGTGCAGGACCGCATGGCGATCCTCGAAAGCGGACGCATCCACCCGCCCGGACTTCCAAGCCAGAACCTCATCCATGTCGAAGCGCGCGATGCGCGCGACGCGCTGTGGGCGATGGAGGAGGGGGTAAGGTGCGCCGCGCTCTCGGCCGTGATCGGCGAGATCTGGGGCGACCCGCGAGCGCTCGACTTCATCGCTACGCGTCGGCTGGCGGTGGCGTCGGAGCGGAGCCAAGTACCGTGCTGGTTGGTGCGGCTTGGAGGCACGGCGAACTTGAGCGGCGCGCGGATGCGCTGGCGAATCGCAAGCGCGCCCTCGCTGCTCAACGATCTCGATTTGCGCGCGCCGGGGCTGCCGGCCTGGGATGCCGAACTGTTCCGCGCACGAGGCATGCCGCCCGACCGCTGGACCATCGCCTGTGAAGCGGGTGCTTTCCATCTGGTTGCCGCATCTGGCGATCGAACGCTGGGCGAAGTCGAGCGACTACGCGCCTGACGCGCCGGTCGTCCTAACAGTCGAGGGCACGCATGGCCTCATCCTTCATGCGGTCACGAAGGCAGCCGTCGAGCGCGGCGCGAGGGCTGGCGCCCGGCTGACCGACGCGCGGGCGCTGGACCCGGCGCTCGTCGCCGAGCCCGCAGATCTGGCCGAGGATGCGGCGCTGATCGAGCGGCTCGCGAAATGGGCAGGCCGCTGGTCGCCACTGGTGGAAGTCGATGGCGACGGTCTTCGTCTCGACATCACCGGAGTCGCGCATCTGTTCGGCGGCGAGCGCGGCCTGATGCGCGACGTGCAGCGCAGCTTCGCGCGCGTGGGATTGACGGTGCGAATGGCGATTGCGCCGACGGCCGCAGCAGCCTGGGCGCTGGCAAGGTTTAGCAAGACCCTCATCCCAACCCTCTCCCGCGGGCGGGAGGGTGAGGGTTTGCTTGCCCAACTCTCGCCTCTCCATGTCTCCGCTCTCCGCCTCGATGCTGACACGGTGCGCACCCTCGAGCGGCTCGGTCTCAAGACCATCGGGGCGCTGATCGACCTGCCACGGGTTGCGCTCGCGCGCCGGTTTCGAGGTGCCGAGGACGTGGTCGACGCGCTCGACCGGGCGCTTGGACGGAAGCCGGAACCGCTGACCGCCGCGCGCGCCGACCCGCCACCACGCGCCACGCTGCGGATGGAAGAGCCGGCGACGCATCCGGAAGCCGGGCCACAAGCGCTGGAGCGGCTGATCCCCGATCTCGTTGGCCAACTGCAGAAGCGGCGCCTCGGCGCGCGACGCCTCTCGCTCGCCGGCTTTCGTGTCGACGGCAGTGTTGCAACCGCGACCGTCGCAACCGCGATTGCCAGCCGCGAGCCGAAGCATCTGCAGCGGCTGCTCGCCGACAAGGCAACGGCGCTCGATCCCGGCTTCGGATTCGACGCGTTCGCTCTGACTGCCGAGTGGGTCGAAGACCTGAACGCGGCGCAGGAGAGCCTGGCCGAGGAGCCGAGCGGCGAACGCGAGCTGGCGCGGCTGATCGACCGACTGACGGTGAAGCTGGGCCGGCGTGCGGTGCGTCGGCCACAGGCGGAGGAGAGGCATCTGCCCGAGCGCGCGAGCGGGTGGAGCCCTGCTGTTTCGTCATTGCGAGGAGCGAAAGCGACGAAGCAATCCAAGGGCACGAGTCTGGATTGCTTCCCCCGGATCAAGTCCGGGGTCGCAATGACGGCAGTTAGACCCCAACGCCTCCTCGACCGGCCCGAAGCGATCGACGTCATCTACGCCACTCCCGAAGGCATGCCGCGCCGTTTCATGTGGCGACGAGCGGTGCATGACATCGCACGCGTCGAAGGGCCCGAGCGGATTGCGCCCGAATGGTGGCGGCAACCGTCATCGGCGAGGCTGCGTGATTATTATCGCGTCGAAGATGCGAGCGGGCGCCGCTATTGGATCTATCGCGAAGGATTAATTGGTGACGGCCGCGGCGGCCTGCCGAACTGGTTTATCCACGGGCTGTTCGGCTGATGCCCGAGAAGGCCGGCTTTTCCCGCCTCAAGCTGGTGCGCAGCGCGGACATGCCGCCGCCGCCCACGACGCCATCACCCTATGTCGAGCTTGGCGTCACCTCGCCTTTTTCGTTTCTGCGCGGGGCATCGGACGCGAACGAGCTTGCCACGACGGCATTGCTGCTCAGCTATGACGCTATCGGCATTACGGACCGCAACACTTTGGCTGGCGTCGTTCGGATGCATGGCGCGTGCGATGTTATCGGGCTGAAGCCGCTGATCGGCTGCCGGCTGGACCTCACCGACGCACCAAGCCTGCTCGCCTACCCTATCGACCGTGAAGGTTATGGGAGGCTGTCTCGGCTGCTCAGCCTCGGCAAGATGAGAGCGGAAAAGGGTGAGTGCGAGCTCAGCCTCGCCGACGTCGCGGCGCATGCGGAAGGCATCGCCTTCATTGCCTGGCCCTCCGACGATCTCGATGATTTCGAACAAGAATTGGCCCGGCTGCGCGACGCATTGACGTCACTCCGCCATGTCGCGGCAAGCTGGCTTTATCGCGGCGACGACGCCGCGCGGATCGAGTGGCTCGATCGGCTGGCGCGGAAGTATGGCGGCACGATCCTCGCCACCAACGACGTTTATTACCATGCGCCCGACCGCCGGCCGCTGCAGGATGTCGTCACCTGCATCCGCGAGAAAGTGACGATCAAAACCGCGGGTTACCTGCTCAACCCGAACGCCGAGCGGCATTTGAAATCACCGGCAGAGATGGAACGGCTGTTCGAACGCTGGCCCCACGCGATTTCGGCGACGCGGGAGTTCGCGGACTCGCTCCACTTCAGCCTCGACGAGCTCCGTTACGAATATCCGAAGGAGACGGTGCCGGAAGAGCGGACGCCGCAGGAACATCTAGAGCATTTGACCTGGGAAGGGGCCCGGGCACGCTGGCCTGAAGGCATTCCCGACAAGGCGCTGAAGCAACTCAACTACGAGCTGCCGCTGATCGAGAAGCTCGATTTCGCGCGATACTTCCTGACCGTCCACGACATCGTCGCTTATGCCAGGGGCTTGGACCCGCCGATCCTGTGCCAGGGGCGCGGCTCGGCGGCGAACAGCGCGGTCTGCTATTGCCTCGGGATTACCGCGGTAGACCCCGCGATCAATGATCTGCTGTTCGAGCGTTTCATCTCCGAGGAGCGCCGCGAGCCGCCCGACATCGACGTCGACTTTGAGCATGAGCGGCGCGAGGAGGTGATCCAGCACATCTACGAGAAGTACGGCCGCGACCGCGCCGGCATCGCCGCGACCGTGATCCACTATCGCCCCCGTTCGGCGATCCGCGAGGTCGGCAAGGTGATGGGTCTTTCCGAAGACGTCTGCGGCGCGCTCGCCTCGACCATCTGGGGCCACATGGACGCAGAGCTGGAGGAGGAGCGCGCGGACGACGCCGGACTCGACCTCAGCGACCCGCACCTCAAGCGCACGATCAAGCTTGCCGAGCAGCTGGTCGGGATGCCTCGCCACCTGTCGCAACATGTCGGGGGTTTCATCCTGACCGAGCGGCCGCTCACCGAGACGGTGCCGATCGGCAATGGCGCGATGGAGGACCGCACCTTCATCGAATGGGACAAGGACGACATCGACGAGCTCGGGATCCTGAAGATCGACGTGCTCGCGCTCGGAATGCTGACTTGCATTCGCAAATGCTTCGACCTGATCGACCAGCATCACGGCGAGCGCTGGGAATTGGCGACCATCCCCAAGGAAGTACCCGAGGTCTACGACATGCTGTGTCAGGGCGATTCGCTCGGCGTATTCCAGGTTGAGAGCCGCGCGCAGATGAACATGCTGCCGCGGCTGAAGCCGCGTCGCTTCTACGACCTCGTCATCGAGGTTGCGATCGTTCGGCCCGGCCCGATTCAGGGCGACATGGTCCATCCCTATCTGAAGCGCCGATCAAACAAGGAACCGGTCACCTTCCCCTGCCCCCATCCCGAACACGGGCCGCCCGACGAGCTCGAGCGGATTCTCGGACGAACGCTGGGCGTGCCGATCTTCCAGGAGCAGGCGATGAAGATCGCCATCGATGCGGCCAAATTCTCGGCGGACGAAGCGAACCAGTTGCGCAAGGCGATGGCGACCTTCCGCTCGAAGGGAAAGATCGAGCCTCTCGAGGAGAAAATGGTCGGGCGGATGGTTAGCCGCGGCTACGATCCGGCCTTCGCACAGCGCTGCTTCGACCAGATCAAAGGCTTCGGCGAATATGGCTTTCCCGAAAGTCATGCGGCGAGCTTCGCGCACCTCGTTTACGTTTCAAGCTGGCTAAAGTGGCGGTACCCGGCGGCGTTCGCCTGCGCGCTGCTGAATTCGCAGCCAATGGGTTTTTATGCGCCGGCGCAGATCGTCCGCGACGCGCGCGAACATGGCGTCGAAGTGCACGAGGTGGATGTGAACCACAGCAACTGGGATTGTACGTTGGAGGGCGGCGCGCTCCGCCTCGGCCTCAGGCAGATCGACGGGCTGCAGCGCGAAGCGGTGGATCGGCTGGTGGCACGTCGGCCATACCACTCTGTCGAGGAACTGCGCTCGCGCTCAGGAGTGCCGGTGCATGCGATCCAGCGGTTAGCCGCGGCTGATGCGTTCCGGTCGATCGCACTCGATCGCCGCGCCGCTTTATGGGATTCGCGTGCTCTCAAGCAGGCTCCGGACCTGCCGCTGTTCGCTTATGCCGAGGCTCGAGACGAAGGCTCGGAAGCCGAACCTGCACAGCTCCCGGCAATGCCGCTCTCGGAGCATGTCGTGAATGATTATCAGACCATTCGCCTCAGTTTGAAGGCGCACCCGATGAGCTTCCTTCGCGAGCATTATGCGGCACATAAATTCATCGCCGCCGATCAGCTCAAGTCGATCAGGGACGGAAAGCACCTTTCGATCGCCGGCCTCGTCCTCATCCGCCAGCGGCCGGGCAGCGCCAAGGGCGTCGTGTTCATCACCATCGAGGATGAGACCGGGATCGCCAACCTCGTCGTCTGGCCCGACGTATTCGGAAAGCAGCGCAAGATCGTCATGGGTGCGCGCCTGATGGCGGTGCACGGCATCGTCCAGCGCGATCCGGACAGCGACGTGATCCACGTCGTCGCGCGGCGGCTCGAGGACCACAGCCACATACTCCGGCATTTGAGCGAGGAAGCGATTCCTTCGACGCTTGCGCAGGGGGATGCGCCTGGAAGCTGGCGCCCGCCGGCCTCGCGCCACCCCCGCGACGTTGAAATCATACCGAAAAGTCGCGATTTTCATTAATCGGCCACCTGCGGTTCATCGGCGCTCGGCAACCACGGCACCATGAAGGCCGCCACAATCGCGCTCCTCGCGCTCGCCGCTGCACAAGCGCCTCCACGGGCGCCCATCGAGGGCTATTGGAAGAATCCCATTGGGAGCGCGATCATTGCGATCGCGCCTTGCGGCAATGCGCTGTGCGGAAAGGTCGTATGGGCCTCCGAGCGGGGTCGCCGCGAAGCATCGAAAGGCGCCCCGAACGTTGTTGGAACCACCGTCCTCACGGGCCTCAAGCCGACAAGTGAACACTTTACGGGAACGCTGTTCATTCCCGACGATGACATTCACGTCTCGGCGAAGCTGCAGCTGATCGACGATCGTCAGTTGAAGCTCACCGGCTGCGCCTTCGCCGGCCTGTTCTGCCGATCGCAGATCTGGACCCGCACGGGCGAGCCCATGGCGGACGCCGGTCAAAGGTCATCCCGATAAGTTGGGATTTTCATTAGCCGGCGCGTCGCCGATATAGGCCTCTCCCGAACAGGAGGGACCCATGCCGGCACTTGCCATAGCTGCTGCGCTCGCCGTCCAGGCGACATCGCAAACTCCTCCCGCGACTTCTCCCCAAACGTCGATCGAAGGTCTCTGGCGAAGCCCTGGCGGCAACAGCATCATCTCCATTACCCCGTGCGGCAGCAGCCTCTGCGGCACGGTCGCCTGGGCAAGTGAAAAGGCGAAAAAGGATTCCGCCAAAGCCACCGAGCAGCTTGTGGGCACCCAACTCCTCACCGACCTGCAGCAAGACGCCAAGGGCTGGCACGGGAAATTGTTCATCCCTGACAAGAACATGCGTGTCACCGCGAAAATCCAGCTGGTCAGCCCGCAACAGCTCAAGGTTTCCGGCTGCGCGGCGGGCAAGTCGCTGTGCAAGTCGGCGCTGTGGACTCGGACGAATGAACCGCTGCCGGGGACAAATTAGGGGCCATTTGTGTTAATCCGAGCGAAATCTAAGCGCTCCATTTGTGCCGCAAATGCGCGCTAAGAAACGGGAATGAAACGGCTTTTCCTCGCCTTAGCGACCGTGCTCGTCGTCTCTGCACCGGCTTCTGCGACCGAAAGAGGCGGTCTGGAAGGCCGCTGGAAGAATGGCGCGATGGAGATCGTCATCGCACCATGCGGACCGACCCTTTGCGGCAGGGTGGTCAAGGCTTCCGAACAGCAGCGAGCGAAGGCCCAGCGCGGAAGCGGAACACGGCTTTTGGGCGCGCGCGTGATCGACAATATCGAGGCCGCCGGACCACGCACCTGGCGAGCGGACGTTTTCGTCGCCAGCAGGAACATGAACGCGCGAGGCACGATCGAGCAAGTCGGGCCTGACCGGCTGGCGGTGCACGGCTGCGTCCTCGCTTTCATCTGCAAGACGACGCACTGGGACAGGATCGGCTAGGAGAGCAGGGGAAGGAGTCCCGGTCCGACCTCACCGCCAAGCACCGCCGCCTGGAGTGCCGACATTTCCCCCGCCCAATATCGGTCGGAAACGAGGTGCGGCGAATGTTTGCGGATCTGGGTGTGCACTTCCTGCAGCTTGTCCGACGTTTTCAGCGGAGCATGGCAGTCGATGCCCTGAGCGGCGGCGATCAGTTCGACAGCGACCACGCCCGCGGCATTGCGCGCGATTAGTCCGGCCTTACGTGCAGCGATCGGGGCCATTGAGACATGGTCCTCCTGTCCGGCGGAAGTCGGGATGGAATCGACGCTCGCGGGGTAGGCCAGAGACTTGTTCTCACTGACCAGCGCCGCTGCAGTGACCTGCGGAATCATGAGGCCCGAGTTCACGCCCGAATCCTCCGTGAGGAAGGGGGGGAGACCGCTCATCTTGGGGTCGATGAGCACGGCAATCCGGCGCTCGGCCAATGAGCCGACCTCGCACAGGGCCATGCTGATCATGTCCGCCGCGAAGGCCACCGGCTGCGCGTGGAAATTTCCGCCGGAGATTGCGGCGTCCTCGTCCGGAAAGACAATCGGATTATCGGTGACCGCGCCGGCCTCGATCGTCAGCGTGCGCGCGGCATTTTCCAGGAGGTCGAGCGCCGCTCCCATGACCTGCGGCTGACAACGGAAGCTGTACGGGTCCTGCACTTTGCCACAGCGCGCGTGGCTCGCAACGATTTCGCTGCCATCGAGAAGGTCCCGCAACGCGGTCCCGACGCGGATCTGGCCGCGTTGGCCGCGAAGCTCGCCGATGCGCGGGTCGAACGGTTTCACCGAACCCTTAAGCGCGTCGACCGACAGGGCACCCCCGGCAATTGCCGCGGCGAACACTCGTTCGCCGGAGAAAAGGCCATCCAATGCAATCGCCGTGGAGGCCTGGGTGCCGTTGATCAGCGCCAGACCTTCCTTGGGGCCGAGCTGAAGCTCATCCATCCCGAGCTTTCGCAGGGCCGAGTGCGCGGGTATAATCTCGCCCGCAACGTCGATGCTGCCGTGGCCCATGAGCGCGGCGATGAGATGCGCGAGGGGCGCCAGGTCGCCGCTCGCGCCGACGCTGCCTTGAGCCGGGATGAGCGGCATGGCGTCACGATCGAGTAGGGCCTGCAGCGCCTCGATGACTTGGTGGCGAACGCCCGAGTAGCCGCGGCCAAGACCGAGCAGCTTCAGGATGATCATCAGCCGTGTGACCTGACGCGGCAGCGGTTCGCCAAGCCCCGCGCTGTGTGAGAGGATCAGGTTGGTCTGCAGTTCGGCGAGGCGGTCATCCGGAATGCGCGTATTCGCAAGCAGGCCGAAGCCAGTGTTGACTCCATAGACGGTCTCACCGCTCGCAACGATGCGTTCTACGGACGCGGCGGCCGTGGCGATGCGCTTCATTGACGCCTCGTCGAGGCACGCGTCGGCACCGGCCCAAATCTGGCGAAGCTGGTCGAGGGAGACGTTCTCAGGGTTGAGCTTCACTTCGCCACCATCGGCAGGTCGAGGCCCTGCTCGCGCCCGCACTCGACGGCGATCTCATACCCTGCGTCGGCGTGGCGCATCACGCCGGTGCCCGGGTCATTCCACAGGACGCGTTTCAGCCGCCGTACGGCATCGTGGGTGCCGTCGGCGACGATGACCATGCCGGCGTGCTGGGAGTAACCCATGCCGACACCACCGCCGTGATGGAACGAAACCCAGGTCGCGCCCGACGCTGTGTTGAGCAGTGCGTTGAGCAGCGGCCAGTCGCTCACGACGTCGCTACCATCCTTCATGCTTTCGGTCTCCCGGTTGGGCGATGCGACGGAGCCGCTGTCGAGATGGTCGCGGCCGATGACGATCGGTGCCGACACGTCGCCGTTCCTGACCATTTCGTTGAAGGCGAGGCCGAGCCGATGCCGCTGGCCAAGACCGACCCAGCAGATGCGGGCAGGAAGGCCCTGAAAGGCGATGCGCTCGCGAGCCAAGTCGAGCCAGCGGTGGAGATGCGGATCATCGGGGATCAGCTCCTTCACCTTTTGATCGGTGCGGTAGATGTCTTCCGGATCGCCGCTCAGCGCGGCCCAGCGGAACGGTCCGATGCCGCGACAGAACAATGGGCGCACATAGGCTGGCACGAAGCCCGGGAAGTCAAAGGCGTGCGTCACGCCCATGTCCTTGGCTTCCTGGCGGATGTTGTTGCCATAATCGAAGGTCGGCACGCCCAGGGCGCGATAGGCAAGCATCGCTTCGACATGCTGCGCAATGGACACCCGCGCCGCTTCTGCGACGGCAGCCGGGTCGCGCTCGCGCATTTCCTGCCATTTCGCGACGGTCCAGCCGGCAGGGCAGTAGCCGTTGGCCGGGTCGTGGGCGCTGGTCTGATCGGTGAGCGCGTCCGGCCTGATGCCGCGCTCAAGCATTTGAGGAAGGATCTCTGCGGCATTGCCGAGGAGTCCGACGCTCGTCGGTTCGCTGGCCGCGCCGATGATCTCCAGTGCCTTGTCGATGCTGGTCGCACGCTGGTCCAGGTAGCGTGTCTCCAGCCGCTTCTGGATCCGGCTTTCCTGCACCTCGATCGCGATGCAATGGGCGCCGGCCATGACAGCGGCAAGCGGCTGCGCGCCCCCCATGCCGCCAAGTCCCGCGGTTAGGATCCAGCGGCCCTTGAGGTCGCCGCCGTAGTGCTGGCGGCCCATCTCCGCGAAAGTCTCGTAGGTCCCTTGGACGATGCCTTGCGTACCGATGTAGATCCAGCTGCCGGCAGTCATCTGGCCGTACATCATAAGCCCCTTGCGATCGAGATCGTTGAAGGTCTCCCAGTTCGCCCACTTCGGAACGATGTTCGAGTTGGCGATGAGCACGCGCGGCGCATCCTTGTGCGTCGGGAAGACTCCGACCGGCTTGCCCGACTGAACGAGCAGGGTCTGGTCTTCTTCGAGCCGCTCCAGGGTCTCCACGATCTTGTCGTAGCATTCCCAGTTGCGCGCGGCGCGGCCGATCCCACCATAGACCACGAGGCTCTGCGGGTCCTCGGCGACCTCGTCGTCGAGATTGTTCATCAGCATCCGGACCGCAGCTTCGGTGGTCCAGCTCTTCGCCTTGATCTCGCTTCCGCGGCGAGCGCGGATATGCCTGCTGTTGTCGCGTCTGTCGGTCAAATTGTCCCCGCTGATCTGCTCGCGGCGGCCTCTAGCCCTTCGCGCGCTTCGACCCAAGTGGGCGCCAGCTGTCGATCCATACCAGCGCAAAGCCGGCCACCATGGCCCTATGCATCGGCGCCGCCGAAGATCCTGCGTTCCGGCCCGGGGAGGCCGATCCAGTAGCCCAGCTCGGCGAGCGTTTCGATGCGCCAGACGCATAGGTCGGCTTGTTTCCCGGCTACAATGCTGCCGACGCTGTGCGCGAGGCCGAGCGCGCGCGAGGCATTGGCCGTCATGCCGATGAGCGCCTCGTCGGGCGTCAGGCCAAACAAGGTGCAGGCCATGTTCATGACGAGCGTGGGTGACAGCACGGGCGACGTGCCCGGGTTGCAATCGGTCGCAATCGCGATCGGCACGTTATGCTTCCGGAGCATGGCGACGGGCGGCTTCCGCGTTTCCTGCAACGCATAGAAAGCACCGGGGAGAAGCACCGCGACAGTGCCCGCGGCAGCCATCGCTTTCGCGCCGGCTTCATCGAGATACTCGAGATGGTCGGCGGATAGTGCGTGATATTTGGCGGCAAGCGCCGCGCCGTGCTGGTCGGAGAGCTGCTCGGCGTGAAGACGGACTCGAAGGCCATGGTGCGCGGCGGCTTTGAAGGCGCGCTCAACCTCCTGCGGGGTAAAAGCGATTCCTTCGCAAAAGGCGTCGACGCTGGTTGCGATTCCCTGTTTCGCGGCTTCCGGAATGAGCTTGTCGACGATCTCGCTAAGATAATGCGCTCGGCGATCACGCTGGTCGGCGGGAAGCGAATGAAGCGCCAGCAGGGTCGGGACGATCCGAACGGCTTCGCCTTCGCCGAGCTGCTCGGCAATCCTCAGCAGCCTGAGCTCGCTTCTCGGTTCGAGCCCGTAGCCGGATTTCACCTCGATCGTCGTGCAGCCGCCGCTCATCAGGGCATGCAGTCGATGACGGCTTTGCGCGACCAATTCCTCGTCCGACGCGGCAGCCGTCTTCGCGACCGTCGAAGCAATTCCGCCGCCTGCCTTCGCGATCTCTTCGTATGAGGCGCCGGCACGGCGCATCGCATGCTCGTTGGCCCGAGTGCCCCCGAAGACAAGGTGGGTATGACAATCGACCAGGCCAGGCGTAACCCAGGCGCCGCCCAGCGCATCTACGGTCTTGGCCCGGAAGCCTGCAAGTTCCGTGCGTTTTCCGACGCGGACGATCTTGCCATCGGAAATGCCAATGGCGCCATTTTCGATGAGGCCGAGCGGATTGCCGGGGTTGCCGCCCTCGAGCGTGGCGATATTGCAGTCGACGAGCAGCCGGTCCCACATGCCTCTGCCCTTAGGCGAGCCGAGTTGCTACGGTCAAAGCGATGGCGGGCTGGCCCAACCTCTTCGAGCTGATTTCAACGCAGCACCGCGACGCGCCGGTTGGACTGCTCGGCGTTCCGCTCGCCGCCGGTTCGGTCACGCCCGGAGCGTGCGACCTCGCGCCCGAGCTGCTTCGGCGAACGCTGCGGCGGATCGGACGCTATGACATCGAGACCGGCCGCGAGATCGGGACCAGGATCACCGATCGCGGCGACGTGGCGATCACGGATCTCAGCATAGAGCAGGCGACGCCAGTCATTCGCGAAGCGGTGGCCGCAAGTGCCGAAGCGCATGCTCTCACATTGCTCGTCGGCGGCAACAATGCCGTCACGCGGCCCGCCGTGCTCGGCCTCGGCGGCGATCTGATGGAAATCGGCCTGGTCACGCTCGATGCCCATTTCGACATGCGCGATCTCGACCAGGGACTTGGCAACGGGAACCCGGTGCGAGCATTGCTGCAGGACGGCATGCCCGGAGCCAATATCGCGCAGGTCGGCTTGGCGAGCTTCGCCAACAGCCGTGCCATGCACGAGGATGCGCTCGAGGCAGGCAACCTCATCGTCACGATCGGTGACATTCGTCGCGACGGAATATCACATGCCATTGATCGAGCGCTCGATCATGTTTCACATTGTGATGTGATCGTGGTCGATTGCGATATTGATTTGATCGATCGTTCGCAGTTCCCGGCCGCCCCAGGGGCGCGGCCGGGCGGAATGGTGGTGCAAGATTTCTTTCAGGCCGTCCGGCGGCTCGCCTCCGACCCGCGCGTTCGCATCATTGACCTCGTCGAATGGGACCCGCCTCTCGATACGACCGACCTCAGCGCTTTGACCGCGGCGCGCTGGGTCGCCGAGTGCCTCGCGGGCTTCGAGATGCGCTAGCCTTCGGTCCGCCTCGCTTATCAGTCTTCCTCGCAACTGAGATCGGCGATCAGCGGCTGGTCAAACAGCCTAGGGATACTTGTATCCATCATTGCGAGGAGCCGCTGGCGACGTGGCAATCAAATCGCCCTGCTCGATTGCTTCGCTCTGCTCGCAATGACGTCATGCGCCGAACATTTCCTCAAGCTGCGAAGGACGGAGATCGGGAGCGAGCTGCTCGAACGTGCACTGCTTTGGGTCCTTGTCCGGACGCCAGCGCAGAAATCCCGTGCCGTGACGGAAACGGCGGCCGGTCACCTGGTCATAGCGGACCTCAACGACCAGCACTGGCTTCAGCGGCTCCCACTGACCCGTGCGCTCGGTGTTCCAGCGGCTCGGCCCGCCTGGTGCGCTGCCGCTGAACCCCGGCGGTTTGATCAGCGCCTCAAGATCCTTCGTCAATTGTGGCCGCTCGTTAGCGGGGATCGCCGAAGTGAAGCCAACGTGATTGAGGCGGCCTCGGTCATCGTAAAGGCCCAGCAGCAGCGACCCGACGACATGCTTTTTCTCCGCGTAACGGAAACCACCGACCACGCAGTCCGCGGTCCGTTGTTGCTTCACCTTGATCATCGCCCGCTCGCCAGAGCGATATTCGAGGTCGAGGCGCTTGGCGATCACGCCGTCTAGCGCGCCGCCGCTTCGCTTCAGCCAGCGCAGGGCAGTGCTCCGATCGCGAGTCACAGGCGAAAGGTTCAAGCTCGGCGTTTCATTCTTGCGCAGGAATTTCTCGAGCGCCTCGCGCCGCGCCGAAAGAGGCTTATCGCTAAGCGTCCTTCCTCCGACCTCGAGTAGATCGAAGGCCATGAACTGTGCGGGCGTCTCATTTGCCAGCCTGCGCACGCGGCTCTCGGCCGGATGCAGGCGCAGCTGGAGCGCATCAAACGACAGCGTGTCGCCCACTGAGATGATCAGCTCGCCGTCCAGCACAAATCTCCGCTCTTTGAGATTTCGCAGCATCTCGACGACTTCGGGAAAGTAGCGCGCCAGAGGTTTGCCAGACTTGGAGGTCAATGTGACCTCGTCGCCGTCTCGCTTCGCCAGGCAGCGAAAGCCGTCCCACTTGGGCTCGTATTGCCAGCCATCGCCCTCCGGCAACTCTGCGGCCAACAGCGCCTCCATCGGCGCAAGCGTCTGCACTTGTTGGTTCACTCGCAGACAATCGCCTGCGGCTCGCAGTCGTTCCCGTTGCGCCAGTCTTCGCGACTGTTACGCTCCCCGTCCAAAGGGGAGGGATTTGATGGCATTCGATCCGAACGCCGCGACGGCGCGATACATCGACAGCTTGGGACCGGCGGCGCTGCAGAAAGCGCTCGACTATACGGTCGGCAAGGAATGGATGCTGCTGTGGACACCGGTCGTCGCGGCGGTCGCAACCTGGCTCATCGTCCGGTCAGGGCTGCTGGACCGCCTCCAGAGCAAGATCGCCGAGCGTCGCCGGAATCTACGCGCATTCATCGTCAGCCTCGTCTTCTTCCTGATCTATGCGCTTCTCACCCTTCCTTGGGACATTTACGCGAGCTGGTGGCGTGAGAAGAGCTACGGCCGCACGAGCCAGCCGCTCGGCGATTGGCTCGGCCAGACCGCGCTGGGGACCGTGATCACCTCGTTGATCACAGCGATCTTCATGATCGGCGTCTACTGGCTCATCCGGAGGGCGGGCAAGCTTTGGTGGCTCTGGTCGGCCGGGCTGGCGGCGCTTGTACTCGCCGTCGTCATGCTGCTGACGCCGATCCTGATCGAGCCCTTGTTCAATAAATATGAGCCCGTCCCTCCGGGCCAGGTACGCGATGCCGTCGTCGAGATGGCGGGGCGGGCAGGCATCCCGCCGAACAAGATCTACATGTACAACGGCTCGCGGCAGTCGAACAATTTCACAGCCAATGCGGGTGGCGTGGGAAGCACCGCACGCGTCGCCATCTCCGACGTCGCGTTCAAGAATGCGTCGCTCGAGGAAGTTCGCGCCGTCACGGGGCATGAGATCGGCCATTATGTGCTCAAGCACACGTGGTGGGGCATTCTCTTCTTCTCGGTGTTGGCGGTCGTGCTGTTCTGGCTTGCCGACCGGCTTTACCCGCGCTTCGCGCGATGGTTCGGCACCAATGCGGCGATCGGCGACCCGCGCGGCGTACCGGTGCTCGTGTTCATGGTCTCCGCCCTCGGCCTCCTCGCGCTCCCGGTGACCAACACATTCAGCCGGACGCTGGAGACACAGGCCGATCAATATTCGCTGCGGACCGAGAACTTGCCGGACGCTTTGTCGACGGCGCTCGTGAAAACCGCTGAGTATCGCTACCCGCGGCCGGGCAAGCTCGAGGAAGTGATCTTTTACGATCATCCATCGGTCGAGGCGCGGGTGCGCATGGCGATGGACTGGAAAGCGGCGCATCCGAAGCCGCCGGTCAAATAGGTGAAGCTTTCACATAGCCCGCCGCGCTGCTGCAGTTAGCTTGTGCGCTGCAGCACGGAGGGCGGGTGAATGGGGCAGCTCACCATCGACAGCGGCGACACGGCATGGATGCTGGTGTCGACCGCCCTCGTTATGCTGATGCTGCTTCCGGGCCTGGCGCTTTTCTACGGCGGCCTTGTGCGGGCGAAGAACCTGCTTTCGGTGATGAGTCAGGTGCTCGGCATCACCGCCATCGCGATCCTCACTTGGGTGCTGTGGGATTACAGTCTCGCATTCAGCGGCGGGAACTGGCTGATTGGCGGCTTGTCAAAGGCCGGCTTTGCCGGACTGACAGAGTCCAGCGCCTGGGCAGTTGGGAGCAGCGGAAAGGCAATTCCCGAGCTTGTCTTCGCTGCATTCCAAATGAGCTTCGCGGCGATCACCGGCGCTTTGGTGATCGGCGCGCTTGTCGAGCGCGTCCGTTTTTCGGCGATCATGCTCTTCGCCGCACTCTGGCTCACGATCGTCTACGCGCCTCTCGCGCACATGGTCTGGGCAAGCGAGGGCTTGTTGTTCAAGTTCGGCGCGATCGACTTCGCCGGTGGGACTGTCGTCCACATCAATTCGGGCGTCGCGGGGCTCGTGGGCGTGCTCTTCGCTGGTTCGAGGCTCGGTCATTTGAAGGAGGCAATGCCGCCCCATTCGCTTGCGCTGACGATGGTCGGCGCGGGGCTGCTCTGGGTTGGATGGTTCGGGTTCAATGCGGGCTCGGCGCTGGAAGCGAACGGGCTCGCAGCCGTTGCAATGATAAACACCTTCGTGGCACCGGCGGCTGGAATGCTGACCTGGATGGCGCTCGAGCGCCTAGTCTCCGGGAAGCCGTCGATGCTGGGCGGAGCGTCAGGTGCCGTGGCTGGCTTGGTCGCGGTCACTCCTGCGGCCGGGGCCAGCGGACCCATCGGCGCGATGCTGCTCGGCGCTCTGGCGAGCTTCGTGTGCTACGGCTTCGTCGGTTCGCTGAAGAACCGCCTGCGGCTCGACGATAGCCTCGACGTGTTCGGAATCCACGGACTCGGGGGAATCACCGGATCGATCGGAACGGCGGTTGTCGCGCTGCCGGTGCTCGGCGGCCATGGCGGCCCCGACTATTCATTTGGCCCCCAGCTGGTTGCCCAGATCGCTGCCGTCGCGGTCGCGATTATCTGGTCGGCGACCGGATCGGCGATCTGCTTCGGGGTCGTGAAGCTCGTGACGCCACTGCGGCACGCGCGCGACGCCGAGCGTGAGGGCCTCGACATCTCCGATCACGGCGAGCGCGCTTACAATTATTAGGCAGCGACCTTTGCCGCGAATTCGCCGGCGCTCGCGCTAAGTGCGCTGAGGCGATCATCGAGCTGATCGAAACCGCGGCCGACATCGTCGACGTCATCGGCCACAGTCTCGGTGCTTTGCCGGATCGAGGTTATCGTATTTGACATCGAGTCCGCAGTAAGCGCGGTTTCGTCGATCGCAGAGGCAATCGTTCCAACGGTCTTCGCGCCCGACTTGATGACCGCCAGAATTCGTTCAGCCGCAGATTGTACCTCGTTCGTGGTGGACTGAATGGATTCGCTGGTCTCCACCGCGGAGCGGGTGGCATCCTGGATAGCCGCGATCTTGGCAGCGATGTCGTCTGTTGCATGCGCCGTCTGACTCGCGAGACTTTTCACCTCTTGAGCGACGACCGCGAACCCCCGGCCCGCATCGCCAGCTCTCGCTGCCTCGATGGTCGCGTTCAATGCGAGCAGATTGGTCTGAGCCGCCACATTGCGGATCATTGCGAGGATCGTTTCGATCGATCGAGCATGGGCCGAGAGGGTTTCCGACATCACGACCGCATCGG
>JBEDUM010000127.1:0-13236 GCA_040414585.1 Sphingomicrobium sp. | reverse complement strand
TCACATAGTGCGAGTTCGCATAGACCTTGATGGCCTCGAGCGAAGCGATCGTCTTTCCGGTCAAGGGATCGAACTCGCTGATCTCCTCGATCTCGTCGCCGAAGAAGCTGACGCGCCACGCCATGTCCTCGTAGTGAGACGGGAAGATCTCAAGGCTGTCGCCCCGCACCCGAAAATTGCCGCGCGCGAAGGCCTGGTCGTTCCGCCGGTACTGCAACGCGACGAGCTTGCGGATCACCTCGCGCTGATCCTCAGTCTTTCCCTTCTTCAGGTCGAAGGTCATCGCCGAATAGGTCTCGACCGAGCCGATGCCGTAGAGGCACGAGACGCTAGCGACGATGATCACGTCGTCGCGCTCGAGAAGCGAGCGCGTCGCCGAGTGGCGCATCCGGTCGATCGCCTCGTTTACGCTCGACTCCTTCTCGATGTAGGTGTCGGTGCGCGGGACGTACGCCTCAGGCTGGTAGTAGTCGTAATAGCTGACGAAATATTCGACCGCGTTGTCGGGAAAAAAGCTCTTGAACTCACCGTAGAGCTGGGCGGCGAGAATCTTGTTCGGCGCAATGACCAACGCCGGCCGCTGCATGGTCTCGATGACCTTGGCCATCGTGAAGGTCTTGCCCGAGCCGGTGACGCCGAGAAGGACCTGGCTCGCCTCGCCGTCCCGCGCAGCCTCGACCAGCTCGGCGATCGCCTGGGGCTGATCGCCCGCAGGCTCATAATCCGAGACGATCCTGAAGAGCTTCCCGCCTTCCGCCTTGTCCGGACGCGCGGGCTTGTGCGGCACGAATGCCGATGCCGCTTCGGGTTCTTCAAGGGAGGTCCTGATCTGAATCGCCATCAGCCGCTATATGGTCGCCGTGAACGTCCTGAACAACGGAGACACCATGCGCTTCGGCATTCTCGCGCACAGCTCGGAAGGAGCCGCGCTTTGCTTCCTGACCTTCTGCCGCGAGGGCTTCCGCGAGCTGGGCCAGCACATGCACCCGGACGTGATGCTCGATTGCGCGGCGATGGGGCACGTCATGCCCGCCTGGGATGCGAGCGATCATGCGGCAGTCAGGGCATTCCTTGCCGAGTCAATCCAGCGGCTCGCCGATGGCGGATGCGACTTCTTTGCTTGCCCCGACAACACGGCGCACATCTCGCTCGAGCTTGCAGGCCCGGACCTGCCGCTTCCGGGCCTCAATATCGCCGACGTGGTCGCCGAACGCGCAGCCGAGCTCGGAATGAAACGCGTCGCCGTGCTGGGCACCCGATTCACAATGGGTGGGCCAGTGTATCGCCGAGCGCTGCCGGCGGTCGGCATTGAACCGCGCTTTCCCAATGACAAGGAGCGCGCCGACATAGACCGCATCATCTTCGACGAGCTGGTCGAGGGGGTTCTCACCGACGCATCGCGGCAACGCTACATCGAGATCATCGCCCGGTTGAAAGAGGAAGAGGGATGCGACGGCGTTGCGCTCGTCTGCACCGAAATTCCGCTGCTCGTAACGCCGGAGGTTTCACCGCTTTCGACCCTGGATTCGACGCGGCTGCTGGCGCGTGCGGCGTTCGAAGTTTGCACCGGCAGGCGCCAATTCCCTTCATGGCGCGGGGGACCGATCGATGCCGGGTGACGAACCGGCGGCTTGCTGGCTGTGCACGCGTCCGCTTGGCGAAGTCATCGAATATCATCACCCAGTGCCAAAGAGCCGAGGCGGCCGCGAGACGGTGCCCATCCATCCGATCTGCCATCGCACGCTGCACCGTACGTTTTCGAACGTCGAACTCGGGTCGTTGGGTGACAGCGTGGCCTCGATCAGGGCCGATCCGCGCATCGGCCGGTTTCTCGCCTGGATCGCCAACAAGGAACCCGACTTCCACGCGCCGACGCGCCGGCGGCGCTAGCCGTCAGGCAACAGCAGCCTTATGCTGATTTCCGCATCGAAGGGGGCAGCCATGAAATATGCCGTGTACGCACTTGCGTCTGTTCTGGCACTCAGCGCCTGCAACAAGTCGCCGAAAGTCGACCTTCACAATGCGAGCGCCAACGAGGTCGCTCAGGCGGTCAAGGAATCGGGTATTTCCAATGGCAGTTTGGTCGAGCCGGGGCTGTGGCAATCGAAGGTCACGATCCAGGAAATCAATATTCCCGGAATGCCCGCGCAGTACGCGGACCGCATGAAGCAGACGATTGCCGAGAATCGGGAGCAGACAGCCAAGCACTGCCTCAGTCCGGAACAAGCGAAAAAACCGAAGGAGGACTTCTTCGGCGCTCAGAACAAGTCCTGCCACTATGCCCAGTTCACGATGGGGGGCGGAAAGATCAACATCGAGATGGCCTGCAGTGAGGAAGGCTCGACGCAGACCACGATGATGAATGGAACCTACACCCCCACAAGCTATTCGATGGACATGTCCACCAGTGCAAAGGGCGGCGAGCGTGAAGGCATGTCGATGAAGATGCATGTCGACTCAGAGCGGATCGGCGAGTGCACCGGTGGGGAGAGTTGAGCCGGCGCGACCGCACTGACGAATGGCGCCAGTCCCGGTCTTATTGAACGAAGGCGGCGGAGCCTTCGCTGCGGACCCAAAAATGGGCGGGAAGGTTGCCGGCGCGCTCGAAGCGGCGGGGATCGACGCACAAATCGAGGTCGTCAGCGGAGGAGAGTATGCGGCGCGCTGCAGGGAGGTCGCAGAGCGCGGCGATACCTTGCTCATCGCGGGAGGAGGCGATGGCACGATCAGCGCGGCCGCCTCCGCGCTCGCCGGGACGGACACACGGCTCGGCATCTTGCCGCTCGGCACGCTCAATCATTTCGCGCGCGACCTCGGCATACCGACGGATCTTCACGAAGCGGCGAAAGTGATTGCGGCAAACCGCGAGCGCCGTGTCGACGTCGCCGAAATGAACGATCGCATCTTCATCAACAACAGCGCGATCGGGCTCTATCCGCTGATGGTCATCGACCGCGATCTCCAGCGAAAGAAACTTGGCCGGAGCAAGCGCCTGGCGATGATCGTTGCGTCGATGCGGACACTTGCGCGCTTCGGGCATCAGAGGCTGACGCTCACCATCAACGACCAGAAGGCGCGCGTCGACACGCCGCTGCTGTTTGTCGGCAACAATGACTATCGGATCGATATCGAAGCGCCGGGGCGACGCGAGAGCCTGGACGACGGTCAGCTGTGCGTGATGGTCATGCGCAAGAAGACCCGCCGTGGCTTCGTCGCCGCCAGCATTCGCGCACTTTTTGATCGCGCCCGTAAAGACGACATGGTGCGAATCGATGGAGTGGAACGCCTGCGCGTATCGAGCCGTCGAAGTCAGTTCGCCGTATCGCTCGACGGAGAGGTGGTGCGCGCCGAGACTCCGCTCGATTACAGGATTCGCAAGCGTGCGCTTCGTGTGATCGCGCCCTAGGCGGATCGCGCCCTAGGCGAGCTCACGCCAGGGAACCTTCGCTGCCCCCTCGTTGTTCGCGACATGAAACGAATGGGGGTGCTGTTTGGCGACCCAGGCTCGTCGAGGATGGTCGGATCGAACTCGGGCGCGGGGAATCCGTGTCGCGGGTATTGCGATTATCCTCCTAGGAGCGGGCGCGGCACTTCTGCCCGCGGGCAAGAGCATCGCCTCCGACATGATTGGCGCGCTGCTGATCGCTGCGGGCCTGATCGAGACCGTTGCAGGCGCCCTCCGGCGTGGCGCGCGCCCGTTCGCCATGGCCTCCGGCATCGTGACGGCGCTTGCGGGCCTCGTATTCGTCGTGAACCCGGTGACGCACTTTTTCCCGACCGTGACTCCGGTCATCGCATGGCTACTGATCCGGAGCTTCATTCTCCTGCTCGGCAGCGGCGAAGCGACCGGTTCGGTACGAACATGGACCGCTTTGTCGGCGGGAATGGATTTCCTGCTGGCGGTACTGCTCATCGCGGGCCTTTCGATCTCGACCATTATCATCAGCATCTTCGGCCCGACGCCGGAACTGGTCGCCAGCTTTGCATGGGTGCTCGCGGCAAGCTTCGTCGTGAATGGGCTGATGCTGCTGGAGGTCGCCAGCTGCGCGAAGGAATCCGCCGTTCAATCCTGATCCGGATTGTGCATAAGAGCCGGCATGTTCGAAAGCTCACCAAGCTTTTCGGTCACCACGGTAGCCGACATCATACGGCTCGCCGTCGCCCCGGTTTTCCTGCTGAGCGGAATCGGCGCCTTTCTCAATGTCTGCGCCTCGAGGCTGTCGCGCATTGTAGACCGGTCGCGCGAGATCGAGCCGCTTCTTCTGGCCAGCCGAGGAGCCGAGCACGACCGCTGGATCGCGGATCTCAGGGTACTCGATCGCCGGATGTCGCTCGTCAGCTGGGCTACCGCATTCTCGGTCATGTCAGCAGTGCTGATCTGCCTCGTCGTGGTATTGCTCTTCGCCGCAAACCTGACCCACTCGCACCTCGGGAATGCGATTGCCCTTCTGTTTATCGGTTCGATGGTCACGATCGGGGTTGGCTTTGCGATCTTTCTAGTAGAGACGACCGTGGCTGCGCGTGCCGTGCGCGTGCGGAGCGAACTTCTCCAGCACAAGGTGGACGAGGTCGAATAGCGCTCCTATCGGCTTCCCGCAGCCAATCAGGGGAGTCTTCATGAGCCGCGCCGACACGTCCGCATCGCATGCCCTCGACCGCGTTCTTGTGCTCGAGATGGTGCGAGTGACCGAGGCCGCGGCCATCGCCGCCTCGAAGCTGATCGGGCGTGGGGACGAGAAAGCGGCCGACGCGGCGGCTGTGGAAGCGATGCGCGCCGCGCTCAACGAGCTTCCGTTCGATGGCACGGTCGTGATCGGAGAGGGTGAGCGAGACGAAGCCCCGATGCTCTACATCGGCGAAAAGGTCGGCTCCGAGCAGGGGGGCGGCCCCAAGATCGACATTGCGCTTGACCCGCTCGAAGGCACCACGATCACAGCCAAGGCAGGCCCGAATGCGCTCGCCGTGCTGGCAATCGCAGAGAGCGGCTGTCTCCTCAATGCGCCGGATACCTACATGGAAAAGCTGGCCGTCGGTCCCGGCTATCCGGACGGAACGATCAACCTCAACAAATCGCCGGCGGAGAACATCCGTTCGATCGCCGCCGCAAAGGGCGTGCCACCGAACGAGGTCGTTGCCTGCGTTCTCGACCGGCCCCGTCATGAGGAGATCATTCGAGAGCTGCGCGGGCTCGGCTGCGGAGTGAGGCTGATCCCCGATGGGGACGTAGCCGGCGTGATCGCTACTACCGACCCGGAAACGGGCATCGACCTCTATATTGGCACCGGCGGAGCGCCGGAGGGCGTGCTCGCGGCGGCGGCGCTTCGCTGCGTCGGCGGGCAGATGCAGGGCAGGCTCGTTTTCCGCAACGAGGACGAGATTGCTCGCGCGCATCGCTGGGGCATCGAGGACCTCAAACGCATTTATTCGCTCAAAGACATGGCCAAGGGAGACTGCATTTTTGCAGCGACGGGCGTGACCGATGGCTCGCTCCTTCGTGGCGTTCATCGCAGCCGCAACTCCGTAACGACCGAAAGCGTCGTGATGCGTGCGAGCACCGGCACGATCCGGCGCGTATCCACAGAATATCACGATCTCGCGCACCGCGGATTGTGATGTGATCCTGCCAAGGCAGGAGCCCAGCTCGAGGAAAGGAAAGTCTGGACCCCTGACTTCGCATGGGTACAGTCAGGTTATGGGGGTGGCGCTCAACATCGAACGGTCCGTGAGCGGCCAGCCGTGGCGCTGGCGCCGCGAGCCCGACCCGTCGCTCGGCATGGACGATCTGGTCGATGAGTTGCTCCTCGCGCGGGGCGTCGCGCGCGAGGACCTAGCCCGCCATCGCGACCCCAAGATCCGCGACTTCCTTCCCGATCCGTCCTGCTTCAGGGACATGGACAAGGGCGCGAAGCGGCTGGCGGATGCGATCCAATCGGGCGAAACGATTGCGATCTTCGGCGATTATGACGTCGACGGGGCGACAAGCGCGGCCTTGCTCGTGCTGCTGCTTCGGCGGCTCGGCGCCGACCCGATCGCCTATATCCCCGACCGGCTGATGGAAGGCTACGGCCCATCCGGCAAAGCGCTTGTCGAATTGAAGGGTCGTGGCGCGAGCGTCGCCGTCTGCGTCGATTGCGGTGCGCAGGCCTTCGATGCGCTGGAAGAGGCGCGTTCGGCGGGACTGGACGTCATTGTCGTCGACCATCACCAGTGCGCGACCTTGCTTCCCGTCGCTCACGCGCTGATCAATCCGAACCGGCTCGATGAAAGCGAGGAGGGTGCTGCGCATGGGCACCTCGCCGCCGTCGGCATGGCGTTCCTGCTCGGGGTGGCGCTTTTGCGCGAGCTCAGGAGCCGCGGCTTCTTCGAAGCGCTCTCCGAGCCCAAGATGCTCGATCTGCTTGACCTCGTTGCGCTGGGCACCGTTGCGGATGTCGCTCGGTTGAAGAGCCTGAACCGGGCCTTCGTCACCCAAGGTCTGAGGATCATGGCCGGGCGGCAAAATATCGGGTTGGCCGCGCTCGCCGAAGCCGCGCGGCTGGTGAAGCCACCAAGCTGCCGCGACCTCGGATTCGCCTTGGGACCGCGGATCAACGCCGGGGGTAGGGTAGGAAGGTCGGACCTAGGCGTGCGCCTTCTGACTTGCACGGACCCGGAGGAGGCGCGGACCATCGCCGTCGAGCTCGACCGGCTGAACGAGGAACGCCGCGCGATCGAGATGCTGGTCTGCGAGCAGGCCGAGGAGCAGGCGGCCAAGCTGAACGGCGCGCCGGTCATCACGGTCATGAGCGCCGGCTGGCATCAGGGCGTGATCGGGATTGTCGCGGGGCGCATCAAGGAGCGCTTCCACCGCCCGGCAATCGTCATCGCCGAATGCGAGGACGGGACGGGCAAGGGGTCGGGCCGATCGATTTCGGGCGTTGACCTCGGAGCGGCGGTGCTCGCGGCGAAGGATAGCGGCCTGCTCGTAGCCGGGGGAGGCCATGCGATGGCGGCGGGTCTGACCCTGTCGCCGGGTGGCCTCGAGCCGTTTCGCGACTTCATCAACGAGAGGCTCGCTGCGGACGTTGAAAAGGCGCGGGACGATCGTGCGCTTCTCCTCGACGCTCTGCTCGCGCCTGGCGGAGTGGCGGCCAGCCTTTGCGACGCGCTGGAGGCGGCCGGACCTTATGGCGCCGGCTGGCCCAGCCCTCATGTTGCCGCCGGCCCCGTACGCCTGCTGCGGACCGCGATCGTCGGCGACGGGCATGTTCGCGGCGTCGCCTGCGGGGACGATGGCAAGAGCTTCAAATGGATTGCTTTCCGAAGCGCAGCAACCGACCTCGGTCAGGCCCTGCTTTCGTCACCCGGCGATCAGCGCTGGTGGCTCGCCGGGACGATCAAGCGCGACGAATGGAACGGCGGCAACGCGGCAGAGATGCATCTGGAAGATGCCGCCCTTGCTTGACGCCTCCACACCCCTCAACTAACGCGCTCACCGCTTCCAAGCGGCCCCATCGTCTAGCGGTCTAGGACGTCGCCCTTTCACGGCGAAAACACGGGTTCGAGTCCCGTTGGGGTCACCAGAATCTATAATCTGGTCCAGGCCAGCGTGATCATCGCGGCGAGCGCAACCACGCTTGCAGTCATGGCGACCGCTGCCGACAAGCCTTTGCGCCTCGCATAAACCAGCGTGATCCCGATCTTCACGGCCATGTTGACGATGATCGTGCCGCTGATCGCCATTGCGGCCAGAAGCGGCGAGATCGCGGCGGGTTGGAGGCCGCCCAGTGTAATGATGGCGGTATCGACGTCGGTCGATCCGACGATCAGCAGCAGCACAGCGATTCCTTGCTCGCCGAAACGCCCCGCCGCCCATTTCGCAGCGACCGCGGCGAAGGCGACGAAGAGGACAAACCCGAATGCAGGTAAGAGCGCGATCGGGTTGCCCGGAGGACTCGGAGCGTCGCACTTTGGCGCCTTGCGATAGAGCCAGAATCCGGCGGCCCACGCTACGATCAGGGCGGGCAGGATAATGATCGCGAACGGCACCAGCACCCGCGTCGCGAGAATGCCGATCAATAGCAGCACGCGCAGGTACATAACTGCCGTCGCCAGCGCGATCCCGGCGGGTTCCGCGCCTCCAACCTGCTCGCTCCCAAGCCGCTGCGCCAGCGACTGGGTCACGGCGGTCGAGCTGTAGGCGCCGCCGATCAGCGCGGTGGCGATCGTCCCGTGGCGCTCGCCGAAGATCCGGTTGGCGACATAGCCGAGGAAGGAGAAGCCGGTGACGAGGACGACCACCAGCCACAACCGCTGCGGATTCCATGCGCCAAGCGGGCCGTAATGGCCGCTTGGCAAAAAAGGGAGAATCGCTCCTGCGATCACCGCGTAGCGAGCAAGCGCCTTCACATCGTCTTCGTCGAGCTTCTCGAGGAAGCCATGCAGCTCGGCTTTCAGGGCGAGAAGCAGGGTAACGATCGTCGCGCCGGCAATCGCGAAGCCGGGCTGGCCGAAGCCGGCAACGAATCCGAGACCGACGGTCGCGAGCGCCGCGACCGGCGTTGTTGCATCAGGCTTTGTCGAAAGACCGGGCCTGTGCGCGTAGCCGATCGCCAGGACCGCGACTGATCCGGCCACCATCGCGCCGGCGGCAAATTGCTGACCGAAGCGGCCGGCAAGTCCCGCCAGTCCGCAAACCATGCCGACGAGGGTGAACGTGCGCACCCCCGCGACGCGCGTGCCAGCTCGCAGACCGCGGAGATCGAAGCCGCGCTCGATCCCGATCAGCAATCCGCAGGCGATCGCCGTCCCGACGCAGACCGCCTGCCAGTACCATTCACCGATCAGCTCAGGCGCTCCGAATGCCAGCGCAAATGCTCGGCCATGAAGGTCGAGATGAAATAATAGCTGTGATCATAGCCGGGCTGCCAGCGCAAGGTCAGCGCGATGCCCGCGTTGGCGCACGCCTGCTCGAGCAACTCGGGTCGAAGCTCCTTTTCGAGGAAACTGTCGGTGTCGCCGACGTCCACCAGCAGTTCGGGCACGCGAGCGCCGTCTTCAATGAGCGCGACGGCATCGTGCCTGCGCCACGCCGAGCGGTCGTCTCCCAAATAGCCGCCAAGCGCCTTTTGCCCCCAAGGTACCTGACTAGGAGCGACGATCGGGGCGAAGGCGGAGACGCTCCGGAACAGATCTGGATTGCGTAGGGCGACGGTAAGAGCGCCGTGTCCTCCCATCGAATGGCCCATGATGGCCTGGCGGTAGCCGTCGACCGGGAATTCGCCGACGACCAGCGCCGGCAATTCCTCGGTGACGTAGGTCCACATGCGGTAGTTCTTTGACCACGGTTCCCGCGTGGCATCGACGTAAAAGCCCGCGCCGAGGCCGAAATCCCATGCGCCGTCGGGCGCGGAAGGCACTTCAGGTCCACGCGGGCTTGTATCCGGCGCCACGAAGACTAGCCCGAGCTCGGCGCACGCCGCGCGGTACTCGCCTTTTTCGGTGACGTTGGCATGGGTGCAGGTCAGCCCGGACAAATACCAGACGACTGGGAGCCTGCCTCCGCTCTCGGCTTGCGGTGGCAGGTAGATCGAGAAGGCCATGTCCGTCCCCGTTGCCGTGGACGCATGTTTCATCACCAATTGCCTGCCGCCGTGCGACTTGTTCTCGGAAACAATCTCCACGTTTATTCGACCGGCATCCTGTGCAGCCCGCACAATTTGTTCCCGTCGGGATCGCGCAAGTACGCCAGGTAAAGTGGACCGAACGTACCCTGGCGGATTCCGGGCGGGTCCTCGACCGACGTCCCGCCCGCGGCAACGCCCGCGTCGTGCCAGGCCTTCACCTGCTCGAGCGAATCCACAGTGAAGCCGATCGTCGAGCCATTGCCTTGGGTTGCCGCCTGCCCGTTGAGAGGCGGCCGCACCATGAAAAGCGCGCCGTTATGCAGATAATTGACGCCCTTCTCATCCTCCCGACCGGGCCGCGCGCCAATGGCATCAAACAATGCGTCATAGAAGCGCTTCGAACGCGCGACGTCGTTTGATCCGACCATGATGTGACTGAACATTCCTTCTCCTCTTAAAGCTCTACTGCCTGGGTCGCGGTTTCATCGTTCCCCGTGTTGGGCGTGCCGTTCGGATCAATCAGCAACAGCTTCACCTCGCCGCGACGAGCGGCCGGCCGATGCTCGGTTCCACGCGGCACGATCAACAACTCGCCCGGCCTCACTGTCACGGTGCGATCGCGGAAGTCCATGTCGAATTCGCCTTCGAGGATCAGGAACAGCTCATCGGTATCGTCATGCTTGTGCCAGACGAACTCACCGCTGGTCTTCACCAGGCGCACCTCATTGTCGTTGTAGCGGGCGACGATCTTTGGAGCCCAATGCTCGCTGAAGGCATCAAGCTTCTCGGCGAGATTGACGTGCATCGGCGCGGGTTGGGTGGACATGTGAGACTCTCCTTCTCGGCTCCCCAGCCAGCCCGCGTTCCTTCAATATATCACCGTCGGCAGAGTGCGAAGCGCAGTCCGCCCGAGGTCGCCGGCTAAGCGTTCGCAGGCACCGGCTGAGCCGGCTGCGCAGCGGCCTGCTTCTGCTTGGCGGCGTGCGTGGCTAGCGCATCCATCAACGGCGGCGACAGGCAATCGTAGGGCTCGAGATCCAGCAATCTCAGCCGTGCGCGAACGCCATCCATGTCGGCCGGATCGACTCCGGACTCGATGATCGACGAGACGAACGCAGCAAATCCCGGAGCCGCTGATCCTTCCCGGTCGAAAAGCTCGGGATGGACAAAGTCGAGGCCGTAGAATGCATGAGAGTCATTCTCGATGCGCCCGAACATGTGCACGCCGCAATCCTTGCAGGCATGGCGCTGGATCGTCGCCGACTCATCGACGATACTCAGCTTGTCGCCGTTGGCCGACACCGAGAGGTTGTCGCGGGGAACGACGGCCACCACTGAGAAGGCCGCGCCTTCGGGTTTCCAGCATTTGGTGCAGCCGCAAGCGTGATTGTGCGCGACGTCGCCAGTGATCTCGACTTGCACCGGCCCGTCCGAGCAATGGCACTCTAAGGTGCCGCCCTGGAAGTTGCCGGTGCCCGGCTTCACTCCGTTGTCGATTGATGGATGCAGTGATTGAACGGCCATCTTCGCCTCCTCAATAAACCACAACGCTCCTTATACTCTCGCCCGCGTGCATCAGGTCGAAGCCCTTGTTGATGTCCTCAAGCTTCAGCACGTGTGTGATCATCGGGTCGATCGCGATCTTCCCGTCCATGTACCAGTCGACGATCTTGGGGACGTCGGTACGCCCCTTGGCTCCGCCGAACGCGGTGCCGCGCCAGTTCCGGCCGGTGACCAGCTGGAACGGCCGCGTTGAGATTTCCTTGCCCGCTTCGGCGACGCCGATGATGATGCTGGTGCCCCAGCCGCGGTGGCAGCATTCCAGAGCCGTGCGCATCACTTCGGTGTTGCCGGTGCAGTCGAATGAGTAATCCGCGCCGCCGTCGGTGATCTTCAGCACCTCATCGATGATCGCCTGCCGGTCCTTGCCCTTGGTGTCGGCGAGGCTCTGAAGATCACTGGCGCCAAGGGCGAAGCTTTCGCCTCTTGCGTCGATGAAATCCGTCATTCCGAACTTCCTCCCCCACTCCTCGCGCGCAGGATTGATGTCGACGCCGATGATCTTGTTCGCGCCGATCATCTTGGCGCCCTGGATGACGTTGAGCCCGATTCCGCCGAGCCCGAACACGACGACGTTGGTGCCCGGCTCGACCTTTGCGGTGTTGATAACGGCGCCGACGCCGGTGGTGACGCCGCAGCCGATGTAACAAGCGGTCTTGAACGGCGCGTCCTCGCGGATCTTCGCGACCGCGATTTCGGGCAGCACGGTGAAGTTCGAGAAGGTCGAGCAGCCCATGTAATGGAAGATGGTCTCGCCCTTGTAGCTGAAGCGGCTGGTGCCGTCCGGCATCAGGCCCTTGCCCTGGGTCGCGCGGATCGCGGTGCAGAGGTTGGTCTTGCCCGAGAGGCACGACTTACACTTGCCGCATTCGGGCGTGTACAGCGGGATCACGTGATCGCCCGGCTTCACGCTGGTGACGCCGGGGCCGACCTCGCGCACGATCCCCGCGCCCTCGTGGCCCAAGATGGACGGGAAGATGCCCTCACTGTCGAAGCCTTCCAACGTGTAGGCGTCGGTGTGGCAGATCCCCGTCGCCATGATCTCCACGAGGACCTCGCCCTGCTTCGGTCCCTCAAGGTCCACCTCGACGATTTCGAGCGGCTTCTTGGCTTCGAACGCGACGGCGGCGCGGGTCTTCATTGTTGAGTCTCCAGAACGGTCGTTGCTGCCCCTATGCCTCGGCAACGGCCCCTACAAGCCTACGTCACGAAGTCAGGAACCGGCGTATCCACCCGGCTACGCGCTCATTGTCGTTGGGCGCATCGAGCGAGGCAATCGCCGCGTCCGGTTCGGGCACGATGTCGTATCGTTTCTCTATCAGCGCCTTGGCGTAGTCCGGCGCGAATTCGGGATGGAACTGGAAGGAGATCGCCGGTCGGTCCCTCCACGCGAGCCCCGCAAACGGAGTGAAGTCGGAGGCCGCGACCACGTCGGTGTTTGGCGGCTGCACGACGACCTGATCCTGGTGGGATGCAGGAACCGCGACCGTCCCGGCTGTGTCGATCCACGGCTCGGACCGAACAATGGCGTAGCGGTGCAGCCCGGCGCCCCAGCCCTTGGCGGATTTCTCGACATGACCGCCGAGGGCCTCGGCCATTACCTGGTGGCCGAAGCAGACGCCGACCATTCTTGCGCCATCTGCTTCACGGATGAAATCGCACAGCGGTCGTATCCACGGCAGGGGATCGTAAATGCCAGCGGGAGAGCCGGTAATAAGATAGGCAGCGTGCTCGGCTCGGTTGTTCGGCAGTTCGCCGGCCGCGACGTCGAAGCTCTCGATTTCGAAATCCGGGCCCAGCATTTGGGCGAACATGGCGGGATAGCTTCCGAACCTCTCTTCGAGGCCGCCGGGCGGATGCCCGGTTTCGAGGATCGCGAGCTTCATGCCGGGCCGCCTTGCCACTGGTGCGCCCTTCGGCCAATGCTGAATCGATGGGGAACAGGCTGGAAGGTCGCCATGCGCTGATCACCGGCGGCGGCACCGGCATTGGCGCCGCAACCGCCGAGCAGCTGAATGCGGCCGGCGCCAGGCTGTCGCTGCTCGGTCGCCGGGTTGAGCCTCTGAAAGCG
>JBEDUM010000126.1:0-2493 GCA_040414585.1 Sphingomicrobium sp. | reverse complement strand
AAGAGCGCGGCCGCGAACACCACGTACCATGGCGCCCGCGCGGGATCGGAGAAGGCGAGCAGCACGATGGAGACGATCAGCAGAAGCTGCGAGAACAAGAGCCAGCCGCGCCGTCGTCCGAACAGCGAGGAAAGCACCGGCGCGTCGAGGGCGTCGACGACCGGCGCCCACAGGAACTTGATGGTGTAGGGCGTGCCGACCAACGCGAACAAGCCGATGACGCCGAGGTCGACGCCGACTTCGCGCATCCAGACGAGAAGCGTGGAACTCGACAGCGCCAGCGGCAGCCCGGCGGAGAAACCGAGGAAGAGCACGACCAGCACGCGCGGCTTGAGATAGACCGCAAGCGTGTCGGCGAAGCTCGGGCGAGCGGTCGCGGTATCGGGCGTCACAGTCATCGGGGCAGCTATCGTTGAATCGGTGCGCGGACACAAATCTTGCCGCGCGCTTGCGGCAAAAAGTAGTCGGACCTAGCCTAAGGCTCGGTTCCCGGATCGATTGCAGAATACCGGTTCGTGACGGGAGGGAAACGTCGTGAAACACACCATTTTTAGCATCGCGCTCGCGGCCGGATTGGCCGCATGGATCGGCGCCGCGCAGGCGCAGAATTTTCCTGTGCGGCCCGTCACCCTCATCGTGCCGTGGCCCGCCGGCGGCACCACCGACGTCGGTATGCGCGCGCTCGCGACCGCGACCGAAAAGCATCTCGGGCAGTCGATCGTCATCGAGAACCGGCCGGGCGGCTCCGGCACGCTCGCCCCGGGCCAGATGGCCGCGACCGCCAAGCCCGATGGTTACACGATCGCACAGATCCCGATCACCATCTTCCGCTTTCCCTTCATGACCAAGACGACTTTCGATCCGAGCACGGATTTCACCTACATCATCGGCATCAGCGGTTACACGTTCGGTGTCGTGGTGAGAGCTGATGCGCCGTGGAAGACGTTCCAGGAGTTCCTCGCCGACGCCAAGGCCAACCCCGGCAAGATCAACTATGGCACGCCGGGCGCCGGCACCAGCCTCCACATCACGATGGAGCAGATTGCCAAACGGCAGGGGATCAAATGGACGCACGTCCCGTTCAAGGGCAACGCCGAGGTGATGAACGCGCTGCTCGGGGGTCACATCCATGCGGTTGCGGATTCGAGCGGCTGGGCGCAACTCGTCAACGCCGGTCAGTTCCGACTGCTGGTGACCTGGGGCGCCGCACGCACCAAGAACTGGCCGAGCGTGCCGACCTTGCGGGATCTCGGCATCGATATGGTCTCGAACTCTCCCTTCGGCATAGCCGGTCCGCGGGGCATGGAGCCGAAGATCGTCAAGACCCTCCACGACGCGTTCAAGCAAGGGCTAGACGATCCCTCCTACACCGCTGCGATGGCAAACCTCGATCAGGAGCTGTTTTATATGGGCAGCGAGGACTACCAAAAATTCGCGATGCAGCAGATCGAAGAGGCCAGACAGTTCATCGCGGAGCTGGGGCTCAAGCAGAATTGACCGTTTCTCGTCATCGCTGGCGAAGACTGGCGGTCCAGCATTCACGCTGTTGAGGCCGAATGGGCGGGAGCAGCCGATGGCTGCTCGATGCCCCGTCTATTCGGGCATGACGTCGCATCGCCGGTTGCCTTATTCGCCGGCCTGCAGCCGGCGCGGCAGCGGGGCGGGGATGACGACCGGATCGGCAGCGGCGCCGTCCTCGCCATCGAACTCGACCTCCTGGATGCGCGCTCCCCGCTTTTCGATTTTTTCCGCCGAAATGAGAATTTGCCGCACGTCTTCGTTGGCTTGGCCGAAATGCTGCTGCAGTTTCAGCACCCGCTCGTGCAGGCGTTTGAGGTCGTCCATGAGATGGCCGACCTCGGCATGAATTTGGTCGGCAGCTTCGCGCATGCGCGCATCTTTTTGAATCTGCTGAATGACCTGGATGGCAAGCATCAGCAGCGACGGTGAGACGATGACCACCTTGGCGCGGAACGCCTTTTGCACGATATCGTCGAAGCCGTCATGCAATTCGGCGAAGATCGATTCGGAGGGCACGAACATCAGCGCCAAGTCCTGGGTCTCGCCGGGAATGAGATATTTGTCGGCGATGTCGCCGACGTGCCTTGCAAGATCTTGGCGCAGCCGCGCGGCGGCCTGCTTGCGCTCGTCCTCGCTCTTGGCTTCGCGCAAGGCGGTGACGGCCTCGAGCGGAAACTTGGCGTCGATCGTCAGCGGGCGCCGGTCGGGCAGGAATACCGCGCAATCGGGTCGGCATTTATTCGAGAGCGTGAACTGGAATTCGTAGCAGTCCTTCGGCAGCCCATCCTGCACGATGAACTCCATGCGCCCCTGACCGAAGGCGCCGCGCTGCTGCTTGTTGGCGAGCACGCTCTGCAGCGACGTCACCTGCGAGGCCAAATCGGCGATGTTTCGCTGCGCGTTGTCGATGACGGCGAGCCGCTCGTTGAGCCTTTGCAGGCTCTCCACCGTATGCTGGCGCGTCGTGGTCAT
>JBEDUM010000125.1:0-3289 GCA_040414585.1 Sphingomicrobium sp. | reverse complement strand
GCAAACAGATCGCGGACCTGCAGGAGGACCTCGTCTCGATCCGCGCCGAGAGCCTGAGCGATCCGCTCACCATGCTCGCCAACCGCAAGCACTTCGATCAATCGCTCGCGCGCATCATTGCCTCGAGCGGCGACCGGGGCGAACTGTTCTGTTTGATCCTCGCGGACGTCGATCACTTCAAGACGTTCAACGACACGCACGGCCACCAGATGGGCGACCACGTGCTGCGTCTCATCGCCGGCGAGATGAAACAGGCGGTCAAGGGCCACGACATAGTCGCGCGCTACGGTGGGGAGGAGTTTGCCATCATCCTGCCGGCAACCGATCTTTCGGCGGCGACGGGCGTGGCGGAAGGAATCCGGCGAACGACGATGTCGAAGGAGCTGCGCCGCCGCAAGACCGGCGAGAGTCTGGGCCGCGTGACGATCTCGCTCGGCGTCGCGGAATATCGCCGCCACGAGAGCGCCCAGGATCTGGTCGAGCGCGCCGACAACTGTCTCTATGCCGCCAAACGGCGCGGGCGCAATTGCGTGGTCGCGCAGGACCAGTTGGTCGCCGGATCGCCGCTGACGGCGTAGCACTCACCGCGTCATTGCGAGCGAAGCGAAGCAATCCAGGCGATATGCACGCCCCTGGATTGCTTCGTCGCTTGTGCGCCGGGAGACCGGCGAGGAGTAGGTGGTGCAAGTCCACTACGATGAAGGAGTAGCGACCCACATCGGCCCCGAGCCGTGCGTCGTTGTCCGCAAGGACAGGGGCGAAGCGTCGGCAGGGGAACGCATAGGCCAGCCATTGAGCCGCGAAAGAAGCAGACCCCGAGGCGCCGACGCTTTGAGCGAAGCGGAAAGCAACACGGAAGGGGGCGTCATCGCGAGCACCCGGACGGCTCGGCGCGGTCAGAGACCCTGGCATGTGCACAAGCTCCTCGTGCGGGAACCGGGAGATCCCACGTCCGACCATTGGCGCATGCCCTGGTCCGCATCGGGAAGGCGCGAATGCCGAAGCCGATGATGCACGGACATGGGAAGTCGGACCCCGCCATAGTAGCTGCGAAGCCGGCGAACGGGGCGGAGCGAACCGCCGCGGAGCAGGTGGAGCCAAGGGCGGGGGCCAAGGGGAATGCGAACCAGCAAAGCACGGGCCGGGCGCAGAACCGGGTGACCGTGACACAGGCGCTGGAGCGCGTACGGCAAGCAGCAAAGGAAAGAAGGACGGAGAGGTTCACCGCGCTCCTGCATCACGTCAGCCCCGATTTGTTGGTCGAAGCGTTTGGCGAACTCAAGCGGAACGCAGCAGCCGGCATCGACGGCCTGACGTGCAAGACCTATGAGGCAGACCTCGAGCGCAATCTCGAGGACCTGCATGCACGGGTTCATCGGGGAGCTTATCGGGCACTGCCATCGCGGCGGGTTTACATACCAAAACCCGACGGCCGGCAGCGCCCGCTGGCGGTCGCCGCCTTGGAAGACAAGATTGTCCAGAGGGCGACGGCCACGGTGCTCAACGCGATCTACGAAGAAGACTTCCTCGGGTTCTCGTATGGGTTCCGGCCTGGACGCAACGCACATCACGCGATGGATGCGCTGTGCGTTGGCATCACCAGCAAGAAGGTGAACTTCATACTGGATGCCGACATCCGATCGTTCTTCGACACGGTGAACCAGGATTGGCTCATCCGCTTCCTGGAACATCGGATCGGCGACCCACGCATCATCCACCTGATCCAGAAGTGGCTCAAGGCGGGAGTCCTGGAAGACGGGATCGTGACGGTCAGTGACAGGGGGACGGCGCAAGGCGCGGTGATCTCGCCGCTACTTGCCAACATCTACCTGCACTATGTTCTCGATCTGTGGGCCGAGCGCTGGCGACGGCACGAAGCTACCGGCGACATGATCATCGTGCGCTACGCCGACGACTTCATCATCGGTTTTGAGCATGAGAATGACGCCGAGCGCTTCCTCGACGTGATGCGTGAGCGGTTGCGGGAGTTCTCGCTGTCGCTCCACCCGGATAAGACCCGCCTGATCGAGTTCGGCCGCTTCGCAGCGGACCGACGCGCGCAGCGCGGACTTGGCAAACCGGAGACCTTCAACTTCCTGGGCTTTACCTTCATGTGCGGCAAATCCCGCCGAGGCAAGTTCCTCATCACGAGGAAAAGCCGGAGCGACCGCATGCGGGCAAAACTCAAGGAAATCAAGAAGGGGCTGCGACTGCGAATGCACGACCCAATTCCCAAGCAGGGGAAGTGGCTCGCGCTGGTCGTCGGCGGATACTTCAACTATCACGCCGTCCCGACCAACGGACCGACGCTGGCGACATTCCGCTTCCTGGTCACGGAACTCTGGCAGCGCACGCTCCGGCGGCGCAGTCAGAAAGACCGGATGAGTTGGCAGCGGATCACGCAACTGGCCGACTGTTGGCTCCCGCCGCCGCGCATTCTCCATCCCTGGCCCGAGCTACGCTTCGCCGTCACACAGCCGAGGTGGGAGCCGTATGCCCGAATCGGGCACGTACGGTTCTGTGCGGGGGGCGTTCAGCAATGAGCGTCCCTACCGCGACTTCGGGCTCCTCGCAATGACGTCCAACGCAAACAAATCGGGGGCGGCGGGCGCCGCCCCCGATCCGCAGACGCCCGCTCAGTGGCTGGCGACGTTGTTGCCGTAGCTGACGCGATAGATCGCGCCGGCGTAGTCGTCGGAAATCAGCAGCGAGCCGTCCTTCATGACCAGCAGGTCGACCGGCCGGCCGACGTAGTTGTTGTCCTGAAGGAAGCCGGTGAGGAAAGTGTCGAGCGACTTGAGCGTGCCGTCCTTGTTGAGCTTCGCCACGACGATGTCGCCGCCGATCTTCTTCGACTTGTTCCACGAGCCGTGCCGAGCGATGAACGCCTGGCCGCGGTATTCGGCCGGGAACGCAGTGCCGGTGTAGAACTTGATGCCGAGCGGGGCAGAATGCGGGCCAAGCAGCGCGACGGGCTTGGTGAACTCGTCGCAGGTATGGCCCCAGCCGAACTCCGGATCCGGAATGTTGCCCTGGTGGCAATAGGGATAGCCGAAGCTTTCCTTGCCCGGTTGCGTGAGGCGATTGAGCTTGTCGTTGGGGATTTCCTCCGACAGCCAATCGCGCGCGTTCTCGGTGAAGTAGAGCTGCTTGAGCGTCGGGTGCCAGTCCATGCCGACGATCTGGCGCACGCCGCGCGCCACCACCTCGGCGCCGCTGCCGTCGAGATTGATGCGGCGGATCTGCGCATGCGTGTCAGGCGGCATGCAGATGTTACAGGGCGCGCCGA
>JBEDUM010000124.1:0-38628 GCA_040414585.1 Sphingomicrobium sp. | reverse complement strand
TCGCGACCAGCTTGAACCCCTCCGCGCCGACGTCGGAAGCCAGCTTCTTGAGATTCGGGAATGTTGTCTTGTTGGCGGTAAACGGCCGGTTGCGATCCTGGAAATCGATGTCGAGCCAGATCACGTCGGCCGGGATGCGATTCTTTCTCAGTGTCGCGGCGATCGATCGCACCTCGTCGGCGCTCATGTAGCTGTAGCGTGACTGCTGGAACCCGAGCGACCAGAGCGGCGGCAGCGGCGCCTTGCCCGTCAGATCGGTATAGCGTCGGACGACCTCGCGCACGGACGGTCCCGCGATGATGTAATAATCGATCGGTCCGCCCTCGGCTCCGATCTCGATCATGCCCGGATCGCGATGCCCGAAATCGAACCAGCTGCGCCACGTATTGTCGAGGAACAGCCCGTAGGCGCCGCCTTCCGGCCCCGTCGCAATGTAGAAGGGAATGGACTTGTAGATCGGGTCGGTATCGCGCTGGAAACCCCAGGCGTCGGTGTTCCAGTTCACGAAGCTCTGGCCGTGGCGGTCGAAATTGCCGGTCTTGTCGCCCATACCGTAGATGTGCTCGCCGGTGCGCAGGGTTTTCTTCAACGTGAACCGGTCCGCGGTGACTGTCACCGGGTGATGGAAGTCGCTGACGATCACCCGCCCCTGAAGGTCGGTGACAGTCAACGAAAGCATCGAAGGAGCGATGTGGACTTGGACCGCACCGGTCCGGAAGCCGTCCGCAGTCTGCTGGACTGCGGCACGTTGGTGGCGCACGGATGCAGGCACCGCCCAGCTCGCATCCTCGGCCCATTCGCGGCCACGTCTCACGCGCACGCGCAGGATCGAGTCCGTCAGGGCCTCGACGCGGGTCACCATGTCTTCGCCCGTTGCCTCGATCCCGTTTGGCAAAAGCACGGTGTGAGCTGGCGTCTGCGCGTGGGCATGCGCCCCAACGAGGATCAAAGCTACGAAGGTCAGGATTGATGCGATGCGCAAATGCGTCCCCTCTCTCCGGAAGACGTTAGTCGAGCTACACCGGCGGGCAATGAAATTTCGGAGCCATTGGGACGCAAAACGTCTATTGGCCCGCCCCAATGCTGCAGCCCCCTCGCCCCTCTTCCCGCAAGCTAGCTGGAATTGCGCTCATCCTGCTGCTCATCGTCGTTTGGGCGACGTTCGTCGCAAACCTGGCGCCGGTCGTCGGACAATGGCCTATTCTTATCCAGGCTGCATTCTATCTCATTATGGGAATAGTCTGGATCATCCCATTGAAACCATTGGTAAGATGGATGCAAACCGGATCGTTCCGGGCGCGCTCGTGATCGCGCTGCATTGAAAAGACTGTATTAGTTGGCTATATCAGTACGGGGCATGCGACAGGTACTTACTCTCTCTCGCCCTCTCGATGGGCTAAGGCGACACGCCACCCGCCTGAACTTGCAGGCGGAGAAGCTCTGGCGCGCCTATCCCCGAGAAATTCTCGGCTTCGGGCTGCTTGGTTTCGCCGTGGTCGTTGCGCTCGGCGGTGCGGCGCATTCGACGCCGGAGGTTGCTTCGAAACCGGGCGTTGCTCCTCCAGCCCCGCCGCCGATGCTCATTCGGCAGCTCGCCCCGGAACAGGCGCTCCAGGTCAATGACCAGATCCCGATCGCACAGGGCCCAAACCCCGCCGCCTCTGGCTTCATTTTCAAAGGCAATGCGGCGACGCGGACACAGGCGCTCGAATGCCTGACAAGCGCAATCTACTATGAAGCGGGCAATGAAAGCGATGACGGCGAGCGCGCGGTCGCTCAGGTCGTGCTGAACCGTGTCCGCCACCCGGCATTTCCGGCGAGCGTCTGCGGCGTCGTCTACGAGGGTTCGACCAAGCCGACGGGGTGCCAGTTCACCTTCACTTGCGACGGCTCGCTCTATCGGCAACCGGATGCTGAGGGTTGGAACCGCGCCTACCGGATCGCCGCAGCGGCGCTCTCTGGAACGGTCTACGCGCCGGTGGGCTACGCCACCCATTATCACGCCAACTATGTCGTTCCTTACTGGGCTTCGACGCTGTCAAAGAACGCCATCGTAGGCGCACACATCTTCTATCGCTGGGCTGGCGGCTGGGGTCAGCCTGCTGCGTTCACCGACAAATATGCCGGGCGTGAAGCTGACGCGCGTGCGCTCCGGAATTCTGCTCTAGCCGCATACACCGCGAACGCGCCCGTAAGGGCACAGGCGAGCGGGGTAGCTGAAGCCGTAAAGGACATCCCCGGTGCCGAAGCCCTTAAGCTGGAGCCTTCGATGCGCGGCGACAAGCGTGTCGGGGTCCGCTTCAATCTCGTAGCCCGCAAGGCCTCAGACGAGGCGGTGCATGAGGACTACGAGAAGAAGTTCGAGGCGTCGGACAACCTCAAGTGGGCGCTTTCAGGCGAAACCGTGGCCCAGAACGAAAAGCCGCTCGGCAAGACTGAAGCGCCTCTGGACCCAACCGGCGGCCCTGCGGCCGGCTCGCAGCACTAATCGCGCTCAGCCTGCTTTCCCGCCGGTTTCTGCGGGATGAGTTTCAAGTCATTGGTTGAATTTGCCTCAGGTGTGGCGCTGAGGGATCGAATGGCCGGCGGTGCTGGTGGAGCAAGGACGAGCTCGACCTGAACGCGGATCCGGTCGAGACGGCTGTCGATCGCAAGATAGTCGTTCGATAGCGACGACGCGGCACTCCATTGCCGCCCCGTGACTGAGATCTGGCTGAAGGGGCCTTCATCCCACATCGCATCCCGATCCTGCAGCTGAACGACGGCGTCATCGAACGCCGCGCATCGGTCGAGCTGATCGACACTTGGGTACTGACGCAGCACTCGGTGGCAATCGCGGCTCGCCGACAGCAGTGCACGCTGGTTCCGGCCATTCGCAACGGCCTGACGAACCGCTCCCTTTATTTCCGCAAGGTGCAACGGCTGGTCCATAGTGTCCGGCTTCATCGGTGTCCTGGCCTCGCCACCCGGGATCGCAGCAGCCGCCGGCGGCGAGACGCCCCGGATGTAGTTCGCGACAGGACCGATAAGCACCAGGAGGCCAACGCCCGCAACCAATACGATCGCTGTTCGCACCCAGCGCTTTCCTCGCGTCTCGACTGGCTCGTCATCGTGGAGGATCAGCGGATCGTGCGATCCTGCATCGCGTCTGAGATCGCGATATGCCCGGTTGATCTCTGCGGCGCGTTCGCCGTCGCCGCCCCGTCGATCGGGATGATGAAGTTTGATGAGGCGCTTGTAGGCACGCTCAATCTGCGCAGCATCGGCGCCTGGCTCGAGCCCAAGCGCAGCATAAGCGGAAACGTCGCCCACCATCGGGCGAGAGGTCTAATCCACTCCAGCCGCATGTGAAAAGTGGCGCGAGTGACGGGACTCGAACCCGCGACCTCCGGCGTGACAGGCCGGCGCTCTAACCGACTGAGCTACACCCGCGTTTTTGGCGTGCGCGGCACCTAGGAGGGGCGTTTGGGAGTGTCAACCATTGCTGGCTGCATTTCCCTTTTCTCGTCTTCTTCCTCTTCGTCACGGTCACCGATGTGGGTCAGAGTGCCATGCTCGAACAGGAAGCCGGCGATGTCCGGCGTGCCCGCGGCGGAGAAGATGGTCTTCATGATGATCAGCAGCGGAACAGCCAGCAATGCCCCAGTCGTTCCCCAAACCCAGGCCCAGAAGGACAGGGATATGAGGATCGAAAGGGGGCTGATCGTCAGGCGATGGCCGACAACCATCGGCGTGAAGAAATTCGCCTCTATCAAATGGAAGCTGATGAATGCGGCGGGCGGCAGCATTGCGCCCCAGATGTCGGGATAGATCATCAGCCCCCCGAGGAACAACAGCAGCGCGCAGACAATCGGCCCCAGATAAGGAATGTAGTTCGCGACTGCGACGATGCCGCCCCACATGATCGGTGACGGCATTCCGAGCCACCACAGCGCCGTAGCCGTGAGTGCTCCCAGGCCGATGTTGATGAGCGTGATGGTGCCCAGATAGGTCGAGGTCGCATCGACCACTTGCTGGATCACTCGAGCAGTCGTCAGCGCCCCCTCGAAGCTGCCACGGCTGACGATCGTCTTCTTCCTCATCGCCGTCCATCCCGCGAGGAAGAAGAAGATCACCAGCAGCGAAAAGAAGAGTTGGATCAGTAGATGCGGCGCGGACGTGGCGAGCAGGCCGAGCGTCGAATTGGGCGCTTCGATCCTGACTGCGCGCGTCTTTTCCGCCTGGGTGATCTCAATCTGCGAGACTGTGCGGTCGATGAAACGGTCGAGATTCTTGTAAATGTCGAAGACCGGCTCGAGCGCCTGCCGCACCTTCGGGATCTTGCCGGGAACCTGATGCACCCAATCGCTCGCGGGGATCACGATCGAGCCGATCGCGAAAATGGCGAGCGTGAGGAAAATGAGAACGCAAAGTCCGGCGGCCAATCGCGACGGCACTCCCCTTCGCTCGAACCACTCGAGCAGGGGCACGAGCGCAATCGCTACGACCAGCGCTGCCGTCACGGGCATGAAGAATTCGGCACCTGCGCGGAGCGCGAAGGGCAGGACGACGATGAGGCCGATGCCGGCGATTAATGTGAGCGAGGCGAGCAGGCGGTCGCGCTTGGCCGTGATCGTCTCGGCAAGGACGCGCGCCTCGTCGACGACCGGATCACGTTCCCGATCATCCTGCTGCTTTCGCGTTCTCGCGTCCATCGGCAGAGCATATCGCCCTGCGACCCGACCTGCCAGCGATTAGGAGTGCCCTCGCCTCGCTCGGAGCATCATGCTCGCCGGTCCGCCACAAGGAACGCGTGACGCTGGTGCCCCTGGTCCGACTCGAACGGACACTCCGGTGAAGGAACTCGATTTTGAGTCGAGCGCGTCTACCATTCCGCCACAGGGGCACGCGCGCCCTTAGCTAGCGACGCGAATTGCAGCCCGCAATGCCTGTTGGTCGGAGCCTGCAAACAGTTCACGGAGCATCGAACGGCCGCCCGCGTTGTCCGCATATTCAACGGACGGGCGGTGCAGCCATGAAGACAGCCGACTTTTTCGTCGATCGATTGAAGGCCTGGGGCGTCGAGAGGATCTTCGGCTACTCCGGAGACGGCATCAACGGCGTAATCGGTGCGCTGCAACGCGATGGCGGGATCGACTTCATCCAGCCGCGCCATGAGGAAATGGCCGCATTCATGGCGGTCGCGCACGCCAAGTTCACCGACGAACTCGGCGTCTGCCTCGCAACCGGCGGTCCGGGTGCGACCCACCTCATCACCGGCCTCTACGACGCGAAGCTCGACCACATGCCTGTGCTCGCAATCTGCGGGCAGGCCGAGACGACCGTTCGCGGCGGAAGCTATCAACAGGAGCTCAATCTTGACCGCGTCTTCTCGGACGTCGCGGAATATGTGCAGGAGGTCACGCACGCTGCCCAGCTTCCGCACGTGACAGACCGCGCAATCCGACTGGCGATTGCCCGCCGCGCGCCCTCCGTGATCATCATTCCGAAGGACGTGCAGGAGGAGCCTTTCGAGAAGGCGAAGCGGGCGCACGGCTTCACCCGTTCGGGGCCGGGCTATTCGCGGCCCATGATAGTCCCCTGCGAGACCGACCTGCGCCGGGCAGCGGACGTGCTCAATACTGGCGAGAAGGTCGCTATCCTTATCGGCGCCGGTGCCATGGAGGCAGGCGATCAGGTCATCGAAGTAGCTCAGAAGCTCGGCGCGGGCGTGGCGAAGGCGTTGCTCGGGAAATCCGTGCTCCCTGACGACCTTACGTTCGTCACCGGCTGCATCGGCCTGCTAGGAACCAAGCCGAGTTCGGAACTCATGAACGCCTGCGACACGCTGCTGATCGTCGGCAGCGGATTTCCATGGTCGGAATTCCTGCCGAAGACGGGACAGGCGCGCGCGGTCCAGATCGACATCGATCCGGCGATGCTTTCGCTCCGCTACCCATGCGAGGTGAACCTGCACGGCAGCGCCGCTGAAACGCTTCGGCTGCTTCTCCCGATGCTCAAATCGAAGAAGGACCGGAGCTGGCGCGGCGACATCGAGCACTGGCTTAACGACTGGTGGAAAACGTTGGAGGCGCGGGCGAAAACGAGGGCCCACCCCATCAATCCACAGCGTGTCGTGTGGGAAATGTCCCCTCGCCTGCCGGACAATGCGATCGTGACGAGCGACAGCGGCTCATGCGCCAACTGGTATGCGCGCGATTATCGCGTGAAGCGCGGGCAGATGGCGTCGCTCTCCGGCGGCCTCGCGTCGATGGGAGCGGCCGTGCCCTATGCGATCGGCGCGAAGTTCGCGCATCCCGATCGTCCCGTCGTCGCGTTGGTCGGCGATGGGGCCATGCAGATGAACAATATGGCCGAGCTCATCACCATCGCGAAATATATGGAGCGGTGGCCGGACAAGCGGCTCGTAACCTGCGTCTTCAACAATGAGGACCTGAACGAGGTCACCTGGGAACAGCGAGTCATGAACGGCAATCCGAGGTTCGACGCGAGCCAGGATATCCCGGACGTCCGCTACTCGCGTTTTGCCGAGATGATCGGCCTTGAGGGCATTTACGTCGACGATCCCAAGGACCTTGGCAACGCGTGGGAGCAGGCGCTGGCGGCGGACCGGCCCGTCGTTCTCGAAGTGAAGACAGATCGCGAAATCGCGCCCCTGCCGCCACACATCAGCTTCAAGGAAGCGAAAAAGTTCATGTTCGCAATGGCAAAGGACGACGATGCAGCACACGTCATCCGCGACACGGCGCGGCAAGTCGCCAACGCCGTGCTTCACAAGGAAGACGCGGATTAGAGGCTAGGCGAAGACTTCTTCAATTCCGCGGGGCCTGGCGCCGGTAGCTCAGCGCCTCCGCCACATGAATGCGGCCGACCTGCTCGGCCCCGCCTAGGTCGGCGATGGTGCGCGCCACCCGGAGCACGCGGTGGAAGCCTCGCGCGGACAGACGCATCGCTGCCGCGGCATCGGCAAGCAGCTTGCGCCCCGGCTCGTCCGGCGTGGCGACCTTATCGAGCAGCTCTCCGTCGGCTTCGGCGTTCGTGCGCGGTCCATGGCCATTGTAGCGGTCGGCCTGGACCTGGCGCGCCGCGGCTACCCGGGCAGCTACTTCAGCGCTCCCTTCTGCGGGCGGCGGGAGTGTCAGATCGGCCGCCGACACTCCTGCCACTTCGACATGCAGGTCGATTCGATCGAGCAAAGGCCCCGACACACGCGCCTGATAGTCGGCGGCGCAACGGGGGGCCCTGCTGCAGGCGAGCGCGGGATCGCCGAGATGGCCGCATCGGCATGGATTCATGGCCGCGATCAGCTGCACGCGCGCCGGAAAGGTCACGTGCGTGTTGGCGCGAGCGACGCTGACATTGCCGGTCTCCAGCGGCTGCCGAAGCGAATCCAGCACCGGGCGCTGGAACTCCGGCAGCTCGTCGAGGAAAAGCACTCCCAGGTGCGCGAGGCTGATCTCACCGGGCCGGACGCGAAGTCCGCCGCCTACAAGCGCCGGCATTGAAGCGCTGTGATGCGGCGCCCGGAAGGGTCGTCGACGCCTGATCTTGCCGCCACCGAGTTCTCCGGCGACCGATGCGACCATCGACACTTCGAGCGCTTCCGAAGGCTGGAGAGGCGGGAGGATGCCCGGGAGACAAGCAGCAAGCAGCGACTTGCCCGCACCCGGCGGACCGCTCATCAATAGATTGTGACCGCCCGCAGCGGCGATCTCGAGTGCGCGCTTGGCGACTTCCTGACCTTTGACTTGGGCGAGATCGGGTCCGCCTTCCGGTGCATCCGCTTCGGCGGGCGGCGGCGCTGGTACCAGCGACGTGCCTTTCAGGTGCGCCAGCAATGCAAGCAGATCGGGGGCAGCGATGACATCCAGCTCACCAGCCCACGCGGCCTCGCTGCCCTGCGCCGCCGGGCAGATCAGACCCCTGTCCAGCGAAGACGCGTGAATCGCGGCAAGCAGCACTCCGGGCGAGGCCGTGATGCGTCCGTCGAGGCAAAGCTCGCCGACGGCGACATAATGCGACAGCGTCTCGGCATCGGTCGCGCCGATCGCAGCGAGTAGGCACAGCGCGATCGGAAGGTCGTAGTGCGACCCTTCTTTCGGCAGGTCCGCCGGCGACAGGTTGATCGTGATGACCTTGGGCGGAAGCGCCAGGCCGATCGCCGCAAGGGCGGCGCGCACGCGCTCGCGGCTTTCGGCCACGGCCTTGTCGGCCAGGCCAACTATCGTGAACTTGGGCAGCCCCGACGTGAGCTGCACTTGGACTTCGACGGCACGGGCCTCGAGGCCGAGGTACGCGACTGTGGCGACGGTCGCAGCCATCAGGCCCCGCCACCCGAACGCAGCACTCTAAACAACAATCCCCCTAGCTCGGCGCGGCGGACGCTAGCCCGCGGGAGCGCCTTGCCGCAAGCGCCTTGCGCTGATGACCATGCGTGGCCACATGCCGGCGATGTTCACGCGTCATCAGTGGCGGAAGTTCATCGATCATCCTGCGGTCGAATGGAGCCTGTTCGTCATCGGCGTGATCCTCCTGGTTCTTTCGCCCGTAGTGGGACTGATCCCCGGCCCTGGCGGGATTGTTGTGGCTGGGATTGGCCTGGCTCTCATCCTGAGGACGAGCATGTGGGCCAAGCGTTACTATGCCCGCTTCAAAAGGGTCCGGTTGAAGGTAGGCCGTCGTTACTTCATGCCTGGACGCTGGACAGATCTCGCACTGCGTCGCCGGAGCGCACTCCGCCGGGAGCGATTGCGCAAGGAACAAGAGACCGAAATGCCGGCGTCCGAAACGGGCCGAACAAGTTGACTTCTCTTCGCCTCTCCACTATCGGCGCGCACGACAGCGGCTGCCTCTTGGGCGGCCCTTTTTCTTTGAATTCGAACTTAAAGGCATGAGCGATGAAGCGCACCTTCCAGCCGAGCAATCTCGTCCGCAAGCGCCGGCACGGGTTCCGGGCCCGCATGGCGACGCCGGGCGGTCGCAAGGTGCTGAACGCCCGCCGCGCGCGCGGCCGCAAGAAGCTCAGCGCCTAACCACGCTCAAGAAACGCGCGGACTTCCTCGCCGCGAACGGCGGCTGGCGCACGTCCACGCCCGGCTTTGTCCTACTCGTCCGCGATCGCAAGGATTCGGACCCGGCGATGCGCATCGGCTTCACCGTCACGAAGAAGGTCGGCGGTGCCGTGGTCCGCAACCGCATGAAGCGGCGCTTCCGGGCGCTCGCTCGCGAAATCGTGCCAGTAAAGGGCTTTCCTGGCTCCGACCACGTGATGATCGGCCGCGCGCGAGGTATCGAACGCGACTTCAGTCTATTGCGCACTGAGCTCGCGAATGCGCTTGAGAGCCTGCGGAAATGATCGCGCAGCTTATGATCCTGGTCGCCAAGGCCTGGCAAAAAGGCCCGTCGCAAATCCTGCCGCCGAGCTGCCGCTATCAGCCGAGCTGCTCGGCCTATGCGATCACCGCAATCCAGCGCTATGGCGCCGCACGTGGCGGTTGGATCGCGCTGAAACGCATCTGCCGCTGCCATCCCTGGGGTGGCCAGGGCTATGACCCGGTTCCGTAAAGAGGATCGAACCTAAGTGAACGACAGCAAGAATCTGATCCTCGCCGTAGTGCTGAGCGCATTGGTGCTCCTGGGCTGGACCTGGGCTGCCAACAAATATTTCCCGACGGCCAATCCGCCGAGCACGAAAGTCGTCAATGGCCAGCAGCAGCCGACTGCCCAACCGCAGGCACAGCCGACGCCGGCCGCGCCCAAGGCACTCCAAAACCGAGATCAGGTCCTACCCTCCACGCCGCGCGTGCGGATCGAGACTCCTTCGCTCCAGGGTTCGATCAACCTCAAGGGCGCGCAGATCGACGATTTGCTGCTGGTTCGCCACAGGGAGACGATTTCCAGGGATTCGCCGCCGGTAAGGCTGTTTTCGCCGATCGGCGCGCCGGGCGCCTACATCGCTCAGTTTGGATGGACCGCAGAGGGTACGGCTGCTCCGGACTCCAACACATTGTGGACCGCGGACAATTCAACGCTCACGCCAGGTCATCCGGTCACGCTGACGACGCAGACGCCCGATGGCGTCCGCTTCCAGATGCGCATTGCCATCGACGACGGCTATCTTTTCACGGTCGACAAGAGCGTCACCAACGGCTCCGGCAAGCCCATCGTTGTCCGCCCGATTGGTCTCGTCAGCCGGTCAGCAAAGTCGACGGACCCTTCGACCTGGACCAACCACGTTGGCCCGATCAGCGTCTTCGGCGGCAAGGCCGATTACGACGTCAACTGGAAGGACCTCGACGAAAAGGGCAACCAAAGCTTCGCCGACGTTAGCGGCTGGCTCGGCTTCACCGACAAATATTGGCTGACGGCTCTCGTCCCGAGCGGATCGGCAACGGCCGGTTTCCGTCACTCACCGAGCGGCGGTTATCAAGCCGACTTTGCGGGGGCGCCGGTCACGGTCGCGCCCGGCCAAACAGTGAATACGCAGTCGAGGCTATTCGCGGGCGCGAAGGAAAAGACCTGGCTCGACCGCTACCAGGCAATGGGCATTCCCCAGTTCAGCTATGCGATCGACTGGGGCTGGTTCCATTGGTTCATGATCCCGATCTTCGACCTGCTGCTGTTCCTGTTCCGGACGTTCGGCAATTTCGGCTTCGCGATCATTGCACTGACTCTGATCGTCCGCGGGATCCTGTTCCCCATCGCACAGAAGCAGTTCCAGTCGATGGCCGCGATGCGCAAGCTCCAGCCGAAAATGAAGGCGATCCAGGAGCGCTTCAAGGAGGACAAGGCGCGCCAGCAGCAGGAGATCCTCAAGCTTTACCAGGAGGAGAAGGTCAATCCGGCCGCCGGCTGCCTTCCGATCCTGCTTCAAATCCCGATTTTCTACGCGCTCTACAAGGTGCTCCTGGTCAGCGTGGAAATGCGGCACCAGCCCTTCATTCTCTGGATCAGGGATCTGTCGGCGCCGGATCCACTGACCCCCGTCAACCTCTTTGGCCTGTTGCACTTCACGCCGCCGGCGATGCTCGCGATCGGCGTTCTTCCCATCATGGTGGGAGCAACTCAGTGGCTTTCGATGAAATTGAACCCGCAGCCGATGGACCCGGCACAGGCGCAGGTGTTCGCCATCATGCCCTGGTTCCTGGTGTTCATCATGGCGCCCTTCGCCGCGGGACTTCAGCTCTATTGGATCACGAACAACATCCTGACCATCGCGCAGCAATGGCATCTCTATCGCAAGTATGGGCTGCACCTGGCGGATACGCACCCGGTCCACACATGATCGACGAAGCGGCCAGGGAGCTCGAGGAGCGCGCGCGAAAGCTCTTCGCCGGGCCCATCGAGTTCCTGAAGTCCGCCCCGGAGCTCAAGTTCATGCCTGATCCGGAAGTCGCCGAGATCGCCTTTGCCGGCCGTTCGAACGTCGGCAAGAGCTCGCTGCTCAATGCCCTGACGAACCGCAAAGGGCTGGCGCGCACCTCCAACACGCCCGGACGGACGCAGGAGCTCAATTTCTTCGATGTCGGCCAGCCCGTTCAGATGCGCCTCGTCGACATGCCCGGCTATGGGTTTGCCGAGGCGCCCAAGGACCTCGTCAAGCGTTGGAGCCGCCTGGTGAACGACTATCTGCGCGGCCGCGCCGTGCTGAAGCGCGCACTAGTGCTTGTGGACTCTCGTCACGGCCTCAAGGAAGTCGACCGCGAGATGATGCGCATGCTCGACGACGCTGCCGTCAGCTATCATCTCGTGCTCACCAAGGGCGACAAGGTGAAGCCTTCAGCGCTCGGCGCGCTTTATGAGACGACCGCGGTGGAGGCTGCCAAGCATCCTGCGGCGCATCCTGCCATCTTCACGACGTCGAGCGAAACCGGTAGCGGCATCGCCGAGTTACGAATGGCGATCCTTGAGGCCGCGACCTCGTAGGGAGGAATAATTGTTCAAGCTGATCATCGGCAACCGTGCTTATTCGAGCTGGTCGATGCGCGGCTGGCTGGCATGCAAGCAGTCGGGAGAGGAGTTCGAGGAACTCGTCGTACCCATGTTCGACGAGGATTGGGAGAAACGCCGGGAGGGCGATGAGTTCGCTCCGTCGCTCGGCAAGGTACCGATCCTGTGGGACGGCGACTGCGTCGTCTGGGACAGCCTCGCCATCATCGAGTTCCTCGCCGACCGTGTCGGCCGCGACAAATATTGGCCGGAGGACACCACCGCGCGAGCGGTTGCACGCTCGATGTCGGCGGAGATGCACTCGGGCTTTGGAAATCTCCGGCGAGAGCTTCCAATGAACGTGCGCAAGAGCTTTCCGGCAATACCTCTGACCGACGAGGTCAAAGAGGAGATCGACCGCATCCTGCAGCTTTGGGCGCAGGCACGTGCCCGCTTCGGCGGCACCGGCGATTATCTGTTCGGTGATTGGTGCGCGGCCGACATGATGTACGCGCCCGTCGTCACGCGATTCATCACGTACGGCGTGGCGGTGCCTTCATTCGCAGGCATCTATATGAAGGCGATCCTCTCTCATCCGCATGTCGCCGAGTGGATCGACGAGGCCCAGGACGAGCCGTGGGTCATCGATCAATATGAGGTCGACAAGGCTGCCTAGGCCAACTCCCTAGGCGGGGCGCTTCGCCTCTCCGTACGGCGTTCCGTCCTTGTGGCAAAAACCTGCTTCGGTGGTCCACAACATGTCGATGTCCGAATAGCCGCCGCCGGTATCTGTGCCTGCGCCGAACACGATGAAACGGCACTGCTTGTCGCTCTCATTGATCAGATGATGGCCGTTGGTGTTGCCCTTCGGCCAGGCGGCAAGGTCTCCAGTGCGCATGGCGGTGCGGCCGTCATCCTCGACGAGCACCGCCTCCCCATCGATCATGACCAGAAACTCGTCCTCGCCATTGTGCCAGTGGCGCTGGCTCGACCAGGCGCCCGGCTCGAGCGTGACCTCGCTGACGCCGAATTCGGTTAATCCCGTCGCGGGAGCGAGCCGCCGGTACCAACGACCGGCCACAGCCTGGTTGAACGGGGACGGATAGCCGGTCCGGCTCACCTGCTCGATGCTGTCGAGGTCCACCTTGGGCATGCCGATTTCCTTTGCTAGGCCGCTGCAATGTCGGTCGACCCCATTGCGCTTGCGCGCCAGCTGATCAACTGCCCGAGTGTCACCCCCGCGAGTGGCGAAGTCTTCGACGTGCTTGAGGGCGCGGTCAAGCCGCTCGGGTTCACCGTCTATCGCTGGGTGATGGGCGAGCCGCCCGACGGTCCGACCGAAAACATGGTCGCGATTCGCGGGGAAGGATCGCCGCACTTCGGCTTTGCCGGTCACCTCGACGTTGTTCCGCCGGGCGACGGCTGGAGTGCCGATCCCTTCGCGGCCGAGATCCAGGACGGCGTGCTGGTCGGCCGCGGAGCGAACGACATGAAGAGCGCGATCGCGGCGTTCGTCGCCGCGATCAGTCGGGTCGGTCAGCTCACCGGAACCGTCTCCCTGCTGATCACCGGCGACGAGGAAGGCTATGCCGTCTACGGCACGCCGCGCATCATCGACTGGCTCAATGAGCGGCAGATCCGCCCCGACATGATCCTTATCGGCGAGCCGACTTCCGTCGATCGCCTGGGCGACACGGTGAAGATCGGTCGCCGCGGATCGGTTAACATGTGGATCGACGTGCCGGGAGTGCAAGGCCACGTCGCCTACCCGCACCGCGCGACGAACCCGATCCCGCCGCTCGCTCGCGTGATCGCTGCGCTCGATGCGGTACATCTGGACGATGGCACGGAACAATTCCCGCCATCGAACCTGGAGTTCACTGGCATCGATACGCCAACGCATGCGAGCAACGTGATTCCGGGCACGGCCACAGCGCAGCTCAACATCCGCTTCAACAATCTCCATCGCGGGGCAGAACTCGTGAAGATGGTCGAGGAGATCGCCGAGCGCGAGGCACCCGGAAGCCAAGTCCGCGCACGCATCTCAGGCGAGGCGTTCCTGACACCACCGGGGCCGCTTTACGACGTTGTGGTTGCGGCCATTGAGGAAGGGACCGGCCAAAAACCGGAATTGTCGACGAGCGGTGGCACGTCGGACGGCCGCTTTCTGATCCAGCTTTGTCCCGTTGTCGACTTCGGTCTACCCAACGCGACGATGCATAAGGTCGGCGAATGCGCCGCGATCGAGGATATTCAGCTTCTGTCGCAAATTTACGAACGGATCTTGAGGAAGGTGATCGGCTAAGCCCTAATGCGACTTGTTCGAGACCACAGGAGTCTTCGACACACCCTCCCTCCGAACAAGCTCATCGTGAAGGCGGCCGCCCAACGTTGTCCATGATTCGTCCGCTTTTGCGAACGTATTCTCCGCAGCTTTTTGGCGCGTCTCCTCGTCCCACCCCTTTTTGACGAGCGCTTCCATCGCTTCCTTGATGGACAATGCGCGCACCTCTCGGCAGGCGGTGAGCGCGTCGCTGAACTTGGCGAGCGCGTTTTCGGCCGTGAGGGGCAATTCCTTAACCTTGCGACGAAGACAAGAGTTGTACTTGATGTATGCAGGCAGGACTTCATCCTCGATCATCAGCTGGGTGCCAACCGCTGGCGGGTGCGCGGTATCGCCTTGATCGGTTTGTGGGCGCAGTGACGCCACATACTCATCCATCTCCTCAAGGACGCCGTCGACGAATGTCTCCGGCGAAGCTTTGTCAGGTAGCTGCTTTTCTTGGACCAGCTTCAGCGCCTCTTCTCGCGCATGGCTTCTAACTGCCGAGCAATCGCTTCCGGCGGCTGGTTCGCTGCTGCTGATCGGCCGTCCGTCTGTGCCCCGCAACAATGGCAACCCGCGCGCCGCATATAGGCACGCGAGATACGGCAAAACCGCAGGCGCAATTTCATCGGGCGTGTGCAGCGATCGGGTCGGCAAAGCCGCAGGGTTACTGACCTCAGATTGGTCGCCCGAACCGGCGAGAAGCGCAGCCAGTAGTAACAGCATTACTGCGTCCCCCGCCTGCGACTTCTGATCAAGGAATTCTGATCGACTGGGGTCCAGACCCACAATTAAAAAAGTTATCGTCTGCTGTGGATATCTGCAACGGAGCGCTCCCCACGCTGCGTGTCAGGCGACCGACTTTGCCCCGCGGTGGGCGTTGCCGATCCAAGCAAGGAATTCGTCCTCGAACATCGGGGGCGCGAACACATAGCCCTGGACCGTGTCGCACCCCATGGCGCGGAGGATGTCGGCCTGTGCCGCAGTCTCGACGGCCTCGGCCACCACCTCACAGCCGATGCCCTTGATCAACTGGATCACCGCCTGGACGACCACTCTCGCCTTCTCCGAGCTTTCGATGTCGGCGATCAGCGACGGATCCAGCTTCACGCGGTCGAGCGGCATCGCGCGCAGTCGCGCGAGGTTAGAATAGCCCGTTCCGAAGTCGTCGATCGCGATCCGTGCTCCATCTTCGCGCATGGCGGCGATCTCCTCCAGGACAGATTCGCTTGCTTCCATCGCGGCGCTCTCGGTGAATTCGAGCTCGACCATCGACAGCGGAACGTCTTCGTCGGCAAATGCCTGACGGACCTTTCCAAAGAAATCCGCCCGATCGACCTGCCTTGGGCTGATGTTGAAAGCCACTCGGCCGCGAAACCCGTTGCGATACCAATTGCCCAGAATCGAGGCGACCTCACCCAGCACCCATTCGCCAATCTCGGCGATGACGCCGGTCTGTTCTGCGAGAGGGATGAACGTATTGGGAAGCCGCATTCCATCACGCGAATGGTTCCAGCGAAGCAAGGCTTCCGCTCCGCAGACCTCACCCGTGACGACGCTCATCTGCGGCTGGAAGGCTAGGAGGAAATCACCCTTCTGCACGGCTTCCGTCAGCGCTTTCTCGGTTTCGATCTTCAGCTGATGCTCAGCGGCCAGATCGGCGTTGAACAGGCAATGCTGCCCGCCGCCGAGAGACTTCGCCCGGTACATCGCAATGTCGGCCGCGCGCATCAGCCCCTCAATGCCCGTGCCGTGATCCGGAGAAATGGCCACGCCAATCGACGCACCAATGTCGACGCTGTGGGAGCAGAGCTCGAACGGCTCCGAGATGGCGAGCGCGACTCGACGGGCAATCCGCTCGATTTCTACGGAGGAAGCGATCTCCGGGAAGAACATCGTGAACTCGTCGCCAGCAAGGCGGGCGAGCAGCGGTCGGTTGCGGCTGTTGCCACTATATTCAGCGTTGACGACCACACGCAGCCGGTTGGCCACCATGATCAGCAGCTGGTCTCCGCGGGCATGGCCAAGGCTGTCGTTGACCATCTTGAAACGGTCGAGGTCGACGAAGAGCATCGCCGAGTTGGAACCCTCCAGAGCCTCGCTCAGAAGCTTGTCTGCTTCGGATCGGAAATGCAGTCGGTTTGGCAGTGAAGTCACGGGATCGAACATGCCAAGCGCATGCGCATTCTCGATCGAGGCACGAACCTCAGCGAAAAGGGAATCCACGGCCGCGGCCAGCTTGGGCATAGAGCGGCGAACGCTGGCTGGCGCCGGCGAGACGAGGTCGCCGTCCTCCACAGCGAGAAGGCGCTCACTCAATGCCGACAGGGCCCGGGCGCTTTCGCTGTTCGGCCGTTCGGAGGCGATGTAACTGATCAACAAGCAGAATACGCCGGCGGCGAGCGCCGCGACAACCTTCTCATCAAGCTCCGTGATGTAGAGAAGAGCGGTCAATGAGAAAATGAAGGAAGCGAGACCGGCGGCGCACGACAGGATCGCGTTGCTGATCTTCTGTGCCGTGCCTGCTTTCATCGGTCTAAATGCGTCTCGCGCGACGGCCATGCCCGCCTAAGCACTCGCGTTAACGGAGGAGGGTTAACAAAAGGTCATCGGCGCCTGAGAATGATATAAAGGCTGCCTCCGGCGCCATGGCGCCGGTGTGCCCCGCGAACTGCGGCGATGTTGCCAGCATGCCGGGAAGCGCCGAGCCAGTCGTTGATCGCGGCGCGGATCCTGCCACGCTGAACTGGTGCTTCGCCCGGGCGATGGTGCCCGGTGATCAGGAGCACGACACGGTCGCCGCGGGCGATCGCGGCATCGAGCCCGCGATCGATGGCGCGCCAGGCCTGATCAAGGTTCATGCCGTGCAGATCGATGATGCGGTCGAGTTCGACGCTACCGGAGCGAAGTCGCCGGTCCCAGGTAGCGTCGAGCGTGGTCCCGAGGTGCGGCCTTCGCGGCGCTAAAGGCCGTGCAGGACGCCCAGACACAATTTTGACGGTCGCGACAGCGGCAACCGGTTTGTCTTCTTTGTCGGCAGGTTGGGGCTTGATCTTTTCGCGGGAGAGCGGCGCGATCGTCGCGGTCACTCGAGCCCACAGCTCAGCCTCTTCAGGGCTGAGTTGCCGCATGTGACGCCGCCCCTTTCGGCAACAGGATTAGCGCCTGCCCGGAAGCCGACATCCCGCCGGCGATTTGCGTCGCTTCGGGCCCGGCGCCCCAGAAGGTGTCGAAGCGGTTCGAGCCCTTGATGGCACCCCCGACGTCCTGTGCGACCCAAAAGCCATCTGTCTCGGGCCGATCCATGTTCAGGAACACAGGCGCGCCGAGCGGCACGAAATTGGGGTCCGCGGCTACCGTCCCACGTGGAGTGATCGGAAGGCCGAGCGAGCCGAGGGGCGGACCGGTTAATTCCTTGAAAAAGATGTAGGATTGGTTTTCGCGCATGAGCTCGCGGCCTTGATCCGGATTGGCGCGCATCCAGTCCTTGATCGCCTGCATGTTGGCTCCGCCCGGTGGAAGGATGCCCCGCTCACGAAGCAGCCGCCCGATCGCGACATACTCAAGACCGTTCTGGTTGTCGTAACCGATGCGCATGACGCTGCCGTCCGGGAGTCCCAGCTCGCCCGAGCCTTGGATCTCAATGAAGAACAACTCGACCGGGTCGGCTGCCCAGGCGAGCTCGAGGCCCTTGTTCGCGAGTGCCCCATCCTCGATCTCGGCGCGGGTGAAATAGGAGACGCAGGTCCCGGTCTCGTCAATGCGGCCCCGACCTGTCGTTCCGTCCGGGCGCGTGCACCGGACCAGGTCCGGCGGAGTCCGGTAGACGGGCACCGTGTATCCCGGCGCGGGCGTCCGCGATCCGGCAGTCTGCGGAATGTAGTATCCCGTTGCGAAAGCCTTGCCGTCCCCAACGCGTACCCAATCGAAACGGTCGCGGAAGAAAGCAGCTGCGGCGCCAGGCTGCACTTGCGCAGCTTCAGCGCAAACCCCCGTCCAGTCAGGCCCGTTGCTGAGGAGGGACTTGTCCAGCCGTTGCTGGAGTGCGGGACAGCTGATCCGGAACGCCTGGAGTGCCCGCGAAGCCGAGGCCTCATCAAGCAGGGCGGGAGGTTGGACGGCGACGAACCCGGCCCCCCTCGCATTCGCCGGTGGCGGCGGAGCCGGTGGAGGAACGATGGGGGGCGGAACTGTTGTCGTTGGCGGCGGAGGCGGAGCGACCTGCACGGTCTTGGCGCATGCAGCGATCAGGATGAACGAAGCGAGCGCGAGCGCCCTTGCGGCGCGGCTCACTCTTCCTCGTCGGTCTCGATCAATACCCAATTGGGGTCGCGCGAGGACGTATCCCGGCGGAAGGTCCAGAGGTCGCGCGTCTGGACGGCATCGCTAAGAGAGCCGGCGACCACCTGCCCTTCGGCATTGCGCGTGACGGCAGCGATATCCGCTTCGAAGCGGACCGTGAGGATTGCCACGGAACGTTCGACCGAAGCCTCGGAAATGACCGCCTGGTCGATGGCGACGAGCCTATTGTCGAGCGTCAGCCCATCTTTCGCGCGCTGCTCGACAGCGCCAGAGAACGTCTCGAACACGTGGCTGTCGACGTGGCCGCGAACGGTCTCGAGATCGCCCTTCCAGAAGGCTTCGAGAATCAACTGGTAAGCAGCTTTCGCTCCCTCAAGGAAGCGGGCTACGTCGAAGCTTGGGTCGGCAGCGAGGATCGCGCGGACACCTGGGCCGGCCGTCGGCACGAAGGCCATATCACCCGCGTCGGTCGGGGCGGCAGGAGCAGCGGACGGCTGAGTCGGACGCGGCTCAACCCGCGCGTCGGGGTCCGCGGGCTTCAGAATCGGTTGCTGCTGCTCGTGTCCCGTCCGCTCACCGAGAACGCTGTAAAGGCGCAATCCGATGAACAGGGCAACGAGAGCGAGGATGACGATAACGGTCAATCTAAGGTCCTAACTGGGTCTAGCCCTGCAACATAGTGCTCGCAGCGTTAATATTCCAACACTCCTCAACGCGCGAGGCGCCATTGCGCCCCATTTGTGCGGCTGCTAGTCGCCAGCCGCAACGCACCGCGCCCCGCGCGGCTCCCAATACAGCTTAAACTATTTGCAAGGACATCAGTAGAATGGCGGATCAGGAACCGACGACCGGCGGCAATGGCGCGGGCGATCCAGGCACGGAACCTGCGATCAACATTCTCGCGCAGTATATCAAGGATTTATCGGTCGAAAATCCAAGCGCGCCACAGGTTTACCAGTGGCAGGTTCAGCCGAACCTCGAGGTGCAGTTCAACATCAACGTCCAGACCGTCGGCGAAGATGTCCACGAGGTATCGCTCAAGATCGAGGTGACCGCACGTTCGGATAACGGCGTCCATTTCGTCGTCGATCTCAGCTACGGCGGCCTCTTTGGCCTGCGCAATGTCCCCGCCGAAGCGCTGCAGCCGTTTCTGCTGATCGAAGCGCCCCGGCTGATCTTCCCGTTCGCCCGCCAGATCGTCGCCGAGGCGGTCAGCAACAGCGGCTTCCCCCCGCTCCTCCTCGATCCGATCGACTTCGCAGGCGCCTACATGGCGCAGATGCAGGCGCAGCAACAACAGCCGGGGGTCGAAGGCGGCAACGGCGGAGGCGAGCAGGCGTCTTCTGAGACGCCGAGCGAAGCTTAACGCTCCTACGGCGCAGGTCGGATGAACCTCGCCCGTTCGCTCGGATCAGTCGGCGGGCTCACCCTCGTCAGCCGTGTGCTCGCGCTCGTGCGCGATACGCTGCAGGCGAGCTTTGTCGGCGCCAGCTTTGCTTCCGACGCGTTCTTCGTAGCCTTTCGCCTTCCGAACATGTTCCGCGCGCTCTTCGCCGAGGGCGCTTTCTCGGCCGCGTTCATCCCCATGTTCAACCGGAAGGTCGGGGAAGCGAACGACGTGAACGCCGGGCTTCGGTTTGCGGAGCAGACGCTGGCGGTGCTCTTGCCGGTACTGGTCGGGTTCACGATCCTGATGCTGATCGCAGCATGGCCGATCACCTGGGGCTTATCCGGCGGATTCAGGAATCCCACGCATGAGCAGTTCGCGTTCGCTGTCATGCTGTCGCGGATCACCATTCCTTACTTGATGCTGATCAGCCTGGCCTCGCTGCTCGGCGGAATTCTCAATTCATTGAATCGCTTCTGGGTGAACGCGGCGGCGCCGATCCTGCTCAACATCTCGATGATCGCCGCCTTGTGGTTCTTCCACGGGCATGGTCCCGAAGGCGCTTATGAAACGGCGCGCGCCCAAGCCATCTCGGTCACTGTCGGAGGCGCTCTGCAGCTGGGCTGGCTGATGCTTGCATGCAGGCAGGCGGGGGTCAGCCTTGCACTCCGGCGGCCGCGGATGGACGACGACATCCGCCAGCTCTTGAAGCTCATCCTGCCCGCGGCGGTCGGTGCCGGCGCGGTCCAGGTGAACCTTGCGGTCTCAACGGCGCTCGCCGGCGGCCTGCTCGATCCCGGGTCGATCTCCTACATCTACTATGCCGACCGGCTAAACCAATTGCCGCTCGGACTCATCGGCATCGGTCTTGGGACCATCCTTCTGCCGACCGTCTCTCGCCAATTGAGCCAGAAACGGGATGCCGAGGCGATGGACACCCAGAATCGCGGCATCGAGCTGGCGTTGTTTCTGACCCTACCCGCGACCGTCGCATTCATCTTCGCCTCGGAACCGATCGTTCGCGGCCTTTTCCAGCACGGCCATTTCACGGCGATCGACAGCCAACGCTGCAGCTGGGCTCTGTCGGCGTTCTCGATCGGGCTTCCCTCCTACGTCCTCGTGAAGGTTCTGACCCCCGGCTATTATGCCCGGCACGATACGAAGACCCCGGTGCGCTACGCTGTGCAGTCGGTCGGCGTGAACCTGGTCGGCAACCTGATCTTGATCCCGTTTCTTGCTCGCTATGGTTATGGGCATGTCGGGCCGCCGCTCGCGACAGCCCTCGCTTCAACCGTGAACGTCTGGATGCTGTATCATACGCTGAGGAAGCGAGGGCATTTCGATACGGATGCACAGCTACGCCGCCGAGTGCCTCGCCTGGCCATCGCCGCTTTGATCATGGGTGGGTCGCTTTTCTGGCTCGCGCCCGCCGTCGATCCATATCTTACCGGCTCAATCCTCCATCGTGGGCTTGGACTGGGTGTGCTCGTGGGCGCGGGTGCCGCGGTGTACGCGATCGCCTGTTTCCTGACCGGCGCGTTCGTGCTCAATGACGTGAAGCTCCTGATCAGCCGGCGAGCGCGAGAAGCATGAGTATGGAGTCTATGAAGCGGGTCGTTTCGGGAATTCAGCCTACCGGCGGACTACATCTCGGCAATTTGCTTGGCGCGATCCTCCGCTGGGTGAGGATGCAGGACGAGGCCGAATGCCTGTTTTTCCTGGCCGATCTCCACGCGCTGACGGTGGATGTGCCGCCGCGCGAGCTGCGCTCCAACGTGCGTGAGATGGCGGCCGCTCTGATCGCCAGCGGGATTGACCCGAAGAAATCGGTTCTCTTCGCCCAGAGCGCCGTCCCCGCCCATTCCGAACTATGCTGGATCCTGAATGGGACCGCGCGAATGGGCTGGCTCAATCGCATGACCCAGTGGAAGGACAAGGCCGGAAAGAACCAGGAAGGGGCATCGGTCGCGCTCTTCGATTATCCGGTGCTCCAGGCGGCCGATATCCTGCTTTACCAGGCGACACATGTGCCAGTCGGCGAGGACCAGAAGCAGCACGTTGAATTCACCCGCGACATTGCGATCAAATTCAACAACGACTTCGAGGTGGAACTCTTCGTCGTACCGGAGCCCTTCATCGGCGGCGGAACGACGGCACGCATCATGTCGCTGCGTGACGGCAAAGTGAAAATGTCGAAGTCCGATCCTTCAGAGATGAGTCGGATCCATCTGACCGACAGTGACGACCTCATCGCGCAGAAAATTCGCAAGGCGAAAACCGATCCCGAACCGCTGCCAGCTGATCCCGATGCACTCGACGGCCGACCTGAGGCGAAGAACCTGGTTGGTATCTATGCCGCAGTGACGGGAGAGACGATGGAGCAGGTACTGGCTCGCTTTGCCGAGCAGGGCTTTGGTGTCTTCAAGCCGGCTCTGGCCGACATATTGATCTCGCTGATCGCGCCGATCCGTGAGCGCCTTGACGAGCTCCGTCGCGAACCCGCCGAGCTCGATCGAATCCTGGCCGAAGGTGCGGCGCGGGCCCGTCAGTTGGGCGCGCCGGTTCTCGCCAGGGCGAAGTCAGCCGTCGGCCTGACCGACTAACTCGGCAATTCACCTTGGACACCAACAACCCGACCGCTCAACTGCACCCGCTGCCTCTTTCGCAGCGGCTCGCGCAAATCGTGGAGGAACACGGTCCCGACCGGTTGTCCTTCACAGAACTGGCGAGTCTCTTGCAATCTCGTGCATGGGGTGGCCTGCTGTTCATCTTTGCGGCCATCAACGTGCTGCCGCTTCCCCCCGGCACGAGCGCCTTTTTCGCGCTGCCAATTCTAATCGTGTCCGCGCAGATGGTATTCGGACGCGCGAGCCCATGGTTCCCCGCGCGGCTCGACAGGCGCGGAGTGACCAAGCAGGAGCTGAAGCGCCTTATTGGCAAAATCGAATGGCTCGAGCTTCGCGTCGAACGGATCTTCAAGCCACGCCTCGCGCATCTCACGGGCCCGGCTGCAACGCGGTTGATCGGTCTGGTCTGCTTCCTGCTCGCGTTGATTGCTGCGATTCCGGTGCCGCTCTTTCACGTCGCCCCCGCAGCAGCCATCCTCCTGTTCGGTCTTGCTTTGATCTACAGAGATGGAGTGCTGGCGATTGTTGCGGCTGTCGCGGCGGTGCTCAGCATCGTCATCGATGCGGTGATCGTCGGCTCAGGCGTCGTCGCGCTTTCCTATGCTGCTTCCTGGTTGCGGGCATAAGGACTGCCGATTGACGACCTTCTTGTCGGCTTAACGCACCAATCCTTCACTTCATCGACGGTTAACAGCCGTTGGTGGTATACGCCACCAACCGTTCCTCATTCCCGCTCGAAAGGGACTCGCAATGCGTATCCGCCAATTTGCTGCAGCGATCGCGATCGGTGCTTCCGCGATTGCGCTCTCGGCCTGTGCGACTTCTCTTCATACCGAGGTCTCTCGCTACCAGGCGATGCCGGCCCCTCAGGGACAGACCTTCGTCGTCGTGCCCGGTGAAGGCAGGGCACGACCGGGCGGACTGGAGTTCGAACGTTACGCCGCGCTCGTTGCTCAGCAGCTCTCGGCGCGCGGCTACAGGCCGGCGGCTGATCCGAAAAGCGCGGACATGATCGTGCAGCTTGGCTACAACGTGGACAGCGGCGAGACGCGGATCAACGATTACGGAGGCGCCTACGGCTTCTGGGGTCCCAGCACCTTCTTCTATCCCCGCTTTGGTCATTGGGGATCGCCATTCTACTACGGCTGGAACGACCCGTTCTGGTATGGCGGCGGTATCGACAGCTATGTCGAGTTTCACAGCGAGCTGGATCTCCATATTCGCGCCGCCGGCACGAACCAGCCGTTGTTCGACGGACGATCCGAGGCCCGGTCGTCGACCAACCGTCTCGATGCCTTGCTCCCTGGCCTAATCGAAGCGCTGTTCACCGGCTTCCCCGGCCAGAACGGCGAGGTTGTGAAAATCACGATTCCCGCGAGGACGAACACCGCGCGAAGCTACTGATCTGCTGAACGGAACTACTCGAAGGTCCGCCGGATCAGGTTCGGCGGGCCTTCTTCGTAACGGACTTTTGGATCAACCCTCGAGCTGACGCGTCAGCAATCGAATGTCGGCATCTAGCTCGGCATCGCTGGCACGCAATTTCTCAATCTGCCGCACCGCATGGATCACCGTCGTGTGGTCGCGTCCGCCGAACCGCCGCCCAATGTCCGGAAGTGACTTGGGAGTCAGCTGCTTCGAGAGATACATCGCGACCTGTCGCGGCCTGGCCACTTCGCGAGCACGGCGAGCGGACGTCATTTCCGCCTTGCGAATACGATAATGCTCCGCGACCTGGGTCTGGATCTCATCGATCGAAATCCGCCGCTGGTTGGCCCGAAGGACGTTCGCAAGCACTTCCTCGACGAAGGCGATGTCGATCTCGCGGCCCGTCATCATCGCATAGGCGCCGATGCGGTTGAGCGCGCCCTCCAGCTCGCGAATGGAAGAAGTGACACGCCGCGCGAGGAAATCAATTACAGGCCGTGGCATCTGCACGCCCGGGAGGGCCTCAAGCTTGGCGATGATGATATTGAACCGCAGCTCGTAATCTGCGGCATTGATGTCCGCGACCAGTCCCCACGAAAGCCGGGACAGAATACGCGGAGCGATGCCGTCCAGGTCCTGCGGCGCACGGTCCGAAGTGATCACCAGCCGACGGCCCGCGGTGATAATCTCGTTCATCGTGTGGAAGAATTCTTCCTGCGTTGAATCCTTGCCGGCAATGAACTGGACGTCGTCGATCAGCAGCAGATCCGCGCTCCGCAGGCGCTGCTTGAAGCCGATCGTGTCGTTTTCCTTCAGCGCCCGGATGAATTCGACCATGAACTTCTCGGCCGACATCGAGACGACGCGTGATCCGCGATTGTGCTGCAGGAAAGCATGGCCGATCGCATGGAGAAGGTGCGTTTTTCCGCGCCCGGTACCGCCATGGATGAACAGCGGGTTGAAGCTGACGGTCTTCGACGTTGCGAGCGTGCGTGCTGCCGTGGCGGCCACCTCGTTCGCCTTGCCGACGATGAATGTCTCGAACCGATAGCGCGGGTCGAAATTCGGAGCGTTCGGATCGCGCTCGGCTGGCGCGGGCGCTTCCTCGAGAATCAAGAGTGGCGCCGGCCGCGGAGCGTCGGCCGCAGCGATCACTCGTACGTCTCTCACGACGGGAAGGACCGTCTTCCACGCGAGCGTCAGGCGCTCGCCGAAATGTGAGCGCACCCAGTCCGCCATGAACTGGCTCGGCATGATGATATCGAGCGAGCCGCCGTCCGGCTCGAACGAACCCAACTCGGCCGGCTTCAGCCAGCCGTCAAAGGTGCGAGCTCCAAGATCGCGGCGGAGTCCGGTGCGAATCGATTCCCAAGCTGCTTCAAGCGGTGCCGCGACCGGCCCCGGGCTCAGCTCTAGCGACGAATTCACCCCTGCGCCTTGCACTGGCACGCGCCTCCCTCTCCCTGGCCCCCGACTTCCAGACAAAAGGATCCTTGTTGCACGTGACGCGAGTCGCGCGCTTTAGGCTTCTTTTCCCTCTTGCCCCCGGCGCGGATTCGCGCTCGGAAGGTTGTTTCTGAGACTGTCTGCGGCAGCTTTCAAGTGCCGTTTTTTCACAAAGCTGAAATAATGCCACTTGACATAGGAATCGAGCCGAAACTTCGAGAAAATGGCGGAAACCGTGGATTTTTATGGTTAGCGAACGGTTAACAATCGCGCGAATCGCGGGAATTGCTGCATTTTTTTGACGATCCAGAAATGGGACGAGCCGCCGGTCTCCCGGCGGCCCGCTTTGACCCAAATTTCAGCGGCCGTTTCAGCCGAGTGACGCAACCCTTTTTGATAGCCGCGAAATTTTCCGCGCGGCCGTGTTCTTGTGGATAACGCCTCGAGCGACGCCCCGCGCCATCTCCGGTTGGACCTGCTTGAGCGCCTCGGCAGCGTCCTTTTTCTTGCCGTCAGCGATCGCCGACTCGACGGCCTTGATGAAGGTCCGGATGCGGCTGATTCGGGAGTGGTTGATCACCGTGCGCGTCGCGTTGCGACGGATGCGCTTTTTGGCCTGCGGCGTATTCGCCATCGTAATCCTCTAGCTCAATGAAAAACGGCGCGGCCCGCAGGCTCGCACCGACGCGGCGCTCCCCTAGCTGGAAGTGCCTTCGAGGTCAACGCCAAGGCTCAGTGCTGGCAGTGCGGGCAATAGAAGGTCGATCGGCCTCCCTGGACAATCCGCTTGACCGTTCCGCCGTGGCCGCACGCCTGGCCTTCACGGTCGTAGACGGCGAAGGCCTTAGAGAAATAACCGAGCTCTCCATCGGGCGACACGAAATCGCGTAGCGACGAGCCGCCCGCCTCGATCGCCTCCGCGAGGACGTCGTGAATCGCCTGGACGAGTTTCCTGAGCCGCTCCAGCGAGATCGATCCTCCGGCTCTCCTTGGGTGGATTCCTGCGCGATAGAGCGCTTCGCAGACATAGATATTGCCGAGACCGGCGACGATGCTTTGGTCGAGCAGCAGTAGCTTTATCGCGGCCGAGCGTCCGGCAAGGCGGCGCTTGAGATCGCGCGCATCGAGGTCCAGCGGCTCCGGGCCGAGTACCTTGAACGACGGCCAGTCCTTCAGATCGTCGGTACGAACGAGATCGAGCGAGCCGAATCGCCTCGCGTCGTTGAGCGCGATTCGTCTTCCTTCGTCGGTCTCCAGGATGAAGTGGTCGTGCTTGGCGAGCTCGCTCGGATCGACCCGCCAGTGTCCGGACATGCCAAGATGGAACACCAGGGTGTCGCCCCGGTCAGTGTCGATAAGTCCATATTTCGCGCGTCTGCCGAGAGACGTAACGCGAGCTCCCGTAAGCCGCTGGCCAAGGTCGACGGGAAGCGCCCGCCGGAGGTCCCGCCGTCGCGCCTCGACGCGTTCGATCCGCCGGCCCTTCAGGACCCGTTCGAGGCCCCGGACGGTGGTTTCAACTTCGGGAAGCTCAGGCATCTCAGCGTCATTGCGAGGATCGAAGTGACGAAGCAATCCAATCTACGCAGCTGGATTGCTTCGCTCCGCTCGCAATGACGAGAGGACCCAGCTAGAGGCGCAGCCCTATGTCCAATCAGGTGAATTTCGGCGACGAGCTGGTCAGTCCCGAGGAGAAGACCCGTCGCGTGGGAGCGGTCTTCAGCTCCGTTGCTCACCGATACGACATCATGAATGACCTGATGTCGGGCGGCCTCCATCGGCTATGGAAGGACCGCTTCGTAAATCGCGTGAAGCCGCGTGCCGGTGAGGAGATCCTCGATATGGCGGGCGGGACCGGCGATATTGCCTTTCGAATGGCTCGCCGGGGCGCACGCGTGACCGTTGCGGACATCAATGGCGATATGCTCGAGGTCGGAAGGGAGCGGGCTCGACAGCGGGACCTCACGGGTCTCACCTGGGAAGTCGAGAATGCCGAAGCGCTGACCTTCGCGAACGCGAGCTTCGACGCATACACGGTCGTCTTTGGTATCCGGAACGTCACCGACATTCCCGCCGCTCTTCGCGAGGCGCATCGAGTGCTCGGGCGCGGTGGGCGATTCTATTGCATGGAATTCTCGTCGAGCGACTGGCCCGGCTTCTCCAACCTTTACGAAGCCTGGGCGTCGAACGTCATCCCGCGCATCGGCAAGGTTGTTGCGAACGACGAGGACAGCTATCGCTACCTGGTCGAAAGTATCCGCCGCTTTCCGAAATCGCAGGCATTTCGGCGAATGATCACGGACGCGGGCTTCGTCCGCGCCGCCGCCGAACCCATGCTTGGCGGGCTGGTGACCATTCACAGTGGCTGGAAGATATGACGAACCGAAGTTCGTCGTACCCCTGCGTAGGCAGGAATCCAGTTCAAGGAGGAAAAAGTCTGGGCTCCTGCCTTCGCAGGAGCACAGTCTGATGACCACTAGCGTCACCCATCTGTGGCGTTTGCTGAAGTGGGGTCGGACGCTCGCCCGGCATGGCGCTTTGCGCGGAATCGAGGAAGACCCGATGACGCCCCCGCCAGTGCGGCGGCTCGCCCGCATCGCCCGCTTCGGAGCAAGAATTCCACCGACGCCGGACTATGCGGCCGCGCTGGTCGCGATCGGTCCCGCTGCGATCAAGCTCGGCCAGGCGCTGTCGACGCGCCCAGACCTGGTGGGAGAGAAAGCGGCTGAGAACCTCTCCCAGCTTCAGGACGACCTTCCTCCCGCCTCGTTTCAGCTGATCAAGCGGACCGTCGAGCAATCCTTCGGTTCGCCTCTCGAGAGCCTCTATTCGGAGTTCGACGAAGTCCCGGTCGGCGCCGCCTCGATCGCCCAGGTGCATCGGGCCGTCACCACCGAAGGCCGCGAAGTTGCGGTCAAGGTGCTTCGTCCCGGCATCGAGGGGGAGCTCGCCAAGGCCATCGACACGTACGAATGGGCCGCCGCGCACGTCGAACGCTACGGCGGGGAAGCCCAGCGACTCCGCCCGCGTCTCGTCGTCGCACAGTTCAAGCAATGGACGACACGGGAGCTCGATCTTCAGCGGGAGGCGGCATCCGCCTCGGAACTACAGGAGAACATGGTCGCGGAGCCAGGATATTACATTCCGCACATCGACTGGCGGCGTACCGCTCGCCGAGTGCTCACGATGGAGTGGCTCGACGGAATCAAGCTTAACGACCGCGATGCGCTCATCGAGGCTGGCCAGGACTGCAGTGCGCTAGCCTCTACGCTGGTGCGCGCCTTCCTCCGACAGGCCGTCGTCGACGGCTTCTTTCACGCCGATCTTCATCACGGGAACCTCTTTGCGCTGAAGGATGGGCGCATCGCCGCGATCGACTTCGGCATCATGGGGCGTATCGACCGGCGCGCGCGGGTCTGGCTCGCGGAGATTCTCTACGGCCTCATCACCGGCAACTACCGCCGCGTCGCCGAAATCCACTTCGAGGCTCAGTACGTGCCGCCCCACCACAGCGTCGAGGAATTCGCGACGGCATTGCGCGCGGCCGGCGAACCCATTCGCGGTCTTCCGGTCAAGGAGATATCCGTCGGCCGGATGCTCGAAAGTCTGTTCTCGATCACCCGCGACTTCGACATGCAGACGCAGCCGCATCTTCTGCTTCTTCAGAAGACGATGGTGATGAACGAGGGCGTAGCATCGGCGCTCGATCCCGACATCAACATGTGGAAGACCGCCGAGCCCTTCATCAGCGAGTGGATTCGTTCGGAGCTCGGCCCGGAAGCTTATTACGCCGACCGTATCATTGACCTTGTGCGCGCGGCGAAGAAGATCCCCGAGCTGATCAATCGCCTCGACCAATATTATCCGGCGCCCGGAGGCGCCCCTCCTCCGCCCCCGCTGCCGGACATTGCGGTGATTGAGAGCAGGAACTGGTGGGGCTACGCCTTCGCTGTTGTGATCGGCGCGATAATCGGCGCGGCGCTGTTGTTTGTGCTAGGCTAGACCAATGGCCCGCGCGCTCTTGATCGTCGGTGGCGGAATCGCAGCTTACAAATCGCTCGAGCTTGTGCGCCTGCTGAAGAAGGCGCGCCACGAAGTCACCCCCGTCCTCACCAAGGGCGGCGAGCATTTCGTCACGGCGATGAGCCTTGGAACCGTCGCCGAGTCCCAGGTCCACAGCTCGCTCTGGGAGCTCAAGGATGAGGTCGAGATCGGCCATATCCAATTGTCTCGCGCGGCCGATTTCGTACTCGTCTGCCCGGCAACGGCCGATCTGCTCGCCAAGATGGCGGGCGGGATTGCCGATGATCTCGCAACGACCCTCCTGCTGGCAACCGACAAGCCGGTCATTGTCGTGCCGGCGATGAACGTGCGTATGTGGCTGCACGCCGCGACGCAGCGCAACGTCGCTCAACTCAAGGCTGACGGCGTGAAGGTCATCGATCCCGCTGAAGGCGAAATGGCCTGTGGCGAGTTCGGCCCAGGCCGTCTTCCCGAGCCGCAGGCGATCATGGAGTGGCTCGGCTCGAACGGCTTCCTTCCGGCCAAGTGACGCTCGCCGGCAAGCACATCCTCGTGACGGCCGGCCCGACTCATGAGCCGATCGACCCGGTGCGCGTGATCGCAAACCGCTCCTCAGGGCGACAAGGCTATGCGATCGCGGCCGCTGCAGCAGACGCGGGAGCCCGAGTGACCCTCGTCTCAGGTCCTGTTGCATTGGAAACCCCTCGGGGCGTCGAGCGCGAGGACGTCCATACCGCCGAGCAGATGGCGAATGCCGTCATGGCGTCATTACCCGCAGACGTCGCAATTCTCGTCGCCGCAGTGGCTGATTGGCGGGTCGAACCGTCGCCCACCAAGCTCAAGAAAGGTGAAGGGCCGCCGAAGCTCAAGTTCGTACCGACCCGCGACATCCTCGCCGAGCTCGGCGCGAGCGAGCAACGGCCGCGTCTTCTAATCGGCTTCGCGGCGGAAACTGAGCGCGTGATCGAGCAGGCGATCGCCAAGCAAGTCGCCAAGCGCGCCGACTGGATCGTCGCCAATGACGTCTCGGGTGAGGTGATGGGCGGGCACCGGAATCGAGTGCACCTGGTCACTGCCGAGAGCGTCGAGAATTGGCCGGAGATGAGCAAGGAAGAAGTCGCGCGCAGGCTGATCCAGCACGTGGAGCGCGCGCTTTCGCAATAGCTCTCAGTTCGTCGACACCGGCCTTCTTTGGGAGTAATTTGCTGGGTCTGAGTTACGTGGGAGGCTGACCATGAAGCACTTCCTTGCTCTTCCAGCAGCACTGGCCCTGATTGCCGCTTCCGCTCCGGTTAGTGTCGTCACTGCGGACGGCGACTGGAGCCGGCTGCCGCGGCTCGGCCAGTATGGATACGAGCATCTCAACACAAAGATGATGGTGAAGCTGCACGAGATCGCCATGCAGCATCAATGTTCGCTCCCGGGCGTGGTAGGAAACCGCCTCGATTTCGGCGTTTCCTTCGCGGCGCAGTTCGATCCAGATGGGTCCTTGCGCCAGATAGTCATTCCGAAGCTGAACTGCCCCGAAGCGGAAGGTGTTGTCGGCGGCGCTCTCCTCGAAATGATCAAGGGCGGCGATTACCGTCCCACGGGCAAGAATCCCGACGGCTGGTATCGTGGCGACTTCACATTCGCTTTTGAAGGGTGACTTTGGCGGGACCGCAGGCTCGGCATCCGGGATCCGTGGGAATGCGGATTGAGCGCCAACTTAGCTTCTCTCCATCGAACAGGTGGACCTTGCCCGCCTCGTCCTCGCCGATGTCGACGATCGAATTGATCGCGAGCAGCGCCGCAAAGCTTCCGACCGTCGCGGTCAGTGCGCCTAGCACCCCCAGCTCCGCGCAATTGTCGCAATCCTCTGCGTCGAAGGCGTCGCCGACGAAGCAGCGGTAACAGGGCTGCGACCTGAATAGCCCGACCTGTCCCTGGAACTGGACCGCCGCGGCGGAGAGAAGCGGAGTGCCGAGCGCCACGCATGCATCGCTCACGGCCAGGCGCGTCGCGAAATTGTCGCTCCCATCGATCACCATATCGTGGCCAGAGAGGAGCGCCACAGCGTTCCCGGCATCGATTCGTTGCTGCACCGGCCTCGCTTTGACGAAGCGGTTCAGCCGTTGCACGAACTGCAGCGCAAGATCAGCCTTCGAGTAGCCAGCATCCCGTTCGCGGAAGAGGGGCTGGCGATGCAAATTGACGAGCTCGACCATATCATCGTCGATGATAGTGACTTGTCCCAGGCCCGCGCCTGCAAGGGCCGGGATGACCGCGCTGCCGATGCCGCCAGCGCCGATCACGGCAACGCTCGCTTCCTTCAGCTTGCGTTGCCCGACACCTCCGACCTGCGGCAAGACGATGTGCCGCGCATATCGGTCGAGCTCCTCGTCTGAGAGAGTCACCGCCCCGTCGAGCCGAAGCCCCCCACTCCGCGGGTCGTCCCGGTCAGCTCGGCGACCTGTCGGAATGCCGCCTTCTGCACCGGCGCGGGAACGAGTTGCGCGATACGTTCGCCGCGCCGAACCTCGAACGTCTCGCTTCCGAGGTTGGCGAGAATGACCTTCACCTCACCGCGATAGTCGTGGTCGATCGTGCCCGGAGTGTTCAAACAGGTAATCCCGTGCTTGAGCGCGAGCCCGGAGCGAGGCCGTACCTGCACCTCATATCCTTCGGGAATCGCTATCGCGAAGCCTGTCGCGACTGCGTGGCGCTGCCCCGGTGCCAGCGTGACTTCCTCGGCGGCTACGACATCGAGCCCAGCCGCCCCGTCCGTTGCGTAAGCTGGAGAAGGCAAACCTTTCCCGTGCGGTAACCATTGCAGCTCGATGTCGATCACTTCGCTCTCTTTCGCGTGGCGTTGCGCCGGCCCTTCTTCGCGGGACCCTTGGCCGCCCGCTCATCGAGGAGTCGAACTGCTTCGTCCAGAGTCACGGCCTTCGGCTCGGCGCCCTTCGGCAGGGTCGCGTTGGTGGTGCCGTCGGTAACATAGGGCCCATAACGGCCGGCCATCACCTTGATCTCGCCGCCATTCGCTGGGTGCTTGCCGAGGACCGCAATCGGCTCGCGCGAAGCGGTGCGTTCCCTACCGCCGCCGGACGCAGCGTCGGCGAGCTTCGCGACCGCCGCATTCATTCCGGTTTCAAACACCTCAGCGGTGGAGTTCAACTTCGCATATTTGCCGTCGTGAGCGAGGTATGGACCGTAACGTCCGATCGATGCCGTGATCGGCTTTCCCGTCTCCGGATGCGGTCCGATCTCGCGTGGAAGAGACAGCAGCCGCTCCGCAACCTCCGAATCCACATCGGCGACCGGCACATCCTTCGGGACCGACGCACGCTTGTCGCCGCGCTCGACATACGGTCCGAACCGGCCGCTCTTCAGCATGATTCCGTCGCCGAGATCCGTCGGCCCGTCGCTCTGCGCCTGGTCGCCGCCCTGCCCGAACTTCTGCGTGTACTTGCAATCCGGATAGTTGGAGCAGGCCACGAACGCGCCGAACCGTCCTCCACGAAGCGACAGCCGCCCGTTTCCGCATTGCGGGCACAGTCGCGGGTCGCTGCCGTCGGCCCGCGGCGGGTAGAGCCAGGGCGCGAGGAACTCATCCAGCGCCTGTGTAATTTCGCTCGGCTTCTGGTCCATTACCTCGCCGGCCTTCGGCTTGAAGTCGCGCCAGAAGTCGTCGAGCAATTTCTGCCAGTCGAGCCGGCCGCCCGAGACGTCGTCCAGTTCTTCCTCGAGCTCGGCTGTATAATCGTAACTGACGTAACGCTCGAAGAACCTCTCCAGGAATGCCGTGACCAGACGCCCGCTCTCCTCGGGAACGAAGCGGCCCTTCTCGATGCGGACATATTCGCGATCCTTCAGCGTCTGCAGCGTCGCTGCATAGGTTGAAGGCCGGCCGATCCCGAGCTCTTCGAGCCGCTTGACGAGGCTCGCCTCGGAATAGCGCGGCGGGGGCTGAGTGAAGGACTGGGTGGCTTCAACGCCGGTCTTCGCGGGGACGTCGCCCTCACGGATCGTCGGCATGCGTGAGCCTTCCTCGTCGTCCGCTTTCTCGTCCCGGCCTTCTTCATATAGCGCGAGATAGCCGGGGAAGAGCACGACCTGACCGGTCGCGCGCAGCACGGCCCTTCCGGCGCCATCGCTCAACTCGACTGTCGTTCGCTCAAGCCGAGCCGATGCCATCTGGCTCGCGAGCGCGCGATTGTAGACCAGCTCGTACAGGCGGGCGTGGTCCCCGGTTGCCGCACGAGCGCGATCGAAATCGGTCGGCCGGATCGCCTCGTGCGCTTCCTGCGCGTTCTTGATCTTGCTCTGATATTGACGTGGCCGATCGGGAACGAATCCCGCATCATAGCGAGTCGCGATCGCCCGTCGCGCGGCGCTGATCGCCTCGGGAGCCATATCGATCCCGTCGGTCCGCATGTAGGTGATGAGGCCCTGCTCATACAGCGCCTGCGCGACCCGCATCGTGTGGCTCGCAGAAAAACCGAGCTTGCGAGCAGCTTCCTGCTGCAGCGTCGAAGTCGTGAACGGCGGCGGCGGGTTTCTCGAGAAGGGCTTGGTCTCGACGGACGAGGCGGTGAACCGGCCTGCCTCCACGACCGCTTTGGCTGCATCCGCGTCGCCGCGATTGCCGATCGTCAGCCGCTCGATCTTCTTGCCGTCGAGCTGGACGAGGCGAGCGATGAAGCGCTGGCCCTCCTTCTCGAAGGTCGCGCTAACCGACCAATATTCCTGGGGCTTAAAGACTTCGATCTCGCGCTCGCGGTCGACAATCAGCCGCAGGGCGACCGACTGCACGCGACCCGCCGACTTCGCACCAGGCAGCTTGCGCCATAAGATCGGAGACAGCGTGAAGCCGACAAGATAGTCGAGAGCCCGCCGCGCCTTGTAGGCGTCGATCAGATCCTCATCGAGGCCACGCGGCTTACGCATTGCCTCGGTCACGGCTGAACTCGTGATCGCGTTGAACGTCACACGCTGGACGTTAGAAGGAAGCGCCTTCTTCTGCCGGAGCACCTCCTGCACGTGCCAGCTGATCGCCTCCCCTTCCCGGTCGGGGTCGGTTGCGAGGATGAGCGTATCCGCGTTCTTTGCCTCGTCGGCGATAGCTCGAAGCTGCTTCGACCGGTCGGGCGACACCTGCCATTCCATGGCAAAGCCATGGTCCGGATCGACCGATCCGTCCTTCGGAGGCAGGTCGCGCACGTGCCCGAAGGAGGCGAGCACCCGGTGCCCGCTTCCGAGATATTTCTCGATGGTTTTCGCCTTGGCAGGCGATTCGACGACGACCAGCTTCAAAGTTTGCCCTCACGCATACGCGTAAAAGTGGGGGTGGCCTTTAGACTGCGTCAAGCGACGCGCAAGCTAACCTTTCCACCGGCATGCCGATCCAAGCGGCCGGCCAAGTCCAGTTCCAGCAGCGCCATTTGCACAGCGCCGGAACTCGCGCCAGAGAGGCGTATAATTTCGTCCACCGGCACTGGTGAGGGGCCGAGCAGCTCTTCGATTAGCGCCACGGCATTCTCGTCACCATTCACCAGTTCAGGTTCCGACCGGTACGATGAACCTACGGACCGCACGCGCGTCTCTATCGGGCGCAGCTCCTCGACGACATCAGCCGCGTTCTGGACCAACGTCGCCCCATCGCGGATCAGCTGATTGCAACCCTGAGCGCGCGGATCGAGCGGCGAGCCCGGCACTGCCATGACTTCTCTCCCAGCTTCGGCCGCCAACCGCGCGGTGATCAGCGACCCGGACCGTGGCGCGGCTTCGACAACGACCGTTCCGGCACTAATCCCCGCGATGATCCGGTTGCGATACGGGAAATGCCGCGCCCGAGGCTCGGTGCCCGGCGGCATTTCCGCGATGACAAGGCCGCGCTCATACAAGGCCTTTTGACGCTGCTCATTCTCCGGCGGGTAGAAGTTGTCGATTCCGCCCGCGATCACACCGATTGTTCCGCTCTCGAGCGCTCCGTCATGCGCCGAGCTATCGATACCGCGCGCGAGGCCCGACACCACGACGAGCTCGTTCTGGCCGAGGTCATGCGCCAACCCCCGCGCAAAGCGGCAAGCAGCGGCGGATGCGTTGCGCGCACCGACAATCGCGACGACCATGCGGTCGAGCAGGTTGAGATTGCCCTTAGCCATCAGCAGCGGCGGCGCGTCCTCAAGTTCCGAGAGCAACCGGGGGTAAAGTCCTTGTCCAAGCGTAAGATACTTGGCGCCGAACTTCTCGACCCTAGCGATCTCGCGTTCCGCTTCACCGCGTCCGAACAGCCTTGGCGGCTTGCCGCCTCCGCGCTGTGCGAGGTCCGGCACGGCGTCGAGAGCCGACGAAGCGCTTCCGAACCGAAGCATCAACTGGCGAAAGGTGACCGGGCCAATACCCGGCGAGCGGACCAGTCTCAGCCGGTCGACTAGATCGTCATTCAAGTCTTGGCTCTCCCAATGCGAGCCACGGATCAGCCGCGGCTGGACCCGTGGCGAATGATCCGTGGCTCGGTCCCGTTCATCAGGCGAAGAATGTTTTCGCGGTGCTTCCAGAGGATCAGCACCGCGAAACCGAGCAGCATTGGGAAGAGCGATGAGTGAAGGATGAAGGCAGTGACCGGAGCGCTGACCGCGGCGGTCATGCCCGCAACTGACGAGATTCGGATCGTCAGAAGCACGAGAATCCAGACAAGAGCGTAGACGCCCGCGGCAATCGGCAGCAGCGGGATAAGGACGCCGAGCAGGGTTGCGGCGCCTTTTCCGCCACGAAACTTGAGCCAGATTGGATACAAATGTCCGATCAGCGTGCCCGCAGCGGCGGCTGGCCCTGTCTCCGGACCCAGCAAGCGCTGCGCCAGAAGGATCGCCGCCGTCGCCTTGAGGCAATCGAGGATGAGCGTCAGCGCCGCCAGCGGCTTGCTCCCGGTGCGCAGAACGTTGGTCGCGCCGATGTTCCCTGATCCGATCTTGCGGACGTCGCCCTTACCCGCCAGCCTTGTCAGGATAAGCCCGAACGGGATCGACCCGAACAGGTATCCAAGCGCCAACGCGTAGAGCATTTCACGGGTCATTGGGCGGGGTGAGTAGCAAACCATCGCAGCCGCGCAACTTGCGGCTGTTGCGTCGCCACGCCACAGAGCCGACGTGGATCCGAACGCCCCCCTCCTCTTCTTCGATTCCGGCGTCGGCGGTCTGTCGGTCCTGCGCCCGACGCTCGACCTCTTGCCGACGGCGTCGATCGTCTACGCCGCAGACAGCGCCGGCTATCCCTATGGCAAACGCACGGAGGCCGAGATCGCGAGCCGCGTCCCGGCGCTCCTCGGCCGCCTCGTCGAGCGTTTCCGGCCGCGCCTTGCGGTGATCGCATGCAATACGGCGTCGACCATCGCCCTTGAGCATGTCCGCTCGGCGCTGGACCTTCCGGTCGTCGGCACTGTCCCGGCCATCAAGCCTGCCGCCGAGATGTCGAAGAGCCGCGTCATCGGCGTGCTCGGCACTCAGGCCACAGTACGCCAGCCCTATGTGGACGATCTCGCGGCGAAGTTCGCTTCCGATTGCACGATCATTCGTCATGGATCTCCGGAATTGGTGGAAATCGCCGAAGCCAAGCTTTCCGGCAAACCCATCAGCGTGGAGTCCGTGAAAGAGGCGGCGCAGCCGATGTTTGACGCGCAGGGAGGCGATCGGATCGACACGGTCGTCCTCGCCTGCACGCATTTCCCCCTCCTGGAGGACGAGTTGCGGGCAGCCTTCCCGAACGTCAGCTATGTCGACGGCGGCCCCGGTATCGCCCGCCGCATCGCCTGGCTCACCCGCGAGCAGCCCTGGCCCGCCGAACCTCAGCCCGGGATCGCATTGTTCACCGCTCCTCCGCGTGAACCTCTGCTCGGATCTCTCGCCACCTACGGGCTGTCGAGCTTCCAGTCCCTGTGATTTATTGCGAGTCGTTCGCAATGGCATTCGGGAGGGAGGCACGTTAAGTGCCCGGCTCGACGGGGACAGCAGGGGAAATCCCTGGCAAACTTGGCTGTCGGATAAGCTTGGAACGATGGATTACGATCGCGTCTTCAAATCGGCCATCGAGCGCCTTCACGACGAGGGTCGTTACCGGGTCTTCGTCGACATACTGAGGACCAAGGGAAATTACCCTAACGCACGATGCTTCGGCGGCAATGGGCCCAAGCCGATCACCGTATGGTGCTCCAACGACTATCTGTGCATGGGCCAGCACTCTGTTGTCATCGAGGCGATGGAGGCCGCCCTTCACGACGTCGGCGCCGGCTCCGGCGGCACGCGCAACATCAGCGGCAACACCCATTATCACACGGAACTCGAAGCGGAGCTTGCCGAGCTTCACGGCAAGGAAGCGGCGCTGCTCTTCACCTCCGGCTACGTTTCGAACGAGGCCGCGCTCTCGACACTCGGGAAGCTGCTCCCCGGCTGCATCATCTTCTCAGACGAGCTCAACCACGCTTCAATGATCGCTGGCATCAAGAATTCGGGCTGTGAGAAGCGTGTATTCCGCCACAACGATCTAGAGCATCTGGAAGAGCTCCTCGCCGCTGCGGGCCCCGAAACGCCCAAGCTGATCGCGTTCGAGAGCGTCTATTCGATGGATGGCGACATCTCGCCGATCGCGGAAATCTGCGACCTCGCCGAGAAGTACAACGCGCTCACGTACCTCGATGAAGTGCACGCGGTCGGCATGTACGGCGACCATGGCGGCGGTATTTCCGAGCGCGATGGCGTTGCCGACCGGCTGACGCTCATCGAAGGGACACTCGGCAAGGCGTTCGGGGTGATGGGCGGTTACATCGCGTCCGACCGGACGATCGTCGATTGCATCCGAAGCTATGCTCCGGGCTTCATCTTCACGACGTCGTTATCACCGGTCCTCGCTGCCGGCGCTCTCGCAAGCGTCCGGCACCTGAAGCAGTCGACAGAGGAGCGCCGCGCGCAGCAGGAAGCCGCGGCCATGCTGAAGGCCAAGTTCACGGCAGCGGGCCTGCCGCTTATGCCGAGCGTCACACACATCGTCCCGCTGCTCGTCGGGTGCCCGGTCAAGGCCAAGCGCGTCAGCGACATTTTGCTCGCCGAGTACGGCCTCTACGTCCAGCCGATCAATTTCCCGACGGTTCCGCGCGGCACCGAACGTCTACGGTTCACGCC
>JBEDUM010000123.1:0-12189 GCA_040414585.1 Sphingomicrobium sp. | reverse complement strand
TGCTCCTTGGACACGGGGCCGGTAACGACCGCGGCCGCCGAGCCCGACCTTGCGAGACCGACAGCAAGCTCGAGGGCATCGAGAGAGCAATGGGCACCGGCGACACTTGGATGTCCCGGGCTGTCAGGCTTTGCGGCAGATAACTGAATCAGTGGCAGGGCATAGTCGAACGCCGCGTCAGCCTGTCGGGGATCGTCGACAACTTCGATCGGTCCGTCCCAGACCGAAGCAATGGACCGCCCGTCGCCGATCGCGACAAACGGCGGCAGATCGAATTCGTCGCGGTGATCCCAGCACTTCGCGATCACCTCCGGGCCAATGCCGGCAGGATCGCCAAGCGAGATCGCGATTGGTGAATCGGGCGCGCGTGGCACAGGGCGCCCTTAGCGGGAATGTTCGATCAGCGGAATTCGATCACTGCGTCGCGGCGCAGGTCGCGCAGATAGCGGCGAGCGCGGCTGTTCACCCGCTCTTCGTTGAGCTGGCTGTATACCTCGTCATAGCTAGGCGCGCTCGGATCGACCTCGTCGCGGCCGCACATCACGAGCGTGCGCACGCCTTCTTCGAGAGAACCGAAAGGCTGCGTCGCCTGGCCGACCTGCATCCCCAGCATCATTTGCTGAAGCGCGGGCGGGAGGTCGCGCATCTTGACGCCATCCTGCTGGACGACCTCGCCGTGGAAATCGGTGGCGATCTTGTCCGCGCCGCCGCAACCGCCGACGTTTCGGGCAGCCTCGCCGAAGCGAGCGACAATCGGCTCTGCCTGTTGGCGTGTAGTGCCCTTCGGGAAGTTGATCGATATCTGCTTCAGGCTCATCACCGCGTCGCGAGGGTCGCGCGTCAGGATCTTACGAGTGTCCTGCACCGCGATGATCGAGACTCCGCCGGCGACGGGGATCGGATTACTCACCGAGCCCGCTCCCATTTCCCGAAGTGTAGCCGCCAGCGGTGCCGGAAGCTGCTCCGGCCGCACCCAGCCAAGGTCACCACCAACCGCAGCCGTTGAGGCTTCGGAATATTGGCGCGCGTAAGCGGCGAAGGATGCTCCGCCCTTCAGTTGCTGCAGGATCTTCGACGCGTTCGCCATCGTCTGAGACTCAGTGTCGGGCGTTGCCGAAAGGAATATCTCGCCCACGCGATATTCCTCCGTGCCCTTCGCCGCGTTCATCTTGTCGAGCACGGCTTTGACCTCATCGTCGCCGACGCTGACACCACTTTCGATCTTCGCCTGTTGCAGCCGCCTCCATGCGATTTCACCCTGGATCTGGCGCCGAAGGGATTTGATCGATGAGCCGCTTGCCTCAAGATATTTGGCAAGCTGATCCGGATTTTGCTTGGCGCTGGTAGCGACGCGCTGAACCGTCCTGTCGATTTCTGAATCCTTGATTTCGATCTTCTCGTCCTTGGCGGCCTGGATCTCGAGGGTCTCGTCGATGAGATTGCGGAGGACCTGCTGCCGCAGCTGATCGACCTGATCCGCGGGGATTGGCTGTCCGTTGGCAATGGAAAGGAAAGCCAGGCGCTGGTCGACATCGGTTTGCGTGATGACGTCACCATTGACGATCGCGGTGGCCTTGATGACCGAAGGCATGGCCGTGCCGAACACCTGGAGGTTCTGAGGCAAGCGAAGCCCCTGCGTCGTGTTCGGGGCTTGGGCGGCTGGCTGGTCTTGGGCGTCCTGTGCGACCGCGGAAGTCGTCGCGAGGGTTGCGAGCGCAGCAGCCAGGTACCAAGCGCGTGTCGAGTTCAGTCCAAAAGCAGATGCCACGATGAGATTTTCCCTTGATCCCCAAGCCACTAAGCCGCGCTGCCCTATTTCAAAGACCCGCTGAACGCAGCCTTAGCGGCCAAGCCCTTTGAAAGCCAAGTGAATGCTGAAAGTGCTGCCCTTTTTGAAGGTGCCGACCTGCTCATAGTCCCGACGCCAGGTCAGGCCGATTTGAAGGCAATCGTCCTCATATTGGATACCCAGGCGGTGGCGGACCGGCTGGAATCCGTTAGCGAGGGACAGCGGGTCTTCACTCTTGTCGGTAAGGTCGATGACGGTTGTTCCGAATATCGACCAATTGCGGTGGAAAAGCACACGAGCTGCGAACCGAAGCTCTTCCTTGTCGCGCAGGTCTTCGATTGCCGGATCGATGTCCCGATTGAGCCTGAGATAACCGATCTGCGCGTAGGTCTGCTGGGTCCCTATGGTGAGATCGACCTCGTTGCGGCGAACGGCGAAGTTGGTTTTGTCGAGACGATAGCGGTCGGTGAGATCGATGAACCGGCCGAAGCGAATTCGAGTTCTTCCGACTATATCTGAGACATGGCCAGTAAGCCCTGTTCCTTCAGGAAAGATTCCCGGAGCTCTTCTTAGCCGCAAACTTTGTCCCAGAGTGCTCTCGATCGAGAGATTTCTGCGCTCGAGCGACCAGTCGAAACCGTATGTAAGGCGCGAAGCGTCCTCCCAACGGTCGTAGCCGGCGAAGCGATTGAGCGCGAACAGGTTGCTGTCTTCGAGATCGACCGCGCGGGCATCTTCGTTCGGTATATCGAGATTCGGAGTCGGCGGAGTCAGCACGAGCTGGACACGCGGAGTCAGCGTCTGTGTTCCGCCGAAGAGCGACCCGACGAACGGCCATTGAACATCGGCGGCCAGAGCTCCGATGACGCGACCGTGCCAACCGTCGGTACCGCGGTAGATTGGAACGATCGTGCTCGCCGAATCGTCGGTATGATAGACGTCGGCGCGGCCATATGCAGTGAACGTGATCAGCTGGCCCCAGGGAGTGATACGCCTCAGGTCCCACTCGGCGCTTGCGAAGGCGCGCTGCGTATCCTGCCCCTCGATTCGAATAATCGACAGGCTGTTGGCCTGGAATTCTATACGGCCGCCCAGGACGTCGTTCATGCGGAAGCGCGCGTCTATCGCGGGCAGAGCGATTGGTATCTGCTTCTGAACGTCTTCGGCGCGTAGTCCCTGGAACGCCCAGCCCGCGATGCTGATGTAGCTGTCAGGAGTGATTCGCTCGACGTTGATTACATTGCGGAGCCGATCGTCGTTCGTGAGGTCGTAGCGGCGCGTTACCGTCTTGTCGGTGGCTGCTCGAAGCGACGTCGTAATGCTCCAGACGGGGTCAAGCTGGAACTTGCCGTTGGCTTCGAAAAAGCCGCGGACCGAATGATTTTCCGATGTCGAATTCAAATCGGTGCTGTCGATCTTTCCGTAGGTCAGGAAACCACCGATCTGGAATGCTCCAAAGCTGTCCAGCTCGCGGTACTGGAGTTCGATCGCCGGGAGTACCGCGGTGTAGACGTGGGGTGTGACCGTGAGATCGCGGTTTGGCCCGATCTGAACGTGGTAAGGCGCCGCTAGCTCGAATCCGTTGCGGCTCGAAACGCTGATATTCGGGACCAGCCATCCCGTTGTGCCTTCGGTTCCGGTGCCGATCTTGAAGACCGGTAGCAGCGGCAGGTCGATCCCGAACAGTCGCATCCGCCCGCCGTAAAAGCGCAGCTGCTTGTGCGCCGGATCCTGTACGACCCGGACCGCAGTAATCTCCCAGGTGGGTTGCTTCGGACATCCGCTATCGGTGGTGACCGGACAAGGAGAATAGACCGCGTTCTGAAGCGTCGTAATATTGTTGGTCCGGCTACCGCGTTGAGCGGCGATCCGGCCGCCGGTGTCGAGGACGACCAGCAGGTTTTCGACTATGCCGTCCTGCAGCGTGTCGGTGAGCTGGACGGTGTCGCCGAGAAGCTTGTCGCCCTGGGGGGTCACGAGCACGACATTGCCCTTGGCGAAGACCTGACCGGTCTTGCGATCCCAGACGACCTGATTCGCGGCAAGAAAATTGCCTTCGCGGTTCATCCGCACGTCGCCGCTCGCGGTTACGACGTCGGTGTCCGTGTCGTAGACGACCCGGTCTGCGCTGAACTCTATGATCTGGTCAGCTGCCTTCTGATCGCTTGCGCGCGTGGCGCTTGCCGGAGCAGGCTGCGCTTGTGCGGACGCGGTCGCGGGTACCGCGGCAATCATCGGCAGCGCTGACCACCAGACAAATCTCGTCCGCAACGCTGACCGTCCCGCCGTCCAAAGACCCAACCCAGGCCCCGCTATCGCACCGGAAATGCGCCACGACAATTAGCCAGAGCAGCGATGGCCGCTCCTTTGCCAAGCTTTGACTTGCATCCTAAAGGTCGCGGCGAACGTTCGTTTCTTCCAAGGATTGCCTCACATGCAGATTCGTTTCGCCGATAGCCGGCCCGAGGGTGACTATGCGCTTGTGCTTGCCGTTCCCGGCAAGGACCGGTCGAGTCTCGCTTCGCTGGGACCGGCAGAGCAGTCGGTCGCCGCCGCGCTCGACCGTCAGCGGTTCGAAGGCGAGGGTGCAAGCGCTGTCGAGCAATTCGTGGACGACAGGGGCACGTTCCGCCGAGTGCTCGTCATCGGCACGGGCAATGGTACATCGCAGCACGAGGCAGCCGAAAAGCTCGGAGGAACGGCCGTTGCCCGCCTGCTTACGTCGGGAGAGGCGAAAGCGGTCATCGACGTCAGCGGTCTCGGGCTCGACGCAGACAGCGCCGCTCGACTGGGCCTTGCCGCCGCGCTCAGGTCATGGCGCTACGACCAATATCGGACCAAGTTGAAAGACAAGCAAAAACCAACACTCACTGAGGTCGTAGTCGTCGGAGGCGGTGCGGGCGCTGCCGACCGGTACGCGAACCGCTGGGAACCGGTGTTCCAGGGAGTATCGTTGACCCGGGAGCTGGTTACGGAGCCGGCAAACATCATCTACCCCGAAACCTTCGTCGAGCGAGTAACCGCGTCGCTCAAGGGATCCGGCGTCGAAATCGAAGTGCTCGACCGCGCTGCGATGGAGAAGCTGGGCATGGGTGCCTTGCTAGGCGTCGCCCAGGGCTCAGCTCGCGAAGCTCGCCTACTGATCCTCCGCTGGAATGGCGGCACCAAGGACGGGCAGCCGGTCGCCTTCGTCGGCAAGGGCGTCACATTCGACACCGGCGGAATCTCGATCAAGCCCGCCACTGGCATGGAAGCCATGAAGTGGGACATGGGCGGCGCTGGAGCGGTGGCCGGAGCGATCAAGGCATTGGCGCTTCGCAAGGCGAAGGCGAATATCGTCGGCATCTGCGGCCTTGTAGAAAACATGCCGGGCGGCAACGCCCAGCGGCCTGGCGATGTCGTCACGACAATGTCCGGCCAGACGGTTGAGGTGATCAACACGGACGCGGAGGGGCGGCTCGTGCTCGCCGATGCGATCACCTACGTCCAACGCAACTACAAGCCCGGCACGATTATAGACCTCGCGACCCTCACTGGCGCGATCCTGGTCAGCCTTGGTCATGAGTGGGCCGGGCTTTTCTCGAACAACGAAGAGCTTGCAACGCAGCTTCAGCATGCAGGCGAGGAGTCGGGCGACAAGCTGTGGCGGATGCCGCTCGCCGAGCCGTTCGATAGGCTGATCGATTCGCCGATCGCGGACATGAAGAACGTGGGCCCGCGGGAAGGTGGCTCGATCACTGCGGCGCAATTCATCCAGCGCTTCATCGAGAACGGCGTCCGCTGGGCGCACGTCGACATGGCCGGCAAAGCCTGGTCCGACAAGCCGGGCAACACTCATGAAAAGGGTGCTACCGGATACGGGGTACGGCTGCTCGACGAATATGTCGCGGACGTACTGGAGAGCTGAGGCGAGACTTCAGTGCAGGTTGATTTCTACCAGCTCGGCGCAAGTCCAGCGGAGCAGGTGATCGCGAGCATAGCCGAGAAGGTGCTCGCCAATGACGGGCGTCTGTTGATCGTCGCGGATGATGAGGCACTTTTGGCCCGGCTCGACCGAATGCTCTGGGACCAAGGCAAGATCAGCTTCCTTCCGCACGGACTGGCCGGCGGCGCTGAGGATGCGCGACAGCCGATCCTGCTGTCGACGACTCCCGATGCGCCGAACGAGGCGCGGAACATGCTGATCGCGGATGGCCAGTGGCGAGACGCGGCTTTGACCTACGACCGCAGCTTCTATCTGTTCGGTGCCGGCACGCTCGAAGGCGCACGACTTGCCTGGAAGCTGCTTGCTGGCAGGGAAGGGGTCGAACGTCGCTACTGGGCTCAGCAGGACGGTAAGTGGGTCAACAAGTCCTGACCCTTGCCGCCGCTCCTCCCTGCGGCTAGGCGCCCCAGCAAATCCAACTCAACCCAATCACAGGAGACCGCCCGGTCATGGCCGTGACGCGCACCTTTTCGATTATTAAGCCCGATGCCACCCGCCGCAACATCACCGGTGCGATCACCAGGATGCTTGAGGAGGCCGGTCTTCGTGTGGTCGCATCGAAGCGGATCCACATGAGCCGCGACCAAGCCGAAGGGTTCTACGCCGTTCACAAGGAGCGGCCGTTCTATAACGACCTTTGCACCTTCATGACGTCCGGCCCCGTGGTCGTTCAGGTCCTCGAAGGTGAAAACGCGGTCGTTCGCAATCGCGAGGTGATGGGAGCGACCAATCCAGCGCAGGCCGATGAAGGGACGATCCGGAAGACCTATGCGGAATCGATCGAAGCTAACTCGGTCCACGGTTCGGACAGTGACGAAAATGCCAGGATCGAGATCGACTTCTTCTTCAAGCCGGAAGAAATCGTCGGTTAGGCCATCCGGGGATTGGCCGTGTTGCCGACGATTGGCGGCTAGCGATCTCAGCTAACGGCTGAGGCTGACGAGGCGGAGGGAGCGGCCTCCGAACAGGCCGCCACCCTCCCAGCGGTATCGAAGGACGTAGTTTCCGCCCCCACGGCGATCCTTGCCCATCTCGACGTAGCGCGCGTCTATTCGCACGGGCACGCTCAAGGTGACCTCCTTTGCTTCCTTGAGACGATCTTTGAGTGCGGCCTCAACGTCGCTCGCTTCAACCTGTCCGTCGCTTCCCGCCTGGATTGGCGGGGCGCCCTTCATGGTCACGCTCAGCGATTGAAGGCCGTGACTTGGATCGACGGGTGAAATCGTCAGTGTGCTGCCATCGCGATCGACCGTCCCACGCAAATTGAGCGGAACGGACTGATGCTGCTCGACGACGCGCGTCGGCTTGTCCTGCTTGCTGCTTTGCCATGCGATCCACACGCCGACTGCAGAGACCAGCAGCGCGGCCAACGCGATCAGCTCGCCAAGATTGACCCAGCGGCGGCGGGCCGAAGATTCGCTTTCACTCATCGCCCGCCAGCTTCGAGCAAGCGTCGCGGTGCCGCAAGTTCCCAACTTTCGGCGATTCGGTCAGCGACATGATCCCAGTCGACGTTCTCTCCGACGAGATTGATCGAAACCCAGCTCGGCAGATACGCGGGCTTGGAATAAGTCTCGGGACCGGCTTCCAACAGCATCGCCTGCTCGTCGAAGCTGCTGACGCGAACGCAAACCACCGTCCTGCCGTCGCCATGATGGTTGTGGCGGAACTGCGCGAACTGCTTGCCGGCGACGAAGAAGGTCGGCTGGCCATGTGACAGCCGCTCCTCGACCTCAGGCAATTCGAGCGCCGCGGCGCGGACTTGATTGAGGGGGCCGCTCATCGACTCACAAACTCACTAAGCACCTTTGGGTACAGCTCATGTTCGGCTGCGAGCACGCGCTGCTCAAGCACTTCGGGCGTGTCGCCGGCTTCAATCTTCACTTCGGCTTGGCCGAGCACCTCGCCTGCGTCGAGCTCCTCCGTCACGACATGAACCGAGCAGCCGCTGATCTGGTCACCGGCATCGAGGGCGCGGGCGTGTGTGTCCAGGCCCCGATATTTCGGCAGAAGAGAAGGGTGGATGTTCACAATCCTTCCTGTCCATCGCTGGACGAACCAGGGTGACAGGATTCTCATGAAGCCGGCGAGCGCGATGGTGCCGACGTCATGCTTTTGCAGCACATCGCTGAGAGTGCGGTCGAATTCTTCCTTATCGATCCCTTTGCTCTCGATTCCCCAGGTGGAAAGGCCATGTCTTTGAGCCCACTGGAGCCCCTCGGCCGTCGGCTTGTTCGATGCGACCAGCACCACGTCATATGCTTCCGCGCGTTCGACCAGAGCGCGCATATTGCTCCCGCGCCCAGAGATCAGAACCGCCACACGCTTCGGATCACGCATTGTGAGTTGCGGACCATTCCTCCTGCGAGACCCAGGTGCCAGGCGAGCCGGAGACGGTGCACCCGCGCTGGCCTGGTTCGATTCGACCGATTTCAATTACGGTTTCGCCGGCGCTTTCGAGAACGGAACTGACGTCACTCGCCAGCTCGGGCGTGACGATCACGGCCATTCCGATCCCACAATTGAAAGTCCGCGCCATTTCCTCGGGCGCAATTCGCCCGCCCTCCTGGAGCAAGATGAAGATGGCCGGCAATTCCCATCTGCCTGTTTCTATCATTGCGTGGCAGCCATCAGGCAGAACTCTCGGAATATTCTCGAGAAGTCCGCCGCCGGTTATATGCGCCAATCCCTTGATCCGATGCTCCTGCACGAGGGGCAGTAGCGAACGAACATAGATCCGCGTGGGCTCTAGCAGGACTTCACCGAGCGTGCGCCCGCCCTGCGCCGGCAAGCGCTCGTTTAGGTCCCATTGTTGTTGATCAATGATTCGCCGAACCAGTGAGAAGCCATTGCTGTGAATGCCTGAGCTAGCGAGGCCAAGAATGACGTCGCCGGGTCTAATTTCTCGCCCGGTCAGCACGTTATTGCGCTCAACTGCTCCGACACAGAAGCCAGCGAGATCGTAATCGCCGGCAGCGTACATTCCCGGCATTTCCGCAGTTTCGCCGCCGATCAGCGCGCAGCCCGCCTGCCGGCATCCTTCGGCGATCGATGCCACGACCGCCGCAGCCACCTCGTTGTCGAGTCTTCCAGTCGCGTAATAGTCGAGGAAGAACAAAGGCTCGGCGCCCTGCACGACCAGGTCGTTGGCGCACATGGCAACGAGGTCAATGCCGACGCCTTCATGCCGGCCGGTCTCGATCGCGAGCTTGAGCTTCGTCCCTACGCCATCATTCGCCGCGACCAGAAGCGGTTCGGAGTAGCCGGCTGCCTTTAGATCGAAGAATCCGCCGAATCCACCAAGCTGGGCGTCGGCACCCGCACGTGCAGTCGAACGTGCTAGCGGCCCGATTGCCTTCACTAGCGCGTTTCCGGCTTCGATCGACACGCCAACGTCGGCATAAGTCAGGGGCTTTTGGCTCATTGTGAGCGGGCACTAGAGACAAGCCGCTTGGAATTCCACGCCGTTATCGCCAAAAGACGCCGCGAATGCTTCGCCGCCGTCTCGTTGCCCCCCTCCTGATCCTGCTTGCCGTCCTTGGAGTGTCGGCGGCTGTCTACGCGCAGCTTGAGAGCGCCGACCGGGGAATCCTGCCCATCGACAGCTCTGGCACACTCGAGATTACGGGCATCCACGTGGACGTGGGTGGTACGGACGCCCAGTCGGCGCGTTACGCCGCTTGGAGGATCGCGCAGAGGCAAGGCTTCCGGGCGCTTTGGGCGAAGATGCACAACGCGCCGATTAACCAGGCACCGAACCTTCCAGACGGAACGCTGGACCAGATCGTGAGCTCGATCACGGTTCAGAATGAGCAGATCGGGCCGAATCGCTACATTGCCGATCTGGGTGTGCTGTTCGACCGGGCTCGCGCCGCCGAGTTCCTTGGCGTCGAGGGCGGGCAGGTACGACGGTCCGTTCCAATGCTGCTGATCCCGATCACAGTCAGCGCCGGCACGGAGACGAGTGTCGAGTTGCGCAACGCATGGCAGCGGGCATGGGCGCAGTTCCGGACATCTCAGAGCCCGATCGATTACGTGCGGGTGAGCGGCAACGGTGCCGACCCCCTGCTGATAAATGCGGCGTTGACCGGCCGTCCGGGCCGCGGCTGGTGGCGCAATGTTATCGATATGTACGGCGCCGCCGATATCCTCGTGGCGGAGGTTCAGCTTCAGAGGGCCTACCCCGGCGGTCCGGCGCGGGCACGGTTCATCGGTCGGCACGGGCCGGACAACCAGATCGTGGGCGGCTTCACGCTTACGGCCGCGAACAGCGAAGCCGTCCCGGCGATGATGGCCGAAGGTGCCCGGAGAATGGATCAATTGTTCAGCCAGGCGTTGGCCGCGGGCGCTCTCACTCGCGATCCGTCGCTCAACCAGCCTCCACCACCTCCGCTGCCGGAACTGCCGGTCGAGAAGCCCGTGGTGCAGGTTAATACCGGCAACGCCTATCAGGTCCAGGTCAGCGGCCCCGATGTGAACATGTACAACTTCGCGATGGCGCATTTGCGCACTCTTGCCGGCGTCGACTCAGCGACTCCGCAACTGATCAATCCGTCAGGCACAAGCTATATTCTCGTGAAATATCACGGCGATATTTCGCAGCTCGCCTCGGCACTCGGTGCGCGAGGGTGGTTGGTGGAGACGTCCGGGACGGTAGTGAAAATCCGATCTTCGTCGGATAAACCGCCGGCGCTTCCGCCGCCTCCAGCAGCATCAGCACCAACACAACCGCAGCCGCAACCGGCTACAACTCCACCGGCGCAGCAGCCGCCGCGCGCCGGGACCCCGAGTCAACAGCAGTGAGGCAGGGGCCGGACCAGATCGCGCTTCCGCTCGACTGGCCCCAAAGTGACGGAGACGTTCGCTTCATCGTATCCGACGCGAATCGAGAGGCTTTCGAGCATTTCCGGAAGTGGAGCATGTGGCCGGTCAAGGCGACGATCCTGACCGGTCCGCGGCGATCCGGGCGGACATTGCTGACTCGCAACTTCGTCGAACGCGTTGGAGGCCGGCTATTCGACGAAGCGGAGCGGCGGGACGAGGAAGAACTGTTCCACGCATGGAATGACGCGCAGGACACCGGCAGGCCGCTCGTTATGGTGGTCGACGAAGTCCCGCCCGCGTGGTCGCCGGCGCTTCCCGACCTCAAGACCCGCCTCGCGATCACCCCTGTGATTCGGATCAATCATCCGGACGATGCGCTCTTTCCGGCCCTCATCCAGCTGCTGTTCGCCGATCGAGGACTGCACATTCCAGCCGAGGCGCTTCGCTTCATGGCGGATCGGCTACACCGGGATTATTGGACCGCTGAGCGGGCGGTTGAAGCAGTTGACCGTTTCGCCATGTCCGAGCGAGCGCGCTTGACGCTACCCACGATTCGTCGAGCGCTCATGGAAGCCAGGATGATTGGGGAGGCGGCTTAGCCGCAGTCGATCCTCGCCACTCTTCCATCCGACGCGAGAACGACAGTTACGCGATCAAAGCGGAAGTCCATCGTTAGCGCCGAGTTGGGCCACGCCCAGCGAAGCGTGCCCGAATTGGTCGCCTTCATGATAGCGGCGCCAGTCTCGCTCGTTCCGGGCTGGCCTATGAATGACCCCGCCCGCGCATTGTCGCACTTATGACCGGCAGTCTCGCCATGAACGGGAGTCTCTCCGGGCGCGGTGGTGCAGGCGGCGAGCAACAGAGGGGCGAGAAGGGCGATCTTATGCATCGACGGTTTCCTCCCGAGCGACTCGGCTCATCTTAAGCTTGCCGTTCTCGATCGCGAAGGCGAGGCGTCCTTCGACGAGGTCGAGGGCGTCCTTTCCGAACTGTTCGTAGCGCCAGCCATTCAGGATATTGAGGTTCTTGCGCACGCCAGCCGCGAGCGCTTCCAAATCGTCCGACCGGGCGATCAGGCGTGCGGCGACCCCGCTCTCCTTTGCTCGGATCTTCAGGAGCAGCTTTAGCAGATCGCTCACCAACGCCGCATCCTTGGTCAGGCCCGGCCGCTTGGGTTCGCGATCGGGCATTTCGCCCTGGTCGAGCGGCTTTGCCGCTTCGAGCGCCGCGATCAGCCGCCCTCCGATGTCGTTCGTCCTCCAGCCCGCGGACAGGCCGCGAATCCGACCCAAATCATCCTGCGCCTTCGGCGGATGGAGCACGATCTCGGACAAGGTGTCGTCCTTGATGATCCGTCCGCGTGGCAGATTCTTCGAGCGAGCCTCGGTCTCTCGCCAGGCTGCCACGGCTTTGAGCCGTCCGAGAACGACCGGGTTCCGGCTTGGCAGTTTCAGTCGCTTCCAGGCATCCTCCGGCGCGAAGGCGAAATTGGATGGATCGGCAAGCCGCTCCATCTCCTCGTCGAGCCACGCGCCGCGGCCGGTCTTGCGCAGCTTGTCGACCATGCGCGGAAAAACCGCGGCGAGGTGCG
>JBEDUM010000122.1:0-9561 GCA_040414585.1 Sphingomicrobium sp. | reverse complement strand
CATTATCCGGGGGACTCCGGAGGAAATTTATCGAGCGCGCGGAAGGAAGCGTGAGGCACGATTTCTGCCGATGTTCCAGTTGCGGTTCACCCTGCTCCACCCGAAGAAGAAGTGATGTTGACGGCTTCGCTCGACAGCTCCTGCGTGATCGACTTGCCAAAAACTACCCAGTCTTACGGATAGCGAGCCCTACTACCGTGGAATTAGGGCGACGAGTCGGTGGGCAGAGTTCCAGCTCTGCGGCGCCCCAATTCCAAGGAGCTGGGCCATGAAATCCTTTGGCTCAATTTCGATGATTGGCGTTGCGGTTGCCGCAATGCTCATCGTCGCGGCGGATGACGCTCTTGCCCGCGGCTTTGGCGGCGGCGGCTTTCGCGGAGGTGGGGGCATGCGAGGCGGCGGCTCGATGAGCATGAGCCGCGGCGGCGGCCTAAACTCCGGCGGAACGTTCAGCCGTGGCGGCGACTACAGCAGGCCTTCGACGAGGCCGGGCCAGGGTGGCTCGGGCACGAAAATTGGCGGCGGCGATCGGCCTGCGACGAGGCCTGGCGGCGGTGGATCGGGGACTCAGTTGCCAGCCGACCGACCAGGCGCCGGCGGATCCGGTACACGGTGGGACCCGAACAACCGTCCCGGCGGCGGCGGATCCGGAACGCAGTGGAGGCCCGATTGTCCCAAATGCGGTGATGGCTGGGACGGCTGGGTAGATCACCCGGTTGCTGCGGGAGTGGTGATTGGGGCAGTTGCCGGCGCTACGGCGGCAGCGATCGGGTCGGCTTACTATGCCCTGCCGCCGGATTGTCCGCCTTATTACTGGAGCGGCGCTACCTACTACAGCTGCTACAACAGCTTCTACGAGCCGCAATACGAGGGAGACACGGTCGTCTACATTGTGGTGCCCGATCCATCCGGCGGACAACAGCCTCCGGCAAAATGACGGGAAGCTCGTGGAGGCTCAAATGCGCCGACAACCCAACATCCTGTTCTTCCATGTGGACAATCTCGGCTTCGGCGAGTTGAGCTGCTATTCCGGCGGGCCATTTCGTGGCGCGACGACTGCTCGCATCGACGCCTTCGCACAAGAAGGCACGCGACTGACGAATTACTGCCCGGAATCGCAGTGCACACCCACACGTTCGGCATTGCTCACCGGTCGGCATGCAATCCGCTCGGGCACTCATAGCGTGCCGCTCGGCGCGCCGGGAGGTTGGGGCCTTGTCGCTTGGGAAAAGACGATCGCGGACATGCTGACTGGCGCGGGCTATGCCTGCGCCGTCTACGGAAAATGGCATGTTGGCGAGGGTCACGGCCGTTGGCCAACCGACAAGGGCTTCGAGGAATGGTATGGTCCACCACGCACCTATGACGAGGCGTTGTGGCCGACCGATCCCTGGTATGATCCTGATCGAGACCCGGTCAGCCGCATGCTCGAAATCCGGCGGGGTGAAACGGACGTCACCGAGGGGGCGCAGCTAACTCTGGAAGCCAGACGCGACTGCGATCGTGAATATCTACGCCGAGGGGACGCATTCATCCGCCGCTCGGTCGAGGCGCACACCCCGTTCTTCGTTTACTTCAACCATTCGATGATGCACCTGCCCGTCATACCGCGTGAGGAGTTCAGGGGCCGGACCCGCCAAGGTGATTGGGCTGACAGTCTCGTGGAGCTCGACGCTGATTTTGGTACGCTGCTCGACCTGCTCGATGAACTAGGGATCTCTGACGACACGCTCGTCGTGTTCGCCGGGGACAACGGCCCAGAGGACGTACTGCTTTGGCGCGGGACGCCCGGATATTGGGAAGGCTCGTACTTCGCTGGAGGCGAAGGCAACCTGCGCACTCCCTGCATTGCCCGGTGGCCCGGCCGAGTCCCGCGCGGCCATTCCAGCGACGATATCATGCACGTGGTCGACTGGTTTCCGACTTTGCTCGGCGCTGCCGAAGTCGCCCTTCCGACAGATCGCGTCATTGACGGCCTCGACCAGCTCGACTGGCTGACGGGAAAGAGCCCGCACTCCGCCCGCGACGGCTACATCTATTGGATGGGTCAGGAGATGTACGGGGTCAAATGGCAGAACTTCAAACTGGTGCTGGTTGCTCAGAAATACCTGTCGGACGCTCCGGCGAAGCTGGCTACGCCGCATCTCATCAACCTAACGATCGATCCGCAGGAGCGGGAGGCTAACAGCCTGCCCTACCTGCACTCGTGGACGGTCACTCACTTCAACCGGCTAATCGGTGACTTTGCGAAGAGCGTCTCGCGCGAGCCTCTAATCCCGGCGGGTGCTTCGCTGGATCACATTCCCTACGCTAAGGCAGCATCTAGAGTCTGAAATGGGTCGAAAGCTGAGTCTATCGCCCTAGCGGCAGGAATGGGTGGAAAGCGGACTCTAGCCGTACGTGCAAGCCCTAATGGTTTGGCACCGCTCCACACTCTAATCCGACAACTTCGCGAGCTCATCGGGGAGCGACAGGTCCGTGACTGCCAATCAGCCTCTCGACCGTAACGTGCGCTGGGTTCTGATCGTGATTGTCGTGCTGATCGTGGCAGTGCCGATGTTGGCTGTGCGTCACTACATCGCCAGTGTCACAACCCAAACCGTGGCTGCGAATGAACCGGCTGACGAGCGGCTCGTTTCAATCGGCAAATCTACGATGCTTCTTGAACCGGGAGGATTAGGGGCCGCGATAAGCGACTGGGTCAATCTGAGCAAAGAACAAACGTTTGAGTTTGAGCTAAGCGACAGGAGCTTCGCAGCGGGCTCCCCAGAGCTTAGCCGGATCGGCAAGACCCGTGTTTCCCAAGTCTTGCCGCTTATCAAAACGCACCCGACGGTCACGGTGCGTATCCTGCTTCCAACCCAAGCCGCGGTGAACCTACGCGCGCTGAACGAAAGTCGCGCGGCTCGTCTGCGCAACGAGCTCGTTGTTCACGGCATAGATGCGTCTCGTGTGACGATGGCTGGAAAGACAGACGATTTGCCGACTGCGAAGAGCACGCAAATGGCCGTTCTCCTGACGAAATAGCTGCAGAAGCCTTTCAGGTCCTAATGCTTGCAATGGGTGGAAAGCTAACGCAAGCCGTCCGGCGTCATTCGACTATTTCCCGCGCCCGCCCTCAAACACCGCCTGGCTCCTGCCGGGGCTTCCAGCCTTGATCGGCTCGGGGGTAACTATCACGACGCTCCCCGGCCTGACGGCTGCGGCAACGGCGGATCGGAATGCTGTCGGGACGTCAAAACGCTTGGCTTCTTCGGTGCCGACCTCCATCGATCCACCCGCCCCGGAGAATTGCAGCTTCAGCCAATGCTTTCCCGTCTGGTCCCACGATTTGAGGACATAGGCGGTCGCGCCGCCAGTCGGTCCGCTGACCCGAACCGGCGCCGATCCGATTTGCTTTCCACCTTGGAGAACGATTGCACGCTGGTCACCGGTGCTAATGATGACGGAGACTAGGTCGTCCGGGCCCGGCGGCACGGGATTCCATTCGTAGGATGCTTGGCTCAGCGATGCCTGCGGCGCAACGGCCTGGCTCTCCGTCAGGCCCGGGCCAGCGGAATCGCGCGGCACGGCTGGAATGCTGGTGATCACCACCGTCATGCCGAGGTTTGTCGCACCATAGAGCAGCTTGGAGAATGCAAGCGGTAGCCGGACACAACCATGGCTGGCGGGATAGCCAGGCAAGTTCCCTGCATGAAGCGCGATTCCCTGTGTCGTGAGGCGCTGCATGTTCGGCATTGCGGCGTTGTTGTAAGTTTTCGAATGGTGGCTCGGGTCCTTCTCCAAGATTGAGAAGACTCCGGTCGGGGTTTCATGCCCCGTCTTGCCGCTCGATACGGTGGAGGCAGCGACCGGAATGCCGTTACGGAACAGGACGAGCCGTTGTGTCTCGAGATTCACAACGACCAGCTCCGGGCCTTCGCCGCTCAGTTCTGGTGCCCATACATATTGGCCGGGCTTCAGGGTCCGCACCATTTCGAGGATCGAGCGGTCGCCCCGCTCGACCTGCTGTGCCGGAGCGGCCGGAGTCACTAGCGCGGTGCCGAGCGCTAGTGCGACTGTCAGGACGGAAATGCGCATCGCCGAGATATCCCATCATGCGAGGCGCTCAGTTATCGGGTGTTTCCCCGAGGCTAATGTCTGCTTTGGGTGGACAGCTGACACAGTTCAGCGCCGCACATACCTCGCGTATTCCGTGAGATCTGCCCTGCGAAGAGTGTCGAGAGAGCGCTCCAGCGCGTCCCGAGACTTAGCGACGTACGCTCGCGATGAGCCGTCTTCGCGGCAAATGGCCGGAATTTGCCGCGCGCAAACGTCCCGATGTTCCTTCGCGTTCATTCAGCAATATCCTGCCGGTTCAAGGCGAAGATGAGGCGATTGCCCTGCCAGAGTTCACACTTCGCTGCCTGCTTGCTGAGCTGATGGGTCTGGCGAATAGCATCGTCATCATCGGACGCTTCTATCCACTCAGCCAGCTCGATTCGGCTTCCGCCGTCAAATCGATAAAGCCTGTAATCGATCATCACGCATCGCCTCACGGCGACGCAATATTCCTTTGCGACGGCAATGAGAATCAACTGTGCAATAGTTCCTGCTCTTAGAGCAGCGACTACTTAACTAGGTAAGACACGGTTGACACACATCAGGCGTTGATCAGGCAGCTCTCGCTTGCTCAAGCAGCTGTAGGTACCCCTCGTCGAAATCACCGTGGGCAGCCAGCAGAGGCCAGTTGAGAATTCGGATGATCCGTCCATCGATGGAGATTGCGTTCGATTGCCTAAGTGCCTTGAGGGTGCGGTTCACATGGACCGAGGTCAGACCGAGCGCATCGCCGATCTGACCTTGCGACGCTTCGAGGATGAACTCTTCGCGACTGCCTTGTCCCGACTGCTCGCTCCTGATTGCGACTTCACACAGGAAGTGCGCCATTCGGGACTGGGCATCGCGACGTCCCGCATTGACCGCCCATTGCGCGAGCACGGCTGCGTCAACGGCGGCATAGGCAAAGAACGCATGAGTGATCGTCGGCGACGCGAGAGCGACTGCTTTGAGCTGTGTCGCTGGCACTCGGACGATTGTGGTAGTGCATAGGGTCTGAAGCGATGAACCTGCCAAGGGCGTCGCAACGCGGTGGATGTCGGCAAGGTCACCCGGCATGTGGAATGCGGTGAACTGTCTGCGGCCATCGCGGAGCTGGATGAAGCGCGCCACAAGCCCACTGACGATAAGGCAGGCGTCGTGGAACTCCTGGCCGGGCGTGATGATGTCGAAATTACCCCTTAGCCGCACCGGCTCGATGGTCAGCGCGGAAAGAGCCTCGACGTCATCCGGGGTGAGCGGTGACAAGGCGGCCAAACGTCCAATGAAGGTCTCGAGCGCCCAGCGGGTAGAGAGCATGGCCAAGCTCCATTTCCAGGCGGGAGCACGTCTTCTCTCAGTCGCCGCTGCCCTCACCCAATCGCGGTGATGATTTGTTTTACTCTTGATTATCTTCGTTTGTAAGTACCTGATTCCGGATATATCTCGCTAACATGAATTAGAGCATGATCGGGAGAAGCCTCGAAGCGACCTAATTTCCACAGATCACCTCGTGGGCGAAATTGACCCAAGGCGCTAATGTCTGCCTTGGCTCGAAAGGCTGCCACCACGTTGAGGTCCGGGGCGGACGTTGGATGCCGGACCTCTCTACCGACTTTCCCGAGTTGCGTCTGGATTGCTAGCGGCTGATTTGGGGCTCTGGGCTATGCCCCAACGCGGAGGTGGAGCGGGACAATGAACGAGAGCCATCCGCTTCACCGCATTCGGGATTCAAATTGGTGGCAGGCCTACGCCAGCCATCGCTACGAGATCCTCTTCTTTGCCCTCCTTTTGATGCTGATACTTATGCCGCTTGCGGGCACACTCGGATTTTCAACGACGGCGATTCAATGGTTGCTGTTTGGATGCGTCATCGCAGCCATCATGCCCAACACTAATCGGCGGAATTTTCGGTTCGTGTTCGTCGTCGCCGTGATTGCCGGTATCCTCCTCTACGTCACCGATTTAGTTGGTCCGAGCATGTCGTTCGATTCCTCGCTACCGCTATTCTCGGTGCTCGGATTGTTCGCGGCGGCCAGCGCAATGCGCTTCGTCGTAAAGTCAACACACGTGAGTGCCGAAACGATGTATGCCGCACTCAGCACTTATCTCCTCGTCGGCCTCTTCTTCGGATTGATTTATTGGTCACTCGAGCAGAGCTTTCCGGGGAGCATAGCGGGCCCGAGTGAACTCACGGAGACCGGCGCGGTCTACTATAGCTTCGTCACTCTCTCGACACTTGGCTACGGCGACATCACGCCGCGCTCCGACATTGCGCGCGGAATTGCAGTCTTCGAGGTCATAGGTGGACAACTTTTTCTCGCCGTCATGATTGCACGGTTGATTGGCCTTTTTGGGGGTAACAAGTCCGAACCCTAGTTCTGCAATCGGTGGAAAGCTGCCATTGCGATGTGGCTCAGTTCTCTCAACTGCATTAGATTTTGGAACTCGCGCGCCTTCGGTTGGAGGAAGTTCTGTTCGGAGGCGGCGTGCATATATTCCTGATGATCGTGCTTGCTGTGTGGCTGCTCTCGTTTGTCGGAGTGGTCTGATTCCACGCGAGTTTGCAAAATCCGATCCACAGTCGATCTCACTCTCGTGAAGCTGATCGTAAAGGCGCAAGACTGGTGGCAGCGCCTGCAGCAGGAGCGCGGCCTTATGGTCAGCACCATCGCTGCGCAGGAAGGCGTCAATCATTCCTACGTCACACGGCGGTTGGCATTTCTGTCGCCGCAAATTGTCCAAGCCATCATTGATTGCCGGCAACCAGTCTGGATGGACAGCGGCGCCCTCTGTGCGCCGGATGCCATCGCGTCGGATTGGGAACAGCAGAAGCAACGTCTCCTGCTCGGCAGGGCTGCCTGAACTCACCTAACCACGCGGCAGTTGGGCTATTATCATCACCGCAGCCACACTCGAACCGTACTGTCAGAACCGGCGCCAGAGAATTGGGAGCCGGCTCCCGCTTTTGACTAGGTTCTGGCCCACCTCTGCAGTCGACCATCGCCCCAAGAACGGCGCACTTGCGCCGACGTGGCCCTGCATCACTTAATCTAATCAAATTAATGACTTGAGTTTGGCGGAGAGGGTGGGATTCGAACCCACGGTACGGTTGCCCGTACGCCGCATTTCGAGTGCGGTGCTTTCGACCACTCAGCCACCTCTCCGCGGATGGTGTCTCTCTGCCGGACGAGTGCCGGCCCCGGTCGGACGCGGCGCTCTAGCAGCGAGCGTCAGGGTTGCCTAGATAGGACTCCATGACCCCTTTTGAACCTTTCGAGCGTTCGGGCGGCGTGGGACAGAATATCGACATTCCCCTCGCCCGGTTCACCATCGGCGACGTTGTGCGCCACCGTATCTTCGATTTCCGCGGCGTCGTGTTCGATGTCGATCCGGTCTTCGCCAACAGCGAGGAATGGTATGAAGCCATCCCGGAGGCGATCCGCCCGTCGAAGGACCAGCCCTTTTATCATCTACTCGCCGAGAATGCCGACAGCACCTACGTTGCCTATGTCAGCCAGCAGAACCTGGTCGCGGACGAAAGCGACGAGCCCGTCGATCATCCTGCGATCGCGACCATGTTCGACGCGCTCGAAGGCGGCAAGTATCGGCTCCGAAGCGAATTGCGCCACTGATAAAGGGTAAGGTTGACACCCGCTCCCCCCTGCCATAGGCGGCGCGCTTTCCCGCGCTTGGCTGTCGCTTTCTGACGCGCCCGCGCGCGGGATCAGGAATTCGAGGAAAGAGAAAGCCATGTTCGCAGTCATCCGCACGGGTGGAAAGCAGTACCGCGTCCATCCCGGAGACAAGATCGTCGTCGAGAAGCTCGCCGGAAATGCGGGCGATCGTGTCACGCTGGGCGATGTCCTGCTCGCGGGCGACGGCGGCAATCTGAAGTTGACCGACGGCCTGACCGTCGCTGCCGAGATTGTCGCTCAGGCCAAAGGCGAGAAGGTGACGGTTTTCAAGAAGCGCCGTCGGCACAACTACCGCCGCAAGAAGGGCCACCGCCAGCAGCATACGATCCTCAAGATCGTCGCGATCGGCGACCATAAGGAATCGAAGAAAGCGGCGCCGAAGACCGAGACTGCGCCGAAGGCCGAGACTGCGCCCAAGCCCGAGCCTGCCGCGAAGACCGAGGCGCCGAAGGCCGGTGCCGGCAAGTCGGCTTCCGCACGTGCGAAGGAAACCGCTGAAGCAACGGCTGATCAACAGAAGTCGAGCGAAGTGGCCGGTACTCCGACCGAGAACCCGGCCCCGAACAATGAGAAAGCCGCTGGCGCCGATAAGCCCGCAGCGAAGAAGGCGACCCCGGCAAAGGCGAAGGCAGAAGCTGGGTCGACACAAAATGCTGCACCTGCTAAGGGCGGCGCCAAGAAGGCTCCAAAGGCCAAGTAATCAGTCATTTAGATAATTCAGGCAGTTTTTCGTCATGGCACATAAGAAGGCAGGCGGCTCGTCCCGCAACGGCCGCGACAGTGAGAGCAAGCGCCTCGGCGTGAAGAAGTTCGGCGGACAGGCTGTCCTCGCCGGCAACATCATCGTGCGTCAACGCGGCACCAAGTGGCACGCGGGGACGAACGTCGGCATTGGCAAGGATCACACCCTTTTTGCGCTTACCGACGGCTGTGTCGCGTTCCGCGACGGCAAGCTGGGCCGCAAATACGTCCACGTGATGCCGATTACGGAAACGACAGCATAGGAACGGTCATAAAGGGGCCGTTCCCACAAGGGGGCGGCCCGGACGAGATCCAAAAGGATTGAGACCAAGAGGGAGAAGTGGGAAGCCCCCGAAAGGGGGCTTTTCTTTTGCTCCCAAAACGAAGGTAACTCACCGAAGCCTTCTTCATCTTCTCCCGAAATTGTCATGGGGTGCCGTTAGGTGCTCCGGCACGAGGAGAAGAGTGATGTTCGCGAGAACACCAAGACTGCTGCTGAGGCCGGGCTTCCCGGAGGACGCGCCGGCGCTTGCCGCTGCGATTGCCGACAAGGCGATCGTGCGCAACCTGGCGTCGGTCCCCTGGCCCTACCGCATGCGCGATGCCGAGGCGTTCCTTGCCAGCCCGCGCGATCCGATCCTCCCCAGCTTGCTCATTTTCGAGCGCACGGATGCGTCACCTCATCTGGTCGGGGCATGCGGACTCGGCCGCCGACCCTCGGGTGCCGTTGAGCTCGGCTATTGGATCGCTCGTCCGTTCTGGGGCCGCGGCTACGCGAGTGAGGCTTGCCGCGCCCTCATCGACATCGGCACGACGCTGGGCCTGCCCAGTCTCGAAGGCTCGCACTTTCTCGACAACCCGGCCTCGGCGCGGGTGCTCGAAAAGCTCGGGTTCGAGCCGGTCGGCATTGTCGCTCCCCGCATGAGTTGCGCGCGCGGCGTGGAAGTTTCCGCTCGCCTGATGCGTCTGCAGTTGCAGGGTGCAGTGCAGGAGGACGAAGAAGCGTTGGCTGCGTAGTCGTCGGCCACTTTCAAGCCGCGTCGTG
>JBEDUM010000121.1:0-3257 GCA_040414585.1 Sphingomicrobium sp. | reverse complement strand
AAAACCTTCCGACCTGATCACAGTGCTGCATGCTGACGGCCCGGCTCCCGAACGCGCTGAGCCGCTCGCGTTCTACGGCCAGTTCGGCGGCGATTGGGACGCGGATATCGTCACCTACACGCCGGATGGCATCCGTCATCAGGGGCGGGGCGAGATCCATTTCGGATGGGTTCTCGAGGGCCGTGCAATTCAGGATGTCTGGATGATACCTCCGCGCAAGGAACGCCGCGCGGATGCACCGGCGATGCCGGTGGCCGGAAACTGGTACGGGACGACAATTCGCGTCTACGACCCCGCTCTCAATGCCTGGCACATCCACTGGATCGACCCGGCAACCAACACATACAGGCAACAGGTCGGACGCCAGCAGGGCGCCGATATCGTACAGGAAGGCACGACAGAGACGGGGGCACTATCGCGCTGGAGCTTCACCGAGATTAAGCCGGAATCCTTCCATTGGAAGGGAGAGGCGTCGTTTGACAAAGGCGCATCATGGCGCCTGTTCGTCGAAGTCTTTGCGCACAGGGTCGCGAGCACAGCCGGACGCCGATAGCCGCACGATCACATGGCACGCTATTATTCCCGCATCTCGGTCGCGAAGACCTTTTGCGCGACTTGCCAGCGGCCATCGATCTTCAGCAGCGACAGCTGATCGGTGAAGAACCTCGGCGGAATTGCGCATTTTAGCTTCACGTAGGCCATTGTCGGACCGACGAGGTCGATTGTCAGCACATGATCGTGGCGGGGCAGGCCCTGCTGCTTCGGCGCCGGTCTTGCCCGAACCTTGTCCAGCCACTTGTCTCGGGGCGTGACTTCCAGTTCGCCGTCACTTGTAACGCTCGTCAGGGCGCTTGTTGGATGAAAGGCGCTCGCAATCTTGCCAGCGTCGCCCTCGTAAAGTCCGTCGAGGTAGGACTGGATCACGCCCTCGATGATTTTGAGATCGTCAGTGCCGGTCATGGAGGTCAGAATCCTTTGACGTCGATCTTTCAGAGGTCATAGATGCAGGAAATTTTCGCCGCTGCTTCGCGGCGAATGGAAAAAGACTGCTACTGCGGATTAGCTATTTGATTTCATTTCAGAAAATTGGTTGCGGGGGTAGGATTTGAACCTACGACCTTCAGGTTATGAGCCTGACGAGCTACCGGGCTGCTCCACCCCGCGAAAGAGTGGCGCGGGAACGTCCGCGCTGGCTGGTATCTAGCAATCAAGACAGCGGTTGTGAAGGACCGGACAGCAAGAAACTGTCATAGTGTTAGCCGATCTTGGTTAACCATCCATGGTTCACAAAGACGACTCTCCGCAGGACATTGCCGGGCGCACCCTCGCGGCCTTGCTGCGCGACATTGTGGCGAGCGGGCGCAAGCCGATCGAAATGTCGGATATTTCTGATGCTGTCGCAGTGCACGACCTGCGCAAGTCCCTTAAGCGCTGGCGCGCCATCCTGCGCCTGATCACGCCGATGGTCGGGGATGAAGCCGAACTGATGCGCCTCGAGGCGCGCGATCTGGCCCGCGAAATGGCTGCCGCGCGCGACGGCCAGGCGGCGCAGGAAGCTCTTGCCGACCTTCGCGATAGCTTTCCGAATCTGTCACCGCGTTCGCGGGCGACCATCGCGGAAAGACTCGCCCACATCGGCGCAAGTGCGGAGGCGATAGGCTTGACACCGGTACGCAAAGCCCGAATCGACGACATGTGGACCCGCGCCGCGGCTGCGGTCGAGCGCTGGCCCTTCGAACGCTTCGACCGCGGCGAAGCCGTCGCGCAGCTCACGGCGTTCTACCGGCGAGTCTGCGCCGCGATTCCGCATGACTGGTCGAACGCGAGCCCCGAGGCACTGCACCGACTTCGCCAGCGCGTGGTCGAGCATCGCTACCAGATGGAACTTGCCGACCCGCTGTGGCCGAAGCTCATGCGCGTGTGGGTTTCCGAGGCGCAACGGCTGCGCGACCGCCTCGGTGCCCACCATGACCTCGTCATCTTGCAGCGAATGACCGAGCCCCATCAACCGCTGGCCCGCTGGCGTTCGCAACTTAAGCCCCTGATCGCAGAGCGGCAGGCCGCCCACGTGGCTGCCGCCAAGCGCCTCACCGGACGGCTGTTCGCCGAAAAATCCAAGGCATTCCGGCAGCGCCTTGCCTCGCTCTGGGAGCATCGCGCCCAGCGGGGGGATTAATCCGGGTCGCCGAGCCAAGACCGCTAACCGCACGCCGCCGAACCGTCGATTTCTCTGCAAGAGTGTGACCTTTCTCACACTGCACGCGAGGCGTTTGTGGTGGAGTAGCCTTTGTTCCTCCCTAACTGGCCCCGGCCCCCCTTCATCCGATTTTCTGGCCGGGGCTCTTTGTTCCCCCTGACGGATCACAAATGCAGACCAGATGTATGTCAGAGACGACGTGAATGACGCCGGACTTCCGTTCTGGCTGGTCGAAGCAACCTAATTGCGATTGCGCATTCTTCCCACCATCTGTCGCCGGATACGACTTTAACCCGATTGCAACGAATCGAATCAAGCGTTCCTCCGTTGTCCGATTCGTTCTCCGTGAACAGACGTGAACGGGAGCGAATGGCGGTCGCCGATAAGCCGCATGCTCTGAAAACAAAAAGCCGCCAGGGGTTTTGCCCATGACGGCTTTTTGAATTCGGATTGCGCTTCGCACTTTACTCGAGTTGCAACACTTGAGTCGCAAGCTCGCAGATCGTGAAGAGGAAAACTCCGTCCTTGGCAGGCCTGGCAGCGACCTACTCTTCCAAGTCTTGAGACTTAGTACCATCGGCGCTGGGGAGATTAACGGCCGAGTTCGGGATGGGATCGGGTTCTAGCTCCCCGCTAAAACCACCAGGCCGGCGAAGGACAGGCATCAGTGGTCGGCAATCACAATCAGAAGCGCAGGCTTTCGAAAGCCGGCCACCTCAAATTTGAATGCAGACATCTGATACGAAGCAAGCCGGCCGTTTACGCCCGAGGTCAATGTCGAGGCTTCGATGACTTGTGACGGACATCTGATTCCTGACATCTGATTCCTGGTATGGGCATTGAGTAATGAGAAACGATCAAGCCGATCGAGCGATTAGTACCGGTAAGCTCAACGCATTACTGCGCTTACACACCCGGCCTATCAACGTGGTGGTCTACCACGGCTCTCAAGGGAGAACTCGTTTCGAGGTGGGTTTCCCGCTTAGATGCTTTCAGCGGTTATCCCGTCCGTACATAGCTACGCAACACTGCGGCTGGCGCCACAATTGCTCCACCAGAG
>JBEDUM010000120.1:0-3528 GCA_040414585.1 Sphingomicrobium sp. | reverse complement strand
CCGCGCGACGAAAAGGGTCGCACCCGTTGGGTCACACGCGCAAGGCCGAAGGTCGATCGCATCGCTTGCCCCTGGCTGATCCGCCGCTTCGTCGACCCCAACGCGGCCTTCCTATTCGTGGCCCCGTCTGAGGTAGAAGGTGTGGCCGAGCAGTTCGACGCTGCTCCATTCGACTTCGAAGGCGTGTTCTGGAGCCACCGGGCTGATCAGTGTTCATTCGACACTATGGTCGACGAGCTCGGCCTCGCCGGTTTCGAAGCGCTCCAACGCCTGCGCGTGATTGTCCGAGGTGCAGATACCGCTCGCCCAGAGCTCGCGCCGCAATGTGCTGGTCTGGTGGCGGCGTCGCTCGGTCTCTCGCGCATGTTCGCGGATGACCACGAGCAGCTCGAGGCAGGAATGGTAATCTACGACGTGCTTTACCGCTGGTGCCGCGACGCCGTTGATGAGACTCACGATTGGGTCTCGCACGTCCCGAAGGCCAAGAACCTGATGCGTGCCGATTGAGCGGGAGTGACGTTGTTCCGTTCCGTGAAGCGCTCCGCGTTTGGGCGCGCGTCGCGGCCCTGTCGTTCGGCGGACCCGCAGGACAGATCGCCGTGATGCATCGCATCCTCGTCGACGAGAAGAAGTGGATCGGAGAAGAGCGGTTTCTGCACGCTCTCAATTACTGCATGCTGCTTCCGGGACCCGAAGCGCAGCAGCTGGCAGTCTATATCGGCTGGCTGTTGAACCGAACCCGAGGCGGACTCGCGGCCGGAACGCTGTTTGTCCTACCCGGCTTCGTAGCGATCCTGGCGCTCAGCTACATTTACGTGCTGCTCGGGCATTTACCCCTGATCGAGGGCTTGTTCTTCGGTCTGAAGGCAGCAGTTCTTGCAATCGTGATCCAGGCGGTGGTCCGCATCGGGTCCCGTGCACTCAAGAACAACGTGCTTCGCGGCCTCGCCGCCGCCGCGTTCGTCGCGATCTTCTTCCTACGCGTGCCGTTTCCGATCATCGTCCTCGCAGCGGGACTGATCGGATTCTTTGCAGGCCGTGCCGGAGCAGCCGCCTTTCGCGCCGGAGGCGGACATGGTTCGAACTCGACTGCTCACGTACACGACCGAGAGAGCCTCCTGGGGGAAAAGCTTCCCGAGCATGCGAAACCAAATGCCCGCTGGTCGCTGCAGATTTCCACAGCGTTCCTGTTGCTGTGGCTTGTCCCAGTCGCTGCGCTCATGGTTTTCGCCGGCCCTGACAACGTGTTCAGCCGGATCGGACTTTTCTTCAGCGAGATGGCGGTGGTCACCTTCGGAGGAGCCTATGCGGTGCTCGCCTATGTCGCCCAGCAGGCCGTCCAATCTTACCACTGGCTCACCGCCCGCGAGATGCTCGATGGGCTAGGCATGGCTGAGACAACGCCGGGACCCTTAATCATGGTCACTCAATTCGTCGGCTTCCTTGGAGCCTATCGAAGCGCAGGATCTCTCAATCCCCTTCTCGCAGCGACGCTCGGGGCAATCCTGACGACCTGGGTGACGTTCGTGCCATGCTTCCTCTGGATATTCCTGGGCGCGCCGTTCATCGAGCGACTGCGCGGCAACCATGCTCTGTCGGCGGCGCTTGCAGGTATTACCGCTGCGGTGGTCGGCGTGATCCTCAACCTCGCCGTTTGGTTCTCAATCCACGCCTTGTTCAGTCGCGTTGAAGAACAGCGATTATCGATTGCGACGTTGGACGTGCCGGTTTGGCGCACGGTCAACGTTGCGGCGGCCCTTCTCACGATTGCTGCGGCCTTTGCGGTGTTCCGGCTCCGGTGGAACATGCTTGTGGTGCTCGGGGCCTCAGCTGCCATCGGAATGCTGTTGCGCGGGATCGGCATCGCCTGAACACTAGTGTCTGCTTTCCACCCAAAGCGGTCATTACGGAATCTTTATTCCGGCGTCCGCCAATCCGTATGGATGCCTAACGCCGTCTAGAGCGAAATGGCGCCCGAGCGAAGCTCGCCAAGCTCTCGCAAGGAGCTACTGAAATGGCAAACGCAGTGACGCAGAAAAGCTCTCGAACGTTACTCCTGGGCGTTGCTCGCTACGCCGCCGCTCAAGCGCTGGTTGCGATCTCGACTGTCGTGGCGCTTTGGATCGCGAGCCGGTGGGGGACGGCGGCGGTCGATATGATCTACCTTCCCGCAGTCCTCGGCGCCGCGATCTGGTTTGGATTTGGTCCGGCGGTGCTCGCCGCAGCATCCTCTGCTCTCGCTTACGACTACTTCTTCACAGAACCGATCTACACTCTTCGTATTCACGGGGCGGCAAATCTCGTCGACGTCGTGATGCTCTTCCTAGTTGCGTTCGTCACAAGCCAGCTTGTTTCGGCAGTACGCCGTCAGTCTCGTATTGCCGAGGAGCACGCGGCGCGAAACGCCACCATTGCTGGTTTCGCGCGGCGTCTCCTTTCTGGCTCGGATGAAGCGGAGATCGCACAAAGCGCATGCGAAGAGGTCAGCGGCTTGTTCGACTGCAACGCGGTAATGATGACTGGACTTCCGCATCCAACGACGATTGCGCAGGCACCGAACACTGCCGCCATCACGCCCACGGATATCGCGGCAGCCGTCCACACGCTCCAAAGCGGAGAGATTGCTGGCCAAGGATCAGGGAGTCTGGCGCCTGCGGATTGGATCTTCCACCCGATCCGATCCGATGCATCAGTTCTTGCGGCGCTAGGCCTATCTCGCGATGACGGTTCGAAGCCGGTCACCGAGGAACAGGAGCCGTTGCTGGAAAGCCTCTTAGACCAAACGGCGCTCGCGATTGCGCGTGAACGCGAGCCCGACGTGCCGCCTCACAACCTCGCTGCCGTTCGCTAGCGCGGCCTTATGTTTTCCTAATTCTTGCGCCTCTGTTTCGACATGGAGCCCTAACGGCCGAAGGCCCTATTTGAGCAATCGACCGCGGCGACGTCATGATGATGATCGGCCCCGTCGGTCGGGAGCTTGACGCCGATGTGCGCGCATAAGGCCGTCCTGGGAACATTCCCTGAGCGCGGCATAGTTGATGTTGGTGAGATGAACCTTGCTGGCGCGGGCGCTGAGCCCGCGTGCGAAAGAGCGTCCGCCATGGATCGCAAATGGTTCGGCATGCTGCTTGCGGCTGCCTTCCCGCTGTCATCTCCCGCGGTCGCGCAAGAGGCGCAACAGGCGGCGCAGCCAAGTGCTTCCGATCAGCCGGCGTCTTCGCCGCCGTCGCTCGCTCCGTCGATGACCGGACCACTGCACCTCAACTCCAACCCGCTGCACGTCGACGTTGGTCCCTTTGGTCCGGTCTACGTGTCGGGTGTGATCAGTGGCCTCGGCCTGACGCAGAACAATCATGGGCCGAGCGAACCTAGCAGTCGCATCGATTTGTCGAATGGCATGGCGATCGTGCAAACGAGCCAGGGGATCGTGCAATTCTATGCGCAGGCGGGCGCCTATTCTTTCCCGTCCCTCGGCGTGCGCTACTTCAAGGCAAAGCACTGGGTCGATGACTCATATGGCGCGCTGCC
>JBEDUM010000119.1:0-42201 GCA_040414585.1 Sphingomicrobium sp. | reverse complement strand
CAAGACCGTCCTCCTCCAGAACCTCGCCAACTCGATCAGCGCCAACCACCCCGACACCGACCTGATCGTCCTCCTCATCGACGAGCGTCCGGAGGAGGTCACGGACATGCAGCGCTCGGTACGGGGTGAGGTCATTTCATCGACCTTTGATGAGCCACCGACGCGTCACGTCCAGGTCGCCGAGATGGTCATCGAGAAGGCCAAGCGCCTCGTCGAGCACAAGCACGACGTGGTGATCCTGCTCGACTCGATCACCCGCCTCGCCCGCGCCTACAACACCGTGGTGCCGTCATCGGGCAAGGTGCTCACCGGCGGCGTCGACGCCAATGCGCTGCAGCGGCCGAAGCGCTTCTTCGGCGCGGCGCGCAACATCGAAGAGGGCGGCTCGTTATCGATCATTGCCACCGCTTTGATCGACACCGGCTCGAAGATGGACGAGGTCATCTTCGAGGAATTCAAGGGTACGGGTAACAGCGAAATCGTGCTGGACCGCAAGGTCGCCGACAAGCGCATCTTCCCGGCGCTCGACGTAGGCAAGTCCGGCACCCGTAAGGAAGAATTGCTGGTGGAGCAGGGCACGCTCACCAAGATGTGGGTGCTTCGTCGCATCCTCATGCAGATGGGTACGGTCGACGCAATGCAGTTCCTTCTCGACAAGATGAAGGACGCCAAGTCCAACGAGGACTTCTTCGCGTCGATGAACCAGTAACGATCGCCCGGAGGAACGCATGCCAGCTGGCATGTTCAACTTTGCGGAGATTCTGACGCCTGCCGGCCTGTTCGTACTCGGACAGGTGATCTTGATCGATCTTACCATGGCAGGCGACAACGTCGTGATCATGGGCACGCTAACCTCGGGTTTGCCGGCCCGAGAGCGGCGGAGGGTGCTCGCGCTGGGCGTCGCGCTCGCGTTCGTGTTCCTGGTGGGCTTCGCGCTAATTGCGACCCAGTTGCTGAGGGTCACTGGCCTGCTTCTCGCGGGCGGACTGCTGCTGCTGTGGGTCGCCTACAACATGTATCGGGAGCTTCGTCCCGGACCGAATATCACGGCAGATGATCCTGCCACGGCGGGAATCGAGGGCCCGCCGCAAAGCAAGACCTTTCTTCAGGCAGCGGTGCAGATCACCATCGCCGATTTGTCGATGAGCCTCGACAATGTGCTCGCGGTTGCCGCGGCCGCGCGAAATCATCCGGCGGTTCTATTCATCGGCCTTTCGTTATCGGTGACCTTCATGGGCCTGGCTGCGGGGTTCATCGCAAAGGTGATCCATCGCTACCACTGGATAGCCTGGGCGGGGCTGTTGGTAATTCTGTGGGTAGCTATCAAGATGATATGGGAGGGTGCGCATCACGTTGCGCCGGTGGTCTCCCCGATGTTCCACTGACCTCAAATGGACACGATCTTCGCCTTGTCCAGCGGCCGTCCACCTGCCGCAATTTCCGTGATTCGGATCAGTGGACCGGCGGCCCGTGCTGCAGCGACGCAGCTCGCGGGATCGCTGCCGGAGCCTCGTTCGGCCGCGGTGCGGGAGCTTAGGCGCCCTTGTTCCGGAGATCTCCTCGACGAGGCGCTCGTCCTGCGCTTCGACTCGCCCGCCAGCTCAACGGGCGAAGATATCGTTGAATTTCAATGTCATGGCGGTCGAGCCGTGGTTGATGCGGTGCTTGGTGCGTTGGGCGAGATCGAGGGACTGCGTCTCGCCGAACCGGGGGAATTCACTCGTCGGGCATTCGAGAACGGGCGGATCGATCTCACCGAGGCCGAAGGACTGGCAGACCTTATCGAGGCAGAGACGGAATCGCAGCGCAAGGCTGCGCTCGCCTTGGCGGAAGGAGGGTTGAAAGCGCAGATCGGGCAATGGCAGGAGAGGCTGCTTGCTCTATCGGCGATTGCCGAGCGCGCGATCGACTATGACGAAGATGATACTGGCGTAGATCCTGCCTTGGCGAGTGACTGTGCGGCATTGGCCTCCGAGCTGCGGGACTGGCTTTCGAGGCCCCGCATCGAGCGGCTCAGGGATGGTGTCAGAGTCGTCGTCGCCGGTCCGCCGAATGCCGGAAAGTCAAGTCTTCTCAATGCGATAGCGGGGGATGACCGGGCAATCGTCACGGATAGCCCAGGGACCACTCGCGACCATATCGAAGTGCCGTTGTCTTTGGGCGGCGTGCCCATTCTGCTGACTGACACGGCCGGCCTGCGGAGCACTGGCGATCGTGTCGAGGCGATCGGGGTTCAGCGCGCGGCCGCACTGGTTGAAGGAGCCGACGTGCTGGTCTGGTTGGGTGAACCGGCAGCGGCTCCTGGACATGCAAGGCTCATCCCTGTTCACGCCAAGGCCGATTTGCCGGAGCGGCGTGACTCGCCTGCCGAATCGGTGCCTGTTTCGGCGAAGACGGGCGAAGGGTTGACGCGCTTGCTGGAATGCGTGGGGGAGCTGGCACAGGGGCTTCTTCCGGCAGAAGGGGCAATCGCTTTGAATCGCCGGCAAGCCGCGCACCTGGAAGAAGCCAGGGCAGCTTTGTCCAATGCCGGTGTGACGAAGGAAGTCGTCTTGCTGGCGGAGGATCTCCGCGCCGCTCGAACGGCGTTTGACCGTTTGACGGGTCGCGCCGGGGTCGAAGATGTGCTCGATGCCCTTTTCGTGCGCTTTTGCCTTGGCAAGTGACGCCCGGTTCATGTTTCACGTGGAACAAGTCTCAATCGCCAATGCGGGAGGCGTGGCGGCAAACGCAATGATCGGATAAGGGCGCGCCATGTTCGATGTTCTGGTGATCGGAGCCGGTCATGCCGGGTGTGAAGCTGCGGCCGCCGCAGCTCGCCGTGGTGCGCGCGTTGGTCTGCTCACTTTCCGGGCTGAGGATGTCGGGCAGATGTCCTGCAATCCGTCGATTGGCGGCGTCGGCAAGGGACATCTGGTTCGGGAGTTGGACGTCTTCGACGGACTGATGGCGCGCGCGGCGGACCGGGCCGCAATCCATCGGCGAATGCTCAATCGAAGCAAGGGGCCTGCCGTGTGGGGTCCACGCGTCCAGGCCGATCGGCAACTTTACCGGAACTCGGTTGCTGAGCTTCTTCGCGCGTGCGGGGTCGAATTGGTCCCTGCCGAGGCGCTCCGGTTCTTCACTCGCGATGGGCGCATAGATGGTGTGGAAACCTCTGCTGGCGCATTGCCGTGCCGTTCACTCGTAATCGCGACGGGCACGTTCCTAGATGCACGCATGTTCATCGGGGAGCGGGTGATCGATGGTGGTCGTCGGGGCGAGAGGGCCTCTGTTGCACTAGCCGGACAAATTCGGGAGATCGGACTTGGACAGGGGCGGCTCAAGACTGGCACGCCTCCGCGGCTCGACGGACGTACGATCGACTGGTCGCGCCTCGAGGAACAGCCAAGTGACGATGAGCCATGGACGATGTCTATGCTTAATGATGGGGTGCGGCAGCCGCAGCTTCGGTGCGCGATTGCGCGCACGTCTGACCAGACGCATAACATAATTCGCGCAAATTTCGATCGCTCGCCACTCTTCGCCGGAGCGATCGAGGGTCGAGGCCCACGTTACTGCCCGTCGATCGAAGACAAGGTGAAACGCTTCGCCGATCGCGACAGTCACCAGATTTTTCTGGAGCCTGAGAGCCTGAGTGCTCCGCTGGTCTATCCGAATGGCATTTCGACGTCCCTGCCCGAGGACGTGCAGATCGAGTTCGTGCGCAGTATCGCAGGACTTGAACGAGTGGAGATCGTGCGACCGGGCTACGCCGTCGAGTATGAATTTGTCGATCCGCGACGACTGAATGCCACCCTCGAGGTGCGGGAGGTCCCCGGGCTTTTCCTTGCGGGACAGATCAATGGCACGACGGGTTATGAGGAGGCAGCGGGACAGGGGTTGGTTGCCGGCTTAAACGCGGCCGCGGGTGCAGTTGGACTTGATGAGGTCCGGTTTGACCGGCGAACGAGCTACATTGGCGTGATGATCGACGATCTCACGGTGCAAGGGGTGAGCGAGCCGTATCGGATGATGACGGCGCGGGCAGAATATCGACTGTCCTTGCGCGCCGATAATGCCACGACGCGTCTTGGCGAGGCCGCACTTGGGGTGGATTGCGTGTCTTCCCGGCGCAGGGAGCGGATTGAGCGGCATCTATCGGCTCGGTCAACTCCGGATTGGCCCGAAACCCAAGAAGGCAGGGCGGATGAACTCTATGCGCCCTACCTCGAACGGCAACAGCGCGAGTGGCAAGTCGTGCAACGCGACTCCAGGGTGTGGATAACACCTGATTTTGACTATCGCGGTGTGCCGGGGCTTTCGACGGAGATGGTTGAACGGCTGAGCACCGCCGCGCCTGAAAACCTCGATCAGGCGTCTCGCGTGCCGGGTGTGACGCCGGCTGCCCTGTCAGCGCTTTACGTCGCGATCAATCGACGCGCCGCCGCATGAAGGAACAGCTGGAACAGGTCGCCGGCCGGCCTGTTTCACGTGAAACAATCGAGCGGCTCGAGATCTATGTCGCGCTTCTCAAGGGAGAAAGCGATCGGCAGAACCTCATTTCGTCCTCGACCATCGACCAGCTTTGGGACCGTCACATCCTCGATTCAGCGCAGCTCGTGCGGTTTGAGCCGCGCGGCGCCGCATCCTGGGTCGATGTGGGTTCCGGCGCCGGCCTGCCTGGCATTGTTATTGCCTGTCTTGTGTCTGGTCGGGTCACGCTTGTGGAATCACGCCGGCTTCGCGCTGAATTCCTGGCGCGCGTGGTCTCGGAATTGGGCCTTCGCGCTCAGGTGAATCAGACCAAGATCGAACGGGTCACCGGAAGTTTCGATGTCATCACCGGCCGGGCGGTGGCCTCATTGCCGCGTTTCCTCAGCATGTGCGACCATCTGTCCACAAGAAAGACGTTATGGGTGCTGCCGAAGGGGCGAACCGCGCAATCGGAACTGGCCGAAGCGCGGCGCGCATGGCAAGGTGTGTTCCGTGTGGAGCCGAGTGTTACCGACGCTGAATCCAAAATCATCGTCGGAACGGAGGTGAGGGCGAAGAATCGATGATTCATATAGCTGTAGCCAATCAGAAGGGCGGCGTCGGCAAGACGACGACCGCGATAAACCTGGCGACGGCGTTGGCGGCGATCGGCTGGCGCGTATTGCTTGTGGACCTGGACCCGCAAGGCAATGCTTCGACCGGGCTAGGCGTTACGCAGGCGCAACGGCATCGCTCGAGCTACGACGTTCTAATCGGAAGCGCATCCGTGGCCGATGCTGTGATCGCGACGCGTGTGCCACGATTGGATCTGCTCCCGGCGACGGTGGATCTTTCCGGCGCCGAGGTGGAGATGGTAAGCCTCGACGATCGCGCGCATCGGTTGAACAAGGCGCTGAGCGTCGCTCACGGGCACTGGGACATTTGCCTGATTGATTGCCCGCCGTCGCTTGGACTGCTCACAGTCAACGCGCTTGTGGCTGCGCGATATGTCCTCGTCCCTCTTCAGTGCGAGTTTTTCGCTCTCGAGGGCCTGAGTCAGTTGCTTCAGACGGTCGAAAGGATCCGCTCGGCGTTCAATCCTGAGCTTTCGATTTTGGGCGTCGCCCTGACGATGTTTGATCGGCGAAACAATTTGTCGCAAGCAGTGGGCGAAGACGTCCGCGCGTGTCTAGGTGCAGTCGTTTTCGACACGGTAGTTCCCCGGAACGTCCGCCTGTCCGAAGCGCCAAGCCATGGGCTGCCGGCGCTCATCTACGATCTGAAATGCCCCGGTTCAGAGGCTTATGTGCGCCTGGCGCGCGAGTTGATTGGCCGGCTGCCGCAGGTCGCGGAAGCCGCATGAGCGCGGATCGGCCATCCAAAGGCTTGGGAATGGGGCTTTCGGCACTCCTCGGAGAAGCGCGTCCGGCTGGTGGGGATGCAATTCCGGAAAGCCGCGGGGGCATCCGCGAAGTCGAGATCGGGCGGATCCGCCCGAATCCGAATCAGCCACGCATCCAGTTCGGCGAAGAAGCAATCGCCGAGCTCGCCGATTCGATCGCCGAACGAGGCGTGCTCCAGCCGATACTCTTGCGACCAGTTGGCGACGGCTTTGAGATTGTCGCCGGTGAGCGCCGCTGGCGGGCGGCGCAACGCGCCCGTCTCCACACGATTCCTGCAATCGTCCGCGAAATCGATGAGGCGACGACTGCTGAGCTTGCGCTGATCGAGAACATCCAACGCGAGGATTTGAATGCCATCGAGGAGGCGGAGGGCTTTAGACAGCTGATCCAACGCCATGGCCACACACAGGACGGTGTGGCCAAGCTCGTCCATAAATCCCGAAGCCATGTCGCTAACCTGTTGAGATTGCTCGACCTTCCAGAATTCGTCCGCCAATCGCTATTGAAAGGCGATATCACGATGGGTCACGCGCGCGCGGTCGCGACCGCGGACGATCCCGAGGCATTGACGAAGGAAATCGTCACCAAAGGACTATCGGTTCGCCAGGCGGAAACGCGGGTCAAACAAGAAAAGGCAAAGCCCGGTGCCGGCTACGACATCGCGCGAGGGAGTGCGCGCAATGCTGCGAAGACGGTCGATGCAGATCTTGCCGCGCTCGAGCGCCAACTCAGCGACATTCTCGGCCTTCGCGTCAGTGTCGTGAACAAGGGGCAGGGCGGGTCAGTCACGCTCCATTATTCGAGCCTCGATCAGCTCGACATGATCTGCCAGCGCCTCAGCGGCGAGCCCATTTAGGCTCAGCGGCGACGCGCCTCACGCGCGATGGCGAACAGTTCCTCGCCGAGGGACGCCTGATCTGGCGCCCGCGTGAATATGACATTGCGTTCGAGCCTTCCAACGCGTTCCGCGACTCTTGCGAGCCGTTCCGCGTCCCAGTTGGACAGCATTCGTGCGACCAGCGGTTTCTCTTTGAAAAACACCGACTTACCCAGCGACGTCATGACGGCTTCAGGGCTTTCGCCGCGCTCAATGCGCGCGCGGGCCGGTGCCAGCATGAGCAGTCGCCGCTGAAGGGAGCGGACCACGGGAATTGCTTCTGATCCGCCCGTAGGCAGGCGTTCGAGCTCCTCAGCGAGACCCGCGAGATCTCCACCGAGCGCCAGGTCGGCCAGGCGCAGGAAATCGCCCTCCGTGTCGGCCCCGACTGAATCAATCGCATCATGATCGAGCTCCTTCGGCGAATGGGGCGACGCATCGGCGTAAAGCGCGAACTTCTGCAGCTCCTGAGTCACAATCGCCTGGTCGTTTCCGCAGTCGGCAGCGACGCGCGCGGCAATCGATGAATCGATCTTCAGCCCGAACCGGCGACCGATCTCAATGACCATGCGCTCAGCGTCACGCCCCTCCGGAGCGTAGGCGGCAAAGGCGACCGCAGCCGGTGAGGTTTCTGCAAGCTTCAGCAAAGCCGCTCCCTTCCGCAGCGACCCGCCAATGGCGGCGACAACGCTCTCGCCGGCAGGCATTTCCAATAGAGCCTCAACCGCTACAGCGATTTCATCCCCGGCCGGCTCGATCCAGATCAGCCGGGCGCCGCCGAACAAGCTCATGGCGCTCGCTTCGTCGACAAGCGTCGCCGGATCCAATTTCAGCGCTCCTCCGGCGACAATGAACTTGGTTGCGCCGAGCGCTTCCCTCAACCGCTCCGCAAGGCCGCGTGACTGGGCTTCGTCAGGGCCATGGAAAAGATAAAACCGAACCTGGCCGTTCGGCTGATCGACGGCGCGCCCGATCGATTGCTTGCTGGCCTTCACTTAGTCGCGGTCCGCCGCGCGTAGATGGCGAGGCGTGTAACGATCTGGTCGGCAACTTCGTTGGCTAGATTCTCGAGCGCAGTCTGCTCGGCGGCCACCGTTGCATATTCGGAGCTCACGATGTCGACCGAAGCGTCGGACCCGGCGGTGGCATCAAGAACAACCATTCCGTTTGACATGTTGACGAGCTGGTAGCGCGCCCGGAGCGTCCGCCGCTCCTGCGTCGCCGCCTGGTCGCGGCGTAGGCCAAATGCCGTGATATTGTCGTCGAGCGTCACGTCGAGGCGATAGGTCGCCGTGCTCTCGCCCGCAGCGCCAAGGCGATCGACGAGCTTGTTGCGTACGAGCCAGCCGGACTGGCCGGAAATCGGCCCCACCTGCACAGATCGCATCACCGATCCGGCGGCGCTTTCGCTGCCTCCACCATACAGCGGCTCCAGTCCGCATGATGGGAGGAGCAGCATTGCGGCAATCAGGACGCAGCGGCGCATCACGCGACGATATTCACCAGGCGGTCCGGAACCACAATGACCTTGCGTGGGGAAGCTCCGGCAAGTTGGCGCTGCACCTTGTCCGAAGCGAGTGCGAGCGCCTCGGCTGCGGCTCGGTCGAGCCCGCGCGGTGCAGTCACCGTGTCGCGCAGTTTGCCGTTGACCTGGACTGCCAGCGTCACTTGCTCGTCCAGGAGGAGCGCAGGGTCGAAACTCGGCCACGGAGCATTGGCGATCAGGCCCCCACCACCAAGCAATGCCCAGGATTCCTCGGCTAGATGCGGCGCCATTGGCGCGATCAGGAGAATCAGCGCGCGCACTGCTTCGGCTCGAGTGGCCGACGGCTGCGCCTTCTCGATGGCAGTGACGAGCTCGTAAAGCTGCGCGACGGCCTTGTTGAATTGCAGGTCATCGACCGCCTCGCCGACTGCGGCGACCGTGCGATGCAACTTCCGCTTGAGCGCTTCGTCTTCGCTTGCTCCTTCGAGGTTGCCATTTACCAGTCGCCATACGCGCTGCACGAAACGCGATGCGCCCTCAATGCCGCCCTCGGACCATTCAAGATCGCGCTCCGGCGGACTGTCGGACAGCATGAACCAGCGCACCGCGTCAGCCCCGTAACTCGCCAGAATCGGCTCGGGATCGATGGTATTGCGCTTGGACTTGGACATTTTCTCCACGCGACCGGACGTAACCGGGTGGCCGCTTTCGATATGGACCCAGTCGTCGCCGTCGCGTTTCACCTCGTCGGGGCTCAGCCAGCTGCCGTCGCCGGCGCGGTAGGTCTCGTGTGTGACCATCCCCTGAGTGAAGAGGCCTTTGAACGGCTCCGCGACGCCGAGTTCGCCAAGGCGCTGCAACGCCCGCGTCCAGAAGCGCGCGTAGAGTAGATGCAGGATCGCGTGCTCGACGCCCCCGATATATTGCGCCACCGGAAGCCATGTTTCAGCCTCCGCGCGGTCGAAGGGCTTGTCCGCGGGCTGGCTGGCGAAGCGGATGAAATACCAGCTCGAATCCACGAAAGTGTCGAGCGTATCGGTCTCGCGCGTCGCAAGACCTCCGCAACTGGGGCACCTCACATGTTTCCAGGTCAGGTGGCGGTCGAGCGGGTTTCCGGGCTTGTCGAACTCGATGTCGTCCGGGAGTACGACGGGGAGTTGATCCCGAGGAACCGGAACCGCGCCGCAGGAAGGGCAGTGGATGATGGGGATCGGCGTGCCCCAATAGCGCTGGCGCGAGACGCCCCAGTCACGGAGCCGGTACTGGACCGTGCCGTGACCCCATCCCGCTTCCTCGGCGCGGCGGATGATTTCGGCGGTCGCCTGCTCTGTCGTCATGCCATCCAGGAAGCGCGAATTAACCGCAACTCCGGCCATCGATTCGGCTTCATCGCCGATTGGCTCCGAGGCGACCTCGGTGCTCGCCGCCACGACGCGTTTGATCGGTAAATGATATTGCCTCGCAAATTCGAAATCGCGCTGGTCGTGACCGGGTACGCCGAAGATCGCGCCCGTCCCATATTCCATCAGCACGAAATTCGCGATGTAGACGGGTAGGCGCCACTCGGGATCGAGCGGGTGAACAGCCTCGACGGGGGTCCGGTAGCCCTTTTTCTCGGCCGTCTCGATCTCCGCAGCGCTGGTACCGCCGCTCCGGCATTCGTCGATGAAGGCCGCAGCCTTTGGATCCGTTTCGGCCGCGGCAAGCGCGAGCGGATGATCCGGAGCGACCGCAATGAAGCTAGAACCGAAGATCGTATCCGGCCGGGTCGTGAACACCTCGATACCATCAATCTGCGGAGGCGAGTTTGCCAGCTCGAACCGGAACTGCAGGCCCTGGCTCCTGCCGATCCAGTTCTCCTGCATGACCCGCACCTTCTCGGGCCACTGGTCGAGTTTCTTCAGGGCTTCGAGCAGGTCGTCGGCGAAATCCGTGATCTTGAGAAACCATTGCGCCAGCTTGCGCCGCTCGACGGGCGCGCCCGACCGCCATCCCTTGCCGTCGATCACCTGCTCGTTGGCAAGCACGGTCATGTCGACCGGGTCCCAATTTACCTCGCTCTCCTTGCGATAGACCAGCCCGGCGTCGAAGAGGTCAAGGAACAGCGCCTGCTCGTGTCCGTAGTAAGAAGGGTCGCAGGTCGCGAGTTCGCGGTCCCAGTCGAGGGCGAACCCGAGCCGCTTGAGTTGGTCGCGCATCGTATTGATGTTCGCCCGGGTCCATTCGCCGGGGTGAACCTTCCGCTCCATCGCGGCATTTTCCGCCGGCATTCCGAAGGCATCCCAGCCCATCGGATGGAGTACCTCGTGACCCTGCATGCGCCGATAGCGGGCAATCACGTCACCCATCGTGTAGTTGCGCACGTGGCCCATGTGGATGCGCCCCGATGGATAGGGGAACATCTCAAGCACGTAGGTCTTCGGCTTGTTGCTCGCGCTGTCCGCGGCAAAGCTGCGCTCCTCCTCCCACCGCGCCTGCCAGCGGCGATCGGCCGTGCTCGGGTCGAAGCGCCCGCTCATGACGATATTGCTAGCCCCGGACGGCGACGCGGCGCAGGTCGCGGGCCCTGGTCAGGATGATATCCTCGAGCTTCTGCACCGTTGCGGCCGAGACCGGCGCGTCGACCCATGCGCCGTTTTGAAGGGTTTGCCGGGTTGCCGAAACGCGCAATGCGTCGGCGCGAAGATCCTGGTCGAGGATCGCGACGGTTAGTTTGACCCGCTCGCCGGGCGCCTTCGGATTCGAGTACCAGTCGGTGATGATCACCCCGCTATTCGGATTGGCCTGTAGGAGAGGAGCAAAGGAAACGGTGTCGACGGCAGCTCGCCACAGATAGCTGTTCACGCCGATCGTGGTCATGCGAGACGGCGCGAGCGCGGTCGGCAGCGACTTGTTCCGCGCGCACCCCGAGCTCGCGAAGGCGAAGACTAGCAATGCGGCAGCGGTTGTGTGCAGACGATTCATCGACGATCCTTGAAATCGGGGAACTTTGGCGTGGGCGGCGTTATAGTTGGTCGGGTTCCTCTCGCAAGGTGTCCCGCTCCGGAGCATTATTGTGTTGAGTCAGCAACAGGGGCTGAACGAATCGATTCAGAGTCATGGAACCTTCAGCAATAGATAGTTATATCGACTCGTGAACAGGGAGTTCACTGGTTGTGTTGAAGGTCGTGAAGCGGAGGGAAGCCAAACTGCTCGCAGCGCTCGCTGCGGGTGGCCTCGTGCTGACTCCCGCCTTTGCCACCACCCCCACGAAAAAGCGCCCGGCGCCCGTGTCGCTGAGCTTCGATCCGATCTCGTCCTTCACACCGGCCAATGCCGATCCGAAGCTTGCTGCAGCCCTCGGCAACGGCAAGGGCCTGGCCCTTACGGATTTCAAATTCACGCCCGCTCCCGCGAAGGGCCGCCCGTCGCAAGTACGCGTCGCGATCCGCGCGCGGACCACGAGCCCGCTCCAGACGCAGCTCGCGGACACGAGCACATCGACGATGGCCGTCAATGCGCTAACGCCAACCACGTATAATCTCGGCGTCGCGGTGGGCTGGAAGCGCTTTGCCATTTCGGGCGATGTGTCGAGCGTCAAGGATGCTAACTCGGCGATCGGCGGACGCGAAAGCGCGGTCGTGGGCGTCAGCTACTCGCTGAAGCGGTTCACCGGTCGCGTGGCCGTCGGAGCGGAACGGAACGAAGGCCACCCGCTGCCTGCGCTCAACAAGGGCAACAGCTATTCGCTCGACGTGGGCGGGTCGTACGACATCTCGAAGCAGATCGCGCTGACCGGCGGAGTCCGTTACAACATCCAGCGAGACAATCCGCTCGGACTGCAAGACCAGCGCCGCGACAGCCAGGCCGTCTATATCGGCACCGCCTTCAAGTTCTAAGCTAAATCCAGCAATCATAAGGTCACACAAAAGGGCGCTTCACTGCGTGACTTTTGTGACCTTTAGCCACGCATCGATTGCGGCCCAGCCAGTGAAACCCAGCGGCGCAATCTCGGCATAGCGACGCTCGCTCATTCCTCCGAGGGCAATCGCCTTCCGGTTCGTGAGACGGGCCAGCGCGGCTGCCCGCATTCGGGGCAAGGGCCGCCAGGTGGGATGACTGCGCGTTTCGTGCATGGGTGACAGAAGGACGAGTGCGGGGCGTTGGATCAGCGCCCGGGTCAGCTCACGCATGTTGTGGACACGAGCCGCGGTTCGCAGGCTCTCCGTGGCAACCGCCAACCCGCGCAGTGCAGCGAGCCGGCGCAGGCGTCGTGCTTCGCGCGGAGCGAGGGCGCGAAGAACGAGAATCCCGCTTCCGCGTGGTAGCATTCGAAGTGCCGCCCATAATTCCTCGCCCATGCGCTCATCGGCGATCAGCCAACGGCGAGGCGTGGTCTGGCGGCGCGTCATGCGCCTTCCTATAGCGCCTCGCGATGACGACCGCCGCCGACCGCCGCCAGCAGATCATCGATGGCATCGCTGCGGCTGCCAAACTCGCGCGGCGGGACGCAGCGGACGTGCAGCTGGTCGCCGTGAGCAAGGGCCGATCTCCGGAAGAGATCGAACCCCTCATAGCGGCGGGTCAGCGCGACTTCGGTGAGAATCGTGTGCAGGAGGCGCTTGCCAAATGGCCGCCCCTGCTCGCGCGCCACCCGGACATTCGGCTTCATGGCATTGGCCGGCTGCAATCAAACAAGGCAGCCGACGCAGTAAAGCTGTTCGATGTCATTCATGCGCTCGATCGCATCTCGCTGCTCGAAGCCTTGGCCAAAGAGGCCGAAAAGGCCGTGCGCTTTCCATCGGTCTATATTCAGGTGAACATCGGCGCGGAAGAACAGAAGGGCGGATGCGCAATTACAGAAGTCGGTGAGCTGGTCGCCGCGGTCCGCGCCTCTCCCCTGCCGCTCGCCGGATTGATGTGCATTCCTCCTCTTGGATTGGAGCCGGATCCATTCTTCGCGCTGCTCTACAAATTGGCGCGGCGTCATGACGTCAAAACCCTCAGCATGGGCATGTCGGCCGACTACAAACAGGCGGTGAATCTCGGGGCGACCGCCGTTCGTGTCGGTACCGCGTTGTTTGAACACGATGCCTGATCTCGGCGGAATCATCTTCGACTTCGACGGCGTGCTCCTCGAAAGCGAGTTCGAAGGGAACCGCTGGCTCGCCGAGCTGCTCACGGACCTCGGGCACCGGCACAGTGTCGAGGACACGCTCAGAAATTACGTTGGCTTGGCCGGCAAGGATTTCATAGCCGCCATCGAGAGTCGTATCGGCACCGAACTCCCGCCGGAGTTCCACGATCTCATGCGGCAAAAGAGCCGCGAGGCCTTGCGGGAAGGAATTCAAGCGGTGGTTGGAGCGGTCGATTTTGTCCGCTCGTTGCCGGTCGACTTGCCTCGCGCAGTCGCATCATCGAGTTCGACACTTTGGCTCAACGGCCATCTGCTGCATCTCGGCCTGGCCGACGCTTTCGGCGTCCACGTCTACAGCGGGCACGAGCATGTCGAGCGGGGCAAGCCGGAGCCCGACATCTATCTTTATGCTTCGGCGCAGATCGGAGTGCCCATCAAGCAATGTGTCATCATCGAGGATTCGCCGGTCGGCGTAAGGGGAGCGCTGGCGTCAGGAGCGCGCGTGATCGGCCTTGCGGCAGGATCGCATTGCCTCGATGGCCATGGCGACATGCTCCGAGAACTCGGAGTGAGTGAGGTGGCAAAGAGCTTCGATGAGGTCGGCAGGCTCCTTGGCCTAGGCTAGGTGCCCGCTCTTCTTGCGCTTAGTCGCGAGATAGTCGGCATTGTGGGGGTTGGCGGGCATGTGATGCGCGACGCGCTCAACAACCTTGATCCCCGACGTTTCAAGTCCGCTGACCTTGTTCGGATTATTGGTGAGCAGGCGCACCTCGCTAATCCCCAGCGAGCGCAGCATCGCCGCCGCATGCCCATAATCGCGTTCATCATCGGCGAACCCGAGCCGCTGGTTCGCGTCGACCGTATCGAGACCCCTTTCCTGAAGCGCATAGGCGCGTAGCTTGTTCGCAAGGCCGATGCCGCGCCCTTCCTGACGCAGGTAGAGAAGGACTCCTCCGCCCGCGTCGCCGATGATCTTGAGAGCGGCCTTGAGCTGCGGACCGCAATCGCACTTGAGCGAGCCGAACACGTCGCCCGTCAGGCACTCGCTATGGAGGCGCACCAATGGCGGTTTCCCGCCGAACGCTCCGATCACGAGGGCGACATGCTCCTGTCCGTCGTCGCTAGCTCGAAACGCCACGATCTGCGTTTCAGGCAAATCGTCAAGCGGAAGCTTCGCCCGCGCCACAAGCTCCACCTCCGGCGCGCGTCCTTCGCGGGCGATTTCTTCAGCCGAAACATGCGCCGAGACGTCTCCGCCTTCGATTACCCAAAGAGCGGGGAGGAGTCCGGCGGACCGGGCAAGAGCAAGCGCGCCTTTCGCTGTTTGCCCGCAGTCGCACGGCACAGGGTGCAGCGGTCCGACCGGCCCCCGCTCGAGATCGTGGCCGGCGTCGACAAACTGCAAGGCCGCTTCAACGTCCAGCCACGGCGCCCTTTCGATAAAGACGGGCTCTGCCGGATCGGCGGCATCGCGCAGGTTCGCGAGCGCCAGCGCGGCGGCCCTCTCGCCGCTGATCAACAGTTTCGCCTGATGGTCCGGATCGAAGAGATCGAGCAGCTCGGGTGTCGCCGTTTCGACTGAGAGGATCGTGATCGGTTCGGCGCCGTCGATTCGCACCGGCCGGCCAGCGCGGATGCTGGCGATTGCGCGCCGGATCGCTGGCGCCCCGCTCAAACCTCGATCTCGCAGATCAATGGGACATGGTCCGACGGCCGTTCCCACGAGCGGCACGGCTCAAGCACCTCGTGCGCGACGATATGCGGCGATATGCTCGGCGAGGCCCACATGTGGTCGAGCCGTCGGCCCCGGTCGTTCTTGGTCCAGTCTGGCGAGCGATAGCTCCACCAGGTGAAGCAGCGCTCCGGCGCCGGCATGAAGCGGCGGCCAATGTCCACCCAGTCGTGCGCCTGCTGCAGCCGCGTAAGCGTCTCGACCTCGAGCGGCGTATGGCTGACAACCGTCAGCAGCGCCTTGTGACTCCAGACGTCGCATTCAAGTGGGGCGACATTGAAGTCCCCAACGATGATCGTCGGTTCTTTCAACTGTTCCGACCAGCTTGTCATACGCTGGATGAAGTCGAGTTTCTGCCCGAATTTGGGGTTTTGCTTGCGATCGGGGATGTCGCCACCTGCAGGAACATAGACATTTTCCAACCGGATGCCGCATTCGAGCCTGACGCCTACGTGACGCGCTTCGCCATTATCCTGCCAGTCGTGCTTGCCCGGATCCTTCAGCGGCACCCGGCTCAGAATCGCGACGCCGTGGTGCATGCGCTGGCCGTTGAGCTGCCAGTGGACGTAGCCGTGGCGTTGGAACAGGTCGCCTGGAAAGATGCTGTCGAGTACCTTGGTTTCCTGGAGGCACAGGATGTCGGGCTGCTGTTCGGCGATAAGCCGCTCTACCAGCCCGGTGCGCGCCCGCACGGAATTGATATTCCATGACGCGATCTTCAGCCTCTTGCCCATGGCGACCCGCTTAGCTGCCCGCTCCCATATGAAAAAGGCCCCCGCTCCGGGGGCATGGAGCGAGGGCCGACCAAGCGTTCGTCACGCAAGGGATCTTGCCGACCCGGGTAACAGGGGGAAACCCCAGGCACTTGGCGAGATCGAACCTTTATGTAGTGCGTGCCGCCTGACTTTGCGATGAACGGGTAGCGATCTGAAACTATTTTAATCTCAGCGTTTTTTCGGCTCGGCGTAGCTGAATGCACTTTCCGGCACTGCCACGTTGTAGCGCACGTCCGTCAACTTCACCGTCGTACGGTGGCCTTGGGGGTCGACCGCCGTCCAACCGTAAAGCTGAAGGCCGCCGGGCGCAGACGGGCTGCGCAGGAACGCGAGAGTGAGCTGGCCGTACGATGTGTTCCTGGCCCGCGCCACCACGACGCGGGAATCCTTGCTCGGAAGCACCTGCGCCTTGCCGTTGAAGTCCGGCGAACTGGAAAGAAGTGGGCCGAGCGGCGTCTTGTCGAGCGGATAGACGTTCTTTTGTCCGACCTCATAGTCGAGGAAGATCAGCCGCTTGCCGTCAGCAACGATCAGTGGATCGTTGCCGCTATATTCAAACCTCACGCGGCCAGGCCGCTTGAGTTGTAGCTTGCCCGTTTGAACGCGCCCCTTCGCATCCGTCTGGGTAAAGTCCGCGGTCATCGTCTGCACTGACGAAATATGCCCTTTGAGGTGCGCCAGGTCCGGCGACTCGGCGGCAGCCGCGGGTGCTACGAACGCAACGATTGCGAGCGGCGCCACGGCACGCGCGAAACGACTGGCTGAAATCATCTGGAACTCCTGGAGATCTTTTGCCGGGAACTGGCGTTTGGGCTTTGAATGCGAACTGAACCTTGCGGTTCCTTGGCATTCAGCCTCAGATCGGGTGTCCATCCGGATCGATTAGCACCTCGCGGCGCCCGACATGGTCCGGCTGTCCGACGAGTCCATCCTTTTCCATCCGCTCGATCAGGCGCGCGGCGCTGTTGTAGCCCACTCGGAGCTGCCGCTGCAGGTAGGAGGTCGAGGCCTTCTGGCTCTCGGCGACGATTTGGATCGCCTTCCGGTAGAGCTGGGTTTCGGCATCGTCCTCGCCGGTCGGCTGACCGTCGAACATATAGCCGCCGTCCTCAGGCTCCTCGGTGACGGCCTGAATATATTCCGGCGTTCCTTGCCTGCGCCAATGTTCGGCAACCGCTCGCACCTCTTCGTCGCTGACGAAAGGACCGTGGACGCGGATGATCTGCTTGCCGCCCGGCATATAGAGCATGTCACCCTTGCCCAGAAGCTGTTCCGCGCCCTGCTCCCCTAGGATGGTCCGGCTGTCGATCTTGCTGGTCACCTGGAAGCTGATTCGCGTGGGCAGGTTCGCCTTGATCACTCCGGTGATCACGTCGACCGATGGCCGCTGCGTCGCCATGATCAGGTGGATGCCCGCCGCGCGCGCCTTCTGCGCCAGGCGCTGGATCAGGAACTCAACCTCCTTGCCAGCGGTCATCATCAGGTCGGCGAGTTCGTCGACGATGACGACGACCTGCGGCAGCACCTCATATTCGAGCGTCTCGGTCTCGTAGAGAGGCTGGCCCGTGTCGGCGTCGTATCCGGTCTGCACCCGGCGGCCGAGCTTGGAGCCCTTCGCCTTGGCCTCGCGAACCTTTGCATTGAAGCTTGGCAACGCTCGGACACCGAGGTTCGCCATCATGCGATAGCGTTCCTCCATCTGCTCGACCGCCCATTTCAGCGCCCGGATCGCCTTGCCCGGTTCGGTGACGACCGGTGCGAGTAGGTGCGGGATGTCGTCGTAGATGCTGAGCTCCAGCATCTTCGGATCGATCATGATCATCTTCACCTGATCCGGACCGTAACGATACAGCAACGAGAGGATCATGCAGTTGAGGCCGACCGACTTGCCGGACCCAGTCGTGCCGGCGACGAGCAGATGCGGCATGGGCGCGAGGTCGGCGATCACCGGGTCCCCGGCGATGTTCTTCCCCAGGATCAGCGGAAGGGCCATATTCTGGTCCTCGAACGCCTGACTTCCGATCAGTTCCGAGAGGCTGACCGTCTCCCGCCTCGGGTTGGGAAGCTCGATTCCGATGACGCTTCGGCCGGGGATGGTCGCGACGCGGGCCGAAAGCGCCGACATGTTGCGGGCAATATCGTCGGCGAGCTGGATAACGCGGCTCGCCTTGATGCCGCTCGCGGGTTCCAGCTCATACATCGTGACCACAGGCCCGGGTCGCACCTCGACGATGTCACCGCGCACGTGAAAGTCCTCCAGCACGGTTTCGAGCAAGCGGGCGTTTCGCTCGAGGCCGGCGCGATCGATCTGTTGTTTGCCCTTCTCGGGAGGAGCAGTAAGCAAGTCGATCGTCGGTAGCTGGTAGCTGTCGCCGAGAGCCAGGCTGGGCTGCGCGGCGGGTTTTCGCGACGCTCCTCGTCCAGCGGGCGTGACTGGTTTCGCGGCCTCGGCGACCGCGACGATCGGCCTTGGTCTGGGAGGTGCGACAGGGACCTCGCGCTCGTCGGCAACCTCTGTACGGCGTGGCGCAGCGCGCCGTTCGCGGTGTTGCGGTCGGAATAGCCTGCCGAGCCAACCCCTCTCCTCCGGTTCGAGGCCAAGCGCGAAATAACCGACTGCGAGTCCCGTGATTCCGAAGAGCAGGAGCAGAGTTAGTTTGGTCGGCCCGGCGACTGATGGATTGGAGATGAGGTCGACGCCGGCGTCGACACCATGAGCAAGCACAAGTCCAATCGCACCCCCCCAGCCAGCGGGCAGGCCGGACACCGAGGATCCGCTCGTTAGACTGAGCGCGATCCCGATCAGAATTGCCCCGACCGCAGCGAGCAGCAGGCCGCGGCCGATCCGCCCCGTAGGTTGGAGACGAAGCATCCTCAAGCCGGCGAGAGCGATCACCGGCATGAACAATGCCGAGCCAAGGCCGAACAGGAGCAGCAGGGCATCGCTGAAATAGGCTCCGCCGCTACCCAGCCAATTCGTCGGAGGTCCGCCCGCCGCCGTGCTCAGCGAGGGGTCGTTTGGATTATGACTGCCGAGCGCGACTGCTCCGGCCACGCTGACGGCGACCAGTAGGAGGCCCCAAGTCCGGATGGCGAAGCGGCGCACGGCTTCGCGCAGCGCATCCCGCCAGTCTGGTGCCAGTTCACGCTTCGGCGCGCGCACGGCAACGGTTGCCATTTCCCACCCCCAGGTTGATCCCGCAGTAAAATCCCCCACGCGGACTCCCGGGTCAAGCGAAGTCGTGGCGTTAGTGCGACGAACGGGATAGGTGGGCGTCTATGGACCGGGCGGACGTGATCATCTTCGGCGGCGGTATGATCGGCCTCGCGCTCGCGTCCGCGCTGGATTCGAGCGGCCTCTCCGCGATCGTCGTTGATCCAGCCGATCCTGCGCTTCGCAAGGATGCCGCATTCGACGGACGCACAAGCGCCGTCTCCTCCAGCTCCATGCGCATGCTCAAGACGATTGGCGTTGTGGATCATCTGGCCGAGCCCGGATGTCCGATCCTGACGATCGCGGTTGCTGACGGGCTTGAGCCGGGCGGATTGCACTTCGACGCCGAAGACGACGAGCCATTGGGCTGGATGCATGAGAATCGCCATCTTCGCGCGGCGCTGCAGGCGCGCGCCGAGGCGGGCAGGGATTGCTGGCTCTTGTGGAAATCGCGGGTGAAGGAGGTCGATTGCGGCGATGCCGGCGTGACGGTCGCGCTCGAAGACGGACGCAAGCTCAATGCGCCGCTCCTAATCGCCGCAGATGGACGCAACTCGGCGACGCGCGACGCGGCGGGCATCAATATTGCGCGCTGGAAATATGATCATCAGGCGATCGTGTCGGTTCTCCGTCACCAGCTTCCCCACGGGAATGTCGCCTATGAGATCTTTTATCCAACGGGGCCGTTCGCTCTGTTGCCCATGAGCGACGACGCCGGCGGGCACCGCTCAGCGATCGTTTGGTCGGTGCCGGAGGAGGATGCGGCTGGCTGGCTGTCGTTGAACGATGAGGATTTCGCGGCCGAAGCCGAATCGGCGATGGGCGGTTTCCTCGGCAAGATCGAGATGCTCGCCCCGCGTTCTTCCTATCCGCTCGGCTTCCACCATGCCGCGCAGATCACAGCGAAGCGGCTGGCGCTGGCCGGAGATGCAGCGCATGCCATTCACCCGATAGCAGGGCAAGGCTTGAACCTCGGCTTCCGCGACGTGGCGGCGCTCGCCCAAGTGCTGGTCGAAGGCGCCCGGTTTGGACTCGATCTCGGGGATCGGCAGCTGCTCGACCGCTACCAGCGCTGGCGCTCGCTCGATTCGCTCTCGGTCGCCTTCGCGACGGACAGCCTGACGCGGATTTATGGCGTGCCGGGCAAGACCGCGTCGGCCGCCCGCCGGTTCGGAATGGAGCTCGTCCAGCGAATCACGCCGATCAAGAACCGACTGATGAGCGAAGCCCGCGGCACGAGCGGTGAACTTCCGCTGCTTCTTCGGGGATTGCCGATCTAATTACTGGATCGTCGGTTCGATCTCGGTCCCGCCGTTCACCGCCGCGCGATGAAATTGCATCAGCTGCACCAGCAGGTCGGCCCTTTCTTCGAGCGTCGGTTGTTCGAGCAACGCCTGCTTGGCGCCGACGTCGAACGGCGCCACCTGCGCAATCGCGTTGACGAGCATCTCGTCATCCAGGCGGCTCACCGCATCCCAGTCGACCGCAAGGCCCATGGCGTTGCCGAGCCTCCGCGCCTCGCGCTCGACTTCGGCGCGCTCGCCGAGCGACAGCGCCGGAGGCTCGCCGTCATCGAACGCCTCTATGTCCACCTCCGCGCAGCGGTAGGCGGCTTCGACATCCACGTCCTGAATGAAACGGAACCGGTTGGCGCCGAGTAGGACGATGTTGAAGCGGCCGTCGTCCAGCTCTTCGATGCCGACGATCTCGCCCACGCAGCCGACGGCATAGAGCGGCGCCTTGTTATCATCGTCGAGACGCAGCGGCTGGATCATGCCGATTCGGCCGGGCCCATCGATCGCATCGCGCACCATCTCCCTGTAGCGCGGTTCGAAGATGTGAAGCGGAAGCTGGGAGCGCGGGAAGAGAATCGCGCCGGGAAGCGGAAAGATGGGAATCCGAAGCGTGCGGCTCATGTGAAAAGGACAGCCGAAAGGCGGCGGCGCTGCGCGCTCGACCAGGGGTCCTCGAGACCCTCGGCTTCGAGCAGCTGCAGGAAGCGCTTGCGTGCGGCGCCATCATTCCACTCGCGATCGCGTTTGACGATTTCGAGCAGCGCCCCCGCCGCTGAATCTCGATCGCCGGATGCCATTTTCGCCGAGGCAAGTTCGAAACGCGCTTCGTGGTCGTCCGGATTGGCCGAGAGCCGTTGCTCGAGCGTGCTCGTGTCGGCCGCCGGCGCAGCAGTCGCGAGTTCCAGCGCGGCTTTCGCGCGGCTGATCTCTGGTTTCTTTGCAAGCTCGTCAGAAACGCCGTCGAGTATTTCCTTGGCCTCGCCGGTCTCGCCAGCAGCAACCAGTGCGCGGACCAGTCCTCCAGTCACCTCTGCATTGTCGGGTGCCATGTCGCGGATTTGGCGGAAGATCGACACAGCGCGCGGGGCGTCTCCGTCAGCCAGTACCTGCTCGCCCATGGCAATCAGAGGTTCGATCTCGGCCTGTGGAACGGCGCCTTCGGGTTCGATCTTCAACTGCGAAAGCAGCTGGTCGAGCGCCTTCTTGAGCTGACTTTCGGTCCGGTAATTGGTGAGGTCGGCGACCGGCTGTCCGCGATTGATGGCGTAAACGGTCGGGATCGATTGGATGCGGAACTGGGCGGCAAGCAGCTTGTCCTTGTCGACATCGATCTTCGCCAGCTTCACGCCTTTGTCGGCATAATCGGCGGCGACCTTGTCGAGAATGGGCGACAGCTGCTTGCACGGACCGCACCAGTCCGCCCAGAAATCCAGGATGACGAGCGACGTCATGGAGGGATTGATCACCTCCTGCTCGAATCGCTCGATCGATTCGCGTTCCGCGTCGCTGAGGCCCAGGGTTGCCACCGAAGTAACGTCGCTTCCTTCAATTGCCGCTGTCCGCGCCCATATGGTCGGCTCGGGCAGCTGCCACAAGCTGTCTCGCGCAACCCTTGCGGCAGCGCGCGCGAGCATGCTAGGCGCCGCGCCTCACCTCCGCCGGTCAGCCCGATTGCGACCGGCGTCAGCTCAGAGCGGGCGTAGCTCAGGGGTAGAGCACAACCTTGCCAAGGTTGGGGTCGAGGGTTCGAATCCCTTCGCCCGCTCCAGCGCTGATATGCCGAATGCGTGCTAATGCTCCGCAGCGCAAACCGAGGGACGACAGAGTTCATTACACGATTGTAATGAACGGCCGTTGGATAACCGCGCGGCCAGACGCGTTGTCGTGCAAAGCTGCCCATTTGATGGGCCCGCGCGACAGGAGGCATCATGGCCACGCAAATCCGAACTCAGCGCCCTGGACTGGTCCTTCACCGCCCCTTCGTCGCGACCGGCGCGGCACTGCTCATCGCCGCCTTTTTCACGGACTGGAAATATTTCAGCAGCGCGCTGTTCCAGTGGGCCAACTTCTCGGCGTGGCTGATTACCGCTGGACTGATCATCGCGTTGATCGCTGCGGTCTTGTTGGTGATCGACCTGCTGCTGGGGTTTGGCGGTTCCATTCGTTGGATCGACTTCGCGATTCTCGCGCTGGCGGTGGTTCTCTCGATATTCAACGCATTCATTCACAGTCGCGACGCCTGGACGTCGGTCGTCCCTGAAGGAATCATCCTTTCAGCGATCGTTGCGATCCTCCTGATCGTGGCCGGCTTTCGCGGTTGGAGTGTCACGGCCGTCCGGGTTCGCTCCGAAGGGGAACGGCCATGAATCGTGCCCTCTGCGGTGCGGCGCTGATCGCCGCGGTGGCTCTCGCCGGCTGCAGTGACAAGGGCGGAGACCCAATGCGGCAATATGGGCCGAATCCCTATCTGCCGGAGCCCCGCCAATATCTGCTGCCGCCGATGAGCGTGCCCAGGGCGATCGGATGGCAGGCTGGGCAGACTCCACACGTACCCGCGGGCCTTCAGGTCCAGGCGCTTGCGACCGGACTGATGCACCCGCGGATCGTTTATACTTTGCCGAACGGCGACATTTTGGTCGTCGAGAGCAATGGACCCGGAACCGTGCCGTATCGGCCCAAGGATTATGTCCAGGGCCCCATCAAGGCGCGCGGCGGCTCCAAGGCAAAGGGCGGCAACCGCATCACCTTGCTTCGTGACACGAACGGCGACGGCAAGCCTGAGCTTCGAACCGTTTTCATCGATCACCTGCACTCGCCGTATGGCGTCGCACTGGTCGGCGACACGCTCTACGTCGCGAACACCGACGCAATTCTCGCTTTCCATTATACTCCCGGCGCGACGAGCATTCCTGGACCGGGCGTGAAGCTCGCAGATCTTCCGGCTGGCCCGATCAACCACCATTGGACGAAGTCGCTTGTCGCAAGCGCCGACGGATCGAAGCTCTACGTAGGCGTAGGTTCGAACAGCAACATCACCGAGAATGGAATGGACGCCGAACAGGGTCGGGCGGCGATCTACGAAGTTGATCGGCTGACCGGCGGAATGCGCATCTTCGCATCGGGCGTCCGCAATCCCACCAACCTCGCAATTCAGCCGGGGACAGGACAGCTATTTGCGGTCGCCAACGAGCGCGACGAGATCGGCCCCGATCTCGTTCCTGACTATCTGACATCGGTAAAGGACGGTGGCTTCTACGGATGGCCTTACAGCTATTGGGGTCAGCATGTGGACGTTCGCGTCCATCCCCAAAGGCCCGACATGGTCGCAAAGGCCATCAAACCCGACTATGGCCTGAGCTCGCACGTGGCGGCGTTGGGAGTGGTGTTTAGCCAAGGCGAGACTCTGACCCCGGCTTTCGCCGACGGAGCGTTCGTCGGAGAACACGGAAGCTGGAATCGCTTTCCGCTGAATGGCTACAAGGTGATCTTCGTTCCCTTCGCCAACGGACGGCCGAGCGGCATGCCGATCGATGTCGTCACCGGCTTCCTTGCGTCTGACACGAGCGTTCGCGGGCGGCCGGTTGGCGTGGCGCTCGACCGGACCGGCGCACTGCTGGTCGCCGACGATGTCGGAAATACCGTCTGGCGTGTTAGTGCGGCGTCGGCGCGACCGACCGGTTGAAAGGAACCGCAATGACCGAACAAGCTGAACTCACCAGACCCACCACTGGCGAGAAGCTCCAGACGATCAATCCTGCGACCGGCGAGGCAGGCCGCGCCTACGCCGAGCATACGATCGACGACGCAAAGGCGGCGGCGGCGGCGGCCCACAAGGCGTTCCGCGATTGGCGCCTCACCACATTCGACGAGCGCGGCGCCATGATGCGCAAGGTCGCGGAAGTCCTCCGCACGCGCAGGGACGAATTCGCGGAGCTGATGACCGAGGAGATGGGGAAGACGGTCGATGACGGTCGAGCCGAGATCGAAAAGTGCGCCTTCCATTGCGACTGGTTCGCGAATCATGCGGCGGACTATCTGGCGGAGGAGCCCGCGGACATCGGCGGCGGCGAGGCATTCGTCACCTTCAATCCCCTGGGCGTCGTGCTCGCGATCATGCCTTGGAATTTTCCATTCTGGCAGGTCTTCCGTTTCGCCGCGCCGGCGCTGATGGCGGGCAATGGCGCGCTCCTGAAGCATGCGAGCAATGTCCCCGGCTGTGCACTCGCTATTGAGGAAGTGCTCCACCAGGCGGGCGTGCCGCGTGACCTCTTTCGAACCCTCCTGCTTCCGAGTCGGGACGTGGAAGAGCTGATCAAGGACGACAATATCGCGGCGGTGACCCTGACCGGCAGTGTGGCGGCAGGCAAAAGCGTCGCAACGGCGGCAGGGTCGGTGCTCAAGAAATGCGTGCTCGAGCTCGGCGGATCCGACCCTTATCTGGTCCTCGAAGATGCGGATATACAGGCGGCCGCCAAGGTCGCCGCGGCGGCGCGAATGGTGAACGGCGGACAGAGTTGCATCGCGGGTAAACGCTTCATCGTGATCCGTTCCATCCTCGAGCCGTTCGAGAAGGCGATGGTCGATTCCATGAGGCCGTTCGAAATGGGCGACCCGCGACGCGAGGGCACGAAACTCGGTCCAATGCAAAGCGTGAAGGCGCGCGACGAGATCCACCGACAGGTCACCGAAAGCGTTCGCAAGGGCGCCCGCCTGCTGCTCGGCGGGCACGTGCCTGACCGGCCCGGCGCCTGGTATCCGGCGACCGTGCTCACCAATGTCTTTCCCGGCCAGCCGGCGCATGACGAGGAAGTGTTCGGCCCCGTAGCTGCCATCATCGCAGCCGATGACGAGGTGGACGCGATCCGGATTGCCAATGCCAGCGAGTTCGGTCTTGGCTCAGGCGTTCTGACTTCGAATCTGGACCGGGGACGCCGAATCGCCGCGCGCGAGCTCGAAGCCGGCTCGAGCTTCGTGAACGAGAATGTCCGCTCCGACCCTCGCACTCCGTTCGGTGGGGTCAAGCATTCAGGCTACGGCCGCGAATGCTCGGCTTTCGGCATCCGCGAATTCACCAACATCAAGACGGTGCACGTCAAAGCGATGGGTCACGGGGGAACCAGCAGCACCGAATAACGGCCGTTCAGATCATGAGGTCGGCCGCTCCCTGAACCACTTGGTCAGAATGTACTTCGTGCCGCGCCTGACTTTCATTCCCTGGTGCAATGTCGCCGGATTCGGGTGACCATCCGGCAGCAGGTTGTTCCAGGCGAGCAGCTTGCCGGTTTCCGGCTGGACCGTTTTCCCGATCGTCTTGAATCGCGTGGCCCCGCCGTCCTCCGGCTCGTTCAGATAGATCATCACTGTCCAGGTGCGCTGTCCGCGCTGGGCGGTGTGGACGTAGAAATCATAGCCGCCCGGCTCGAACGTGTCGGTGTGGGCCCTGAACTCCTGCCCCGGCGCGTAACGTTGCCCCTGCATCGGCTCGCTCACTGCGAGCGATAAGCCTAGCAGGTCGGCAATCTTGTGGTCGACCGCACCAACCACGGGGTCGCGCCAGTCGAGATCGCATGTCTCGCTGGTGCGGAAATTCGCGATACCGACATCGTCGGCGATTCCGGACGGCCGCCGATTATGATCGATCCGCTCCATAAGCGACCGGCAGGTTTCCGGGTCCAGGAAGCCTCGGATGATGAACAGCTCCAGCTCGCGCGTCGGCACCCGCTGCACTCCCGGTGCGGCCGCAAGCCGTTCAGCCGGGCTCATCGCCCCTGCGAAGCGTAGGGCGTCCCCTGCAGCATCTGATGCTGGGTGATCACAGCGCGCACGACATTGTTCATTAAGGTCATGCGAACTGGGAGCGGCACCGAGGTCAGCTTGATCATCACGGCGACGGAATAGCTCCGTCCGTCGGGCGCCGTCAGGATGCCAATGTCGTTGTAGCCGGCCTGCTGCGAGCCCAATACCTGGCCGGTGCCCGTCTTGTGATTGAGCGTCCAGCCTGGCTCCAGACCACCTTTCAGTCGATTTGGGCCGGTGTGCGTGTTGGCCATGATGTAGAGCAATCGCTGCGTCGAGGCTGGAGACAGCAGCTCGCCGCGCTTCAATCGCGCAAGCGCGTTGACGATCGCACTTGGCGCTGCCCCGTCGTAAGGGTCCGCGACATAGCGGTTGAAGGCGGCGCTGCGAATGCCGAGCGGAAGCGCATCGCGAGCCTCATAGAAGGCGTTGCCGATCGAGTAGCTCGGACTCCAGATCAAACCGGCGATTCGGCTCTGAAGCGCACGCTCTCCATTATAAAAGCGGATTGCGCCCAAATGCTTGCTGGCAATCATGCTTCGCACCGCTTCGGGCCCGCCAACCGAGCGCATCAGCTTGTCGTTCGCCGTATTGTCGCTCGTTGTAATGGCCTTGAACATGAGGTCGCTAAGCGTCGTCGTGTAGGAGCCATTTTGACGGATCAGTGCTGCGATCGGCTGGTGGAACAAGGTGATGTCGCTGTGGGACAGGGTCACCTGGTCGTTGAGTCCGACGCGGCCTCTGTCGACCGAATCGAGCGCGGTGATCGACACCCATAGCTTGCTGACGCTCTGCTGCGGATAGAGTTCGTCGGCCTTCCAGCCGGTGCTCCATCCGTCGTCGATCGACCTGACCGCTATGCCGACGCGGCCATTGAACCCGCGTCCGAGCTCGTTGATCCGGTCGCGGATGTATTGCGGCGCCGGTGGGATGGGGCGAGCCGGCGCAGGCGCAACACGAGGGGCCACGCGTGGTGGCTCCGGCTGCCCAGCCGAAGCGCTGACCTGGGTCGCTGCAAGCAAGACTAGCCCCAGTCCGAAGCGCCTCCATGACGTCATGGCTTCACCCTTCCCCCAAACGTACATTGTCTCCCAGATATTTAGCGCCCGACAACTGAACCATCGCTGTGCGCGCCAAACGAAGACTCGCATTGTGCGAGTCGCTTGCCAACCCCCGTTTTGTACGGATCACCGGCTCGGATTTGTCCCGGTGAGCAGCGCCGCTGATTCAATCTCATCGAGCGCGCGGTGCACCGCGACATAGCGACGCGCCTTTGCCACCCAATCGCCGACATTGGCCGCGCCGGGAAGGCGCATGGTCTCGGCCAGCGCCTGGTCGACGTCGCCCGACGTGAGCCGTTGAAGGGCGCGCTGGTAACGTGCTTCCGCATTGACCGCAGGCCGGTCTGCGCGGTGGACCTCAACCAACGAGCCGAGCTCGCGGCGAAGGTTTGCCCACCAAGTGTCTTGCGGACCGCCGCGGCGAAGGATCGGACCTAGCGTCTCATATTCGTTGATCAGATCGTTGAGGCGAACGGGTTGTCGAGCGCCGGTGATGACGGTTGCGACCGCCTCCTGATGCTGGGCGCCGAAACGGTCCATGAGCAGGGGTTCGAGAAATCCGAGCGCCACTCCGCGGTCAATCGCGCGCCGAGCGGCGAAGGCGACGACGAGAGCGTCGGCACGACCGGCAAAACCCTCGGCGCGCTGAGTGGCATTTTCAACCCGCGCGACGCGCCGCTCGAGATCGGAAATGCGGGCGATATCGGCTGCGGACGTCTGCGGCGCTGACGCGGCTTGCGGCGTTGGTGTGCCTGTAATGGCGACGGGCTTTGGCGTGAGAGGCGGAGGCGGGGCGGGCATCACCCCCAAAAAGCGCGCGGCGGGTTGGTAATGTGCAAGTCCCCAAACGGCGCCGGCCGCGCCGGCGACGATCAGCACAAGTCCGATCATCAGCCGCGCGCCCCAGCCCGTACTTGTGCGATACGTCGTGCCGTTCATTGCGCGTCCGATATGTTGCACAGCCGCGCGGCGAGGGCCAGCAGCCCGTCATCGGTCGGAGTTTCGGCCGTCTCCACAACCGCCCATCCATCGCCGACCGCTTCAGCGGCTGTCGGACTGATGGCCACGATCGAGATCGAGACGCGCTCGGACACGAGCTCCGCGAAACGCGTACCCGCGCGCGGCGAATGGATGAGAGCGATGCCGCCTTGTGCCGCTCTCATATCGACGCCCTCTTTGGTCTTCGAACGATAGACGGGAATCGCCGCGACCTTCTGATGGGCCGCGACCTCTTTGCGATCCACGCCGCACAAGTGCAGCAACTTGAGCTCTGGGGCGATCGACTGCAGCAGTTGCTGAACCCCCGCATTTCCCGTGACGGCGACCTCGAAGCCGGCCGTCCGCGCCTCCTCTGCGGTCCCATTGCCAACGGCATGCACCGGCAGGCTCCGGAACCGTTGCAGGCCCTCGCCCCCGAAACGCACCGCATTGGCGCTCGTCAGCAGCAGCCCATCGAACTCGCCCGGCTCCGGGGGAGCCCAGCTTAGCGATTCAACTTCGAATAAGGGTAGCGCGATTGCTTCCAACCCGAGCTTGTGCGCGCGCTCAAGCGTTGCGGTCGCGCCCGGCTCGGGACGCAGGACCAGCACGCGTCTCACGCGGCAAACAGGCTCCGGATCGTTTCAGGCGCTTTGGCGAGCAATTTGCGAGCAAGCTCGACAGGTGCTTCCTTCTCGCCGCAATCGAACACGGCCCGGTCCTCGACCATATCCTTGCCGTCTTCGCTGAACAGCTGGGCGCGCATTCTGAGATCCCCATCCTCGAGCACGCAGAATGCGGCGACCGGCGAAGCGCAGGTCGCTCCGAGTGCTCGGGTGAACGCGCGTTCGGCCATCACGCAATCGTAGGTGATCTGGTTATTGACGCTCGTGAGCACACTTTGCGTCCGGGTGTCATTCGTTCGGCACTCCATGCCGATCACTGCCTGCCCTGGCGAGGGCAGCAGGACTTCGGTCGGAATTGCGGTGCCCGCCGGAATATCGAGCCGCTTGAGACCGGCGGCCGCGAGAAGCGTCGCGTCGATCTCGCCAGATTCGACCTTCTTGAGCCGCGTTTCGACATTGCCGCGCAGCGGGACGATCCTGAGATCGGGCCGCAAGCGAAGCAGCTGCGCCGCACGCCGCCTGGACGATGTGCCGACCACTGCGCCCTGCTTCAGCTTGTCGATCGAATCGGCTCCGATCAGCCGATCGCGAACATCGCCGCGCGGACGCACGGCGGCAATGTGGATCTCCCTGGGTCTGAGGCTCTCGACGTCCTTCATCGAATGGACACAGAAGTCGACCTCGTCCTCGAGCAGCGCGCGGTCGAGCTCTTTGGTCCACAGCGCCTTGCCGCCGAGCTCGTACAATGGCCGGTCCTGCACTTTGTCTCCGCTGGTTTTGATCTCGACGATCTGCACCCAGCCGTCGGGCCAGCGCTGTGACGTCTCGATTGCAGCCGCGACCTTGCGGGCTTGTGCCAGCGCCAGCGCCGAAGCCCTTGTCCCGAGGCGAAGTCCCTGCATGGAGCTACCCCTAGTGCATCACCCGAGGATGAGGCAAAGGGCCGGACGCGAAATGACATTCATATGACTGTGATCCTGGGCCTGGAATCTTCGTGCGACGATAGCGCAGTCGCGCTGGTGACGAGCGACCGGCGCGTTCTCGCGCAGGCGGTCGTCGGACAGAATGCCGCACACCAGCCCTATGGCGGCGTCGTTCCCGAGATTGCCGCTCGGGCGCATGTCGAGATCCTGCCCAGCCTGATTGAACGGGTCCTCGCCGAGGCGAAGCTTTCGATCCACGATGTCGATGCGGTCGCCGCGACCGCCGGCCCTGGCCTTATCGGCGGGGTGATGGTGGCGCTGCTTGCGGGGAAAGGATTGGCCCTCGCTGCGCGCAAGCCGCTCATCGCGATCAATCACCTCGAAGGCCATGCGCTCTCGCCTCGACTGGTCGATCCGGACCTTGGCTTCCCTTACCTGCTTCTGCTCGTCTCGGGCGGCCACTGCCAACTGCTGGAAGTGCGTGGCGTTGGCGTTTACCGGCGGCTCGCAACCACCATCGACGACGCGGCGGGCGAGGCGTTCGACAAGGCCGCGAAGCTGCTAGGCCTCGGCTACCCGGGCGGTCCCGCCATCGAGAAACTGGCTAAGAATGGCAACCCGAGTGCCGTGCCGCTTCCACGTCCGCTTGTCGGATCGGGCGAGCCGCATTTCTCTTTCGCGGGATTGAAGAGCGCGGTGCAGCGCGCCGTTGCTTCGGGCGATTATGGGCCGGAGGATATCGCTGCGAGCTTCCAGCAAGCAGTCGTTGATTGCCTCGTCGATCGCACGGCCCTTGCGCTTCGTTCGAGCAATGCACCGGCGCTCGTCGTCGCCGGCGGCGTCGCGGCGAACAGGGCCATCCGCAACGCGCTCGCCGACCTCGCTGCGCGTGAAGGCCGACGTTTCAGCGTGCCGCCCGCGTGGCTCTGCACCGACAATGCAGCGATGATCGCCTGGGCCGGAGCAGAACGGTTCGCGGCCGGCCTGTGCGATGGCCTCGACGCGCCCGCCCGAGCACGCTGGCCGCTCGACGAAAGCGCCGAGAAAGTGCGCGGGGCGGGCGTCAAAGCATGAAACTGGCCGTCATCGGAGGGGGCGCATGGGGCACCGCGCTTGCGCAGGTCGCTGCCAGCGGTGGTCGCGAAACCTTGCTCTGGGCGCTCGAGCCCGAGGTGGTTGAGACGGTCAATGACCGGCACGAGAACTCGGCATTCCTTCCGGGCATTTCATTGAACGAAGCGATTCACGCGACCTCGGATTTCGGAGCTCTCGACTCCTGCGATGCCTGGGTCGTCGTCACGCCTGCCCAGCATATGCGATCGGTGCTGGAACGGGCTCCCACGGGGGACCGACCGCTCCTCCTCTGTTCAAAGGGGATAGAGGAACGCAGCGGCAAGCTGCTGCATGAAGTCGCGCGTGAAGTCTGCCCATCGTCGCCCGTTGCGGTGCTGTCCGGCCCGACCTTCGCTCACGAGGTGGCAGTTGGACTACCGACTGCGGTCACTCTGGCTTGTGAGGACCGGGCGCTTGGTGAAGCACTGCGCGCGCGCATCAACCTCGTGAATTTCCGTACCTATTGTACCGACGATGTTGCCGGCGCGGAGGTCGGGGGTGCCGTGAAGAACGTCCTCGCGATTGCTTGCGGGATCGTCGAGGGAAAGCGCCTGGGGCAGAACGCGCGCGCGGCGCTCATCGCGCGGGGATTCGCGGAAATGGTGCGGTTCGGGCTTGCCATGGGCGGCCGGCGCGAGACGCTCGCCGGCCTTTCAGGGCTCGGCGACCTGGTGCTGACATGCAATTCAACCAGCAGCCGCAATTTCTCGCTTGGGAAAGCCATCGGTGAAGGCCACGAGGTGCGCGACCTGCTCAAGGACCGGCGAACGGTTGCCGAAGGGGCTCACACCGCGCCGGTTCTCAACCGAATCGCCGTCGAGCGCGAGATCGACATGCCGATTGTTGAAGCGGTGAACGAGCTTCTCGAAGGCAGGGTCCGACTCGACGAGCTGCTCGAAACCATGCTCAGCCGCCCGCCGGGTGACGAAGAAGACTAGAAATCGACCGCAATTCCCTTCTTCTCCCAGTCGCCGTAGCGCGTCGGATCGAGTCTAGTCTCTTCTCCCGCGGGAGGTTCCTGCGACTTGAGCAACCCAGGCTTCGGCACCGGCGGGGATGGGCTGAGATGAGCCGGGGCTTTCATATGCTTCGGGCGTTTCATGGCGCTAAGATGATGATCTCCAGAGCCGATGCCAAGCGTTGAAGGCGTGGGGGCGCGGAAGGCCGCGTTGCAGATGCTCGACGCGGTCCTTCGGCGCGGCCAGACGCTAGAAAACGCGGGTACGGCCGCCAACAACCTGTCCGGACCCGATCGCGCCCTAGCGGTTGCCATTGCGGGCGAAACGCTGCGCCGTCTCCCTGATCTCGACGCATTGATCGACAGCGCGACGCGGCAGCGCCTGCCCGGCGATTCGAAGGCGCGGATGGTCCTCCGCTTAGCGCTCGCGCAAAAAATCGGTCTCGGTACGGCCGAACATGCGCTCGTCGCGACGGCGCTGCCGCTGGTGGATGGAGGACCGCGGCGCCTGGTGCATGGCGTTCTTGGAACGCTGATGAGGCGGGGCCTGCCCGCTTCTGACACGTCAAGGCTTCCGGAGGCCGTCGAAGAGCGCTGGCGTGCCGCGTGGGGCGAGGAGACCGTCGAAGCTGCCCGGCGTCAGATCGTGCGCCGCCCGCCGCTCGATCTCACCTTCGCCGACGATGCTCAGGCGCGGTCCCATGTGTCCGCGCACGGTGGCATTTCGCTCGCCCCCAAACATGTGCGGCTGGAGAGTAGTTCGGTCACGGAGCTTCCCGGATTCGACCAAGGCACGTGGTGGGTCCAGGATCTTGCCGCCTCGCTGCCGGCGCGGCTCATTCCTGACGCAGCTCTAGACGTGCTCGATCTGTGTTCGGCACCGGGCGGCAAGGCGATGCAGCTCGCTGCGGCCGGACATCGGGTCACATCGGTGGATTCGTCGAAAAGTCGTCTCGGACGACTGAGCGAAAATCTCGGCCGAACGCATATGGAAGCCCAGCTCATCGAAGCCGACGCACTGGGGTGGACGCCCGATCGGCGCTTCGACGCCATCTTGCTTGACGCGCCCTGCTCGGCCACGGGCACGTTCCGTCGACACCCAGAGGTCCTCTACCGCGCCCGGCCGAATATCATCGCTGCAGGCGCCGAGCTCCAGGCGAGGCTGTTGGACCGCGCCGTTCAATGGCTGAAACCCGGGGGTGCGTTCGTCTACTCGGTCTGCTCGCTGGAAACCGAGGAAGGTGAGCAGGCGATTTCCGAGATTCTCAGGGCGCGCACTGAGTTCGAAATCGACGCGCCACGGGCCGACGAGATGCCCGACTTCGTAACCCCAGCATCCGAGGGCTGGATCCGCATCCTTCCGGGCATGCTCGAAGAGAAGGGCGGGCTCGACGGCTTCTTCATCGCACGGCTTGTCCGCCGCAGTTAATCCCGTCTAATCGGACCCATGGCCGGGCCGCTCATTTCGCCGTCAATCCTCTCTGCCGACTTCGCAAAGCTCGGCGAGGAAGTACGCGCGATCGACGAAGCGGGAGCCGACTGGATTCATGTCGACGTGATGGACGGCCATTTTGTGCCCAACATCACGATCGGCCCCGCTGTCGTGAAAGCGCTGAGGCCCCATACGAAGAAGCCGTTTGATGTCCACCTGATGATCTCTCCGGTTGATCCGTTCCTCGATGCATTCGCCGAAGCCGGCGCCGACATCATCACGGTCCACCCCGAGGCCGGCCCACACCTTCACCGCACCGTCCAGCGCATCAAGGCGCTCGGCAAGAAGGCCGGCGTGTCGCTCAACCCTGCGACTCCCGCCAAAGCGCTCGATTACGTTCTAGAGGACATCGACCTCGTGCTGGTGATGAGCGTCAATCCCGGCTTCGGCGGACAGAGGTTCATCTCAAGCCAGCTGAGGAAGATCGGGGCGATCGCCAATCGCATTTCAAAAGAAAATCTCGACGTCCGAATCGAAGTTGACGGCGGCATCGATCCCGAGACGGCGCCGCAGGCGGTCAACGCTGGTGCTAATGTACTTGTCGCAGGGACCGCGGTATTCCGCGGCGGCCCCGACGCTTACGCGGCAAACATCAAGGCGCTCAGGGGCGGCGGGTGAACGCGCGCGGCTCGGCCGAAAGCGCCGTTGTACAAAAGCTCGCGCGCGGCTCGCTTCTCTCCCGCCTGAAGCATAACCGGCAGCCGCTGAAGCTGGTCGCGGTCCCGCGCGACCATGTGCAGGGAAACCGCCAGCGCGGAGACTCCCTTCTCAGCGGTAGGTTCACCGTCGGCAGCGAAACGCTTGCCCTCAGCGATCTCGACCTCGCGTCCGTCGGAACTACGGGCGCATTGGCCGAGCAGCTGCAGGGCTTCTCATGGCTGCGCGATCTGGCCGCGGCTGCTTCACGGGAGAATGGCGCGCGTCTGGCCGAGTCGGTCGCGGGGCGGTGGTTGCTTGCGCATGGCACGAAGGTCGACGAGGCCTGGGCTCCGCATCTCTGGGGCGAGAGAATCCTCTTCTGGACAGCTTACGCGCCTTACATTCTGTCGAGCGCCGACAGCGGCTACCGCTCCGCCTTGCTCAACACGCTCGCACGCGGCGCGCGCCATTTGGATGCGCACGCCGATAAGGCGTCGCTCGGGCTCAAGCGGGTCACGGCCTGGTGCGGCGTGGTTGCGGCGGGGCTCCTCGTCCAGGGCGGCGTGCCGCGCATCGCTCGCGGCGAGGCCGGCCTCGGACGCGCGCTCGCCGGTGCGCAGTTTGACGACGGCGGCCTGATCAGCCGTTCGCCATTCGAGCAGGCGCTGCTCGTCGACCGGCTCGGCCTTCTCCGCGGCTGCTACCTTGCGGCAAAGGAGACTATTCCCGACTCGATCGAGGCGGCTGCTCAGGCCTCGCTCGCAGCGCTTCATGGCGTCACGATGGGCGATGGCGCGCTGTCGAGCTGGCAGGGCTGTAATCCCGGCGAGGCGTCGCGGCTTACGGCATTGATCGAAGGGTGCGGCCTCAGAGCGCGTCCGCTGCGGCAAGCGCGCGGCTGGGGATATCAGCGTTTGTCCGCGCTTGGCACGATCCTCGTCCTCGATGCCGCGCCGCCTCCGCCGCAGAAGATGGCGGCATACGGCTCAGCGTCGACGCTCGCCTTTGAACTTTCTGATGGGCCGCAGCGTCTGGTCGTGAATTGCGGCGGACCTGGACCTCTTCCGACCGATCTTCCGGAAGAACTGGTGCAGGGCCTCAGCACCACCGCAGCCCATAGCACCCTGGTGCTTGAGGATACCAACTCGACGAACATTCTCGCCGACGGCTCGCTCGGGAAAGGCGTCGAGGACGTCAGTATCGAGCGCAGCGAGGACAATGACGCGAGCCGGCTCGAATCTAGTCACGACGGCTATGTTCGTGCTTTCGGTTTGATCCACAAGCGCAGCGTAATGCTCGGCAACGACGGGAAGGAGCTGCGCGGCGCAGACCAGCTCATTGCCAAGGGTCGCAAGAAGATCCGCGAATCTGCAGCTTACGCGGTTCGCTTCCATCTCGCGCCTGGCGTGGAGCCAACCGCGACCGCCGACGGCATGGGCGCGATCCTTCGCTCGCGCGGAGCTCCGCCGTGGAACTTCCGCTGCCGCGGCGGGATGTTGACCACCGAGGAAAGCCTCTGGATCGACGGCCGCGGCCAGCCGAACCGCACGAGTCAGCTTGTCATCGTCGGCGAAGTGTCGGCATTGGGCGGCGAAATCGGCTGGCAATTCCGCCGTACCAGCTAATCAGAAGGACAGATATGACGGACCTCGTACCGGTTCGCCGGGCACTCATTTCCCTTTCCGACAAGGGCGGGCTCGAAGAGCTCGCTGCCGGACTGGGGCGCCATGGAGTCGAGATCGTCTCGACCGGTGGGACGGCTACCAAACTTCGCGAAAATGGCGCCGAAGTGCGTGACATTAGTGAACTTACGGGCTTCCCGGAGATGATGGACGGTCGTGTGAAGACCCTCCATCCGAAGGTCCATGGCGGCCTGCTCGGCGTGCGCGACAATCCCGAGCATGCCGCCGCTATGAAGCAACACGGGATCGCGCCGATCGACCTGGTTGTCGTCAATCTCTATCCATTCCTCAACACCGTGATGAGCGGCGCCGATCGCGATACGATTATCGAAAATATAGACATTGGCGGCCCCTCGATGGTGCGTTCGGCGGCAAAGAACCACGCGCACGTCGCGATCGTGACTGACCCGGCTGACTATGCGGCTCTGCTGACCGAGCTCGATACCCATGGTGGAAACACCACGCTCGAGCTTCGAAAGAAGCTTGCTGCCAAGGCGTTCGCGCTCACCGCCGCCTACGACTCCACCATCTCGCAATGGTTCGCGTTCGCGGACCAGGGCGAGCGGTGGCCAGGGACTTGGACGATTGCGTCGAAGCTAAAGATGAGCCTCCGCTACGGCGAGAACCCTCACCAACAGGCGGCGCTTTATGTGCCGGTCGGGCCGACTACGAAGGGCATCGCACAAGCTGAGCAGGTGCAGGGCAAAGAACTCAGCTACAACAATCTCAACGACGCCAATGCGGCGCTCGAACTGGTCAGCGAATTCCGCGACGGGCCGCCGACGGTCGTGATCGTCAAACATGCGAACCCCAGCGGCGTCGCCACCCGGGAAGCGCTTCTCGATGCCTGGAGCGAAGCGCTTGCTTGCGACAGTGTTTCGGCGTTCGGAGGCATTGTGGCCACAAATCGGTCTCTGGACGCAGCGACGGCTGAGGCGATCACCGACATTTTCACCGAGGTAGTAGTCGCACCCGATGCGGACGAAGATGCCCGCGCGATCTTCGCGCGCAAGAAGAACCTTCGCCTGCTGCTGACCGGTGAGCTCCCCGATCCGTCGCGGCCAGGCCAGACGCTCGCGGTCATTACGGGAGGCCTCCTCGTTCAGGATCGCGACAGCGGCATCATCGCGCGCGAGCACCTGAGATGCGTGACCAAGCGCCAGCCGACCGAACGGGAAATCGCGGACTGCCTCTTCGCGTGGACCGTAGCAAAGCACGTCAAGTCGAATGCGATTGTCTATGCGAAGGATGGGGTTACCGCCGGAATCGGCGCCGGGCAGATGAACCGCCGCGACAGTGCGCGCATTGCCGCGATCCGTGCCCGCGAAGCCGCGGAAGCGAATGGTTGGGATGAGCCCCGGACGCTCGGATCAGCCGTCGCTTCCGACGCCTTCTTCCCCTTCGCGGACGGACTGCTCGCCGCCGTCGAGGCAGGAGCGACCGCCGTCATTCAGCCGGGCGGATCGATCAGGGACGAAGAGGTGATCGCCGCAGCCGACGAAGCAGGGCTCGCCATGGTCTTCACCGGAATGCGGCACTTCCGGCATTAGCCTTCAGACGAGGTCGTCTTCGACCTGATCGCGCGCCTCGGCGGCTTCTTCCGCCTCCCGCAGCTCGCGAACCTCGTCTTTGCGCAGCTTGAAGAGCTCGCGGTCTTCCGGACCGAAGCCCCTGGTCCACAAGACCGTGCCGAAGGCCGCCAGGATCAGCGGAATACCGATGACCAGCTGCAGCGTTTCCGGGAGGAATAACCGCACCGGCGCGCCGACCGCGATTCCCGCAGCGGCAGACCAGCCTATGCTCCAGCGCCAGCCCGACACCGGCGCCCCGAGCTTTTGCTTCAACAGCCATGACTTTGTGATCGATGCAAAGCCCAGGGCCACGCATAAAGCGATCGCCGGACCGGTTGCCTGGTACGCTTGCGGGAAGCCCTCGTGCTTCATGATCAGGATCAATGCGGCCGCGAGGCCGGCCTCGATCGCCAGCATGATGATACTGATGATCATGTTCTGCGTGCGCGCGACGAAGATCAGCGCCGCTTCGCTCACGACTGCGGCGGCGGCGATGACCTCTGCGGCAAGGAGAAAGCCGAGCATAGCCGTACCGCCCGTGAACCCGGAGCCTACGAGTCCCATGACCGCGCGGCCGGGGATTCCGAGCGCGAGCGCGATCCCGGCCTGGGCGGCGATGATCCAGTAGGTGACTTGGCGCACCTGCTTGGCGACGGCCGCGCGATCGTTCGCCGCGAGGCGCCGCACGATCGCTGGACCCAGCACCGGCTCGAAGCTGGTCTTGAGCTTGGCCGGTAAGGTCGCGACCTGCTGCGCGGCATAATAGATGCCGACAAAGCTCGCCGGAAGGAATGCCCCGAGTACTGCGAGGTCGATGCGTCGCGATGCCCACTCGACCACGTCCGCCGCTGCGACCGGCACATTGCGCACGGCGGTGGTCCAGGACGTGCCGAGGTCGGGCTTCCATTCGCGGGGTAGGCCGTAGCAGCGCACCAGCGGGATCAGCGCGGCGATCAGCGCGGCGACCATCGACAGAACGTACGCGATAATCAGCCCATCGCCGCGGCTGACCATGATCGGGATGAACGAGAGCACGAAGGCGGCGATGCTGATCGTCCATGGTTGGACAATCGAGCGCGCCCACACCGTCGCACCGACGTCATTGTGATAAGCAAGCGCCGCGAGCGCGATGTCCGTCCAGGATATGGCGATGACTGTGATCGCAAGCAGCCGATCGAGGCCACCAACCGGCGTCGTCGGGTACATTGCCTTGGGGAAGAGAATCAGGATCGCCATCCCAACCGCCGAACCGATCGCCGCGACCAGAATCGCGTCGGCTACGATGCAGGCCTGCGGCTTCTTCGCGTTCGCGAGCTGCTGGGCGAGCCCTCGCCTCAGGCCCAGCGCCGCGATCTGCGCGCCGAACTCGACGACCAGTATCGCATAAGCGAAGCGGCCGAGGGCGGCGGGGCCATAGATTCGGCCGCCGATGAACAGGAACGGTAGCATCCCCGCCAGCCGAAGCACGAAGCCGAAGACGTTGAGCCGCCCGCCCCTCGCGAGCGTTGCCATGTCGGCGTCGGGAACACCCGTATCGGCGGTTTCGGCTAGAACCCTCGGGCTTTCGGCCTCGTTCAATGCGCCTCGCCCCAGTGAGCGCCCCATCCGACCTCGACGTCCAATGGGACATCGAGTTTGATCGCAGGCTCTGCGGCGTGGGCCATTACGCCCCGGATGACGTCGGCTGCTGTTTCTTCCTGTCCGTCCGGCACTTCGAACACCAGCTCGTCGTGCACTTGCAGGAGCATTCGGACGCTTTCCAGGCCCGCTTCCGCGAGCGAATCATCCATCCGCGCCATCGCCCGCTTGATAAGGTCTGCGCTTGTGCCCTGGATCGGCGCATTGATCGCCGCGCGTTCGGCGCCTCCCCGAATTGACGGATTCGGCGAGCGGATGTTCGGAAGAAAATGCGTTTTGCGGCCGAACAATGTCTGCGTGAAGCCCTGCTCGCGGGCGGCCCCCAGCGTGCTGTGGATGTACGCGCGGATTCCGGGGAAGCGCTCGAAATAGCGGTCGATGATCGCTTTGCCTTCTTCCTTTGACACGCCGAGACGGCCAGCCAGGCCCCAGGACGATATGCCGTAGAGAATCGCGAAATTGACCGTCTTCGCCTTTCCTCGCGTGTCGCGGTCTACCGTGCCGAACAGTTCCTCGGCAGTCAGGTTGTGGATATCGACGCCGTCGCGGAACGCCTGTTTGAGCTGTGGCACGTCGGCCATGTGCGCAGCCAGCCTGAGCTCGATCTGACTGTAGTCGGCGCTCAGGAGCTTGTAGCCAGGCGCCGCCACGAAGGCGTCACGGATCTTGCGCCCTATCTCGGTCCTGATGGGAATGTTCTGCAGGTTCGGGTCGTTGGACGATAGCCGACCCGTCTGCGCGCCGGTGAGAGAGAAGCTCGTGTGGACGCGCCCGGTCTCCCGGTTGATCTGGGCCTGCAGGGCGTCGGTGTAGGTCGACTTGAGCTTCGTGAGCTGCCGCCATTCAAGAACCAGCGTCGCGCACTCCACCCCTTCGGCCGCGAGGCGCTCCAGCTCATTCACATCGGTCGAATATTGGCCGCTCTTGCCCTTGCGGCCACCTTTCAGACCGAGCCGCTCATAAAGCACCTGCCCAAGCTGTTGCGGCGAACCGATTGTGAAGGGCCCGCACGCAGCCTCGTAGATTTTCTCCTCAAGGGCCTGGATGTCGCGTCCGAACTCGGCCGAAAGCCGAGCCAGATAGTCGCGGTCGACCTGGATCCCGCGCCGCTCCATGCGGGCGATGACGGGCACCAGTGGCTTGTCGACGCGCTCATAGACACGGTTCGCGCCTTCCGCCGCGAGCCGCGGCTTCAACCTGAGCCACAGTCGGAGAGCGATGTCGGCATCCTCGCCGGCATATTCAGTCGCTGCCTGTAGCGGAACCCTGTCGAAGGTGATCTGCTTCGAGCCCGTCCCGCACAATTGCTTGAATGGGATGCACTCATGATCGAAGTGGAGCTTGGCGAGCTCGTCGAGTCCGTGGCCGAAGGACCGGCCGGCGTCGAGATCGAAGCTCATCACCATCGTATCGTCGATCGGAGTGACCTCGATGCCTGCTCTCTCGAACATCACCCAGTCGTACTTCAGGTTGTGTCCGATCTTGAGGACTGCGGCGTCCTCCAGGAGCAGCTTCAGCTTTGCCAGGACGAGGTCAAGCGGCAGCTGCCGCGGAGCATCGGACAGCAGGTCGCCGCCCGTGTGCCCGACGGGAATGTAACAGGCGCGGTTCGGCGCGGTGGCGAGGCTCACGCCGGCGAGTCTGGCGATGATGCAATCGATACAGTCCGTCTCGGTATCGATCGCAACAAAGCCCTGAGCTGTCGCTTCGGTGATCCATCGATCGAGAGCCGCCTCGTCGGTTACGGTCTCGTATTTCGAGCGGTCGACCTCAATCTGCTCAGCTGGCGCGGGCCCCTGCTGTTTCGGCTCAAGCGCCGCCATGACGTCATGACGCACGGTCGCTCCGGTCTGCTGCGCGCCGCCACCGGTCATTCGGTTCAGCAGTGACTTAAATCCCTGATCTTCCAAGAAGTTCTTGAGCGGCTCGGGCGGTATTCCCTTCAGCGCGAGCGCCTCGAGCGGCTCCGGCAGCGCCGAATCGCAGACCAGGCGCACCAGCTCACGCGACAGCCGCGCATCGGCGGCATATTCGATCAGCGATTGCTTCAATTTGGGCTTGGTGATCTGGTCAGTCGAAGCAAGCACCGTCTCCAGATCACCGTACGCCTGGATCAGCTGGCTCGCCGTCTTCGGCCCAATCCCCGGAACGCCCGGAACATTGTCGACGCTGTCACCCATTAGCGCGAGCACGTCGCCGACCTTTTCCGGCGGTACTCCGAACTTCTCGAGCACCTCGGTCCGGCCGATCCGCCGATCGTTCATCGTATCGAGCATGTCGATCCCGGCATCCTCGTCGATGAGCTGCATCAAGTCCTTGTCGGAGCTGACGATCGTCACACGCCACCCGGCGTTCTTCGCCGCCGTTGCATAGCAGGCGATGATGTCGTCGGCCTCCAGTCCCTCCTCCTCGATGCACGGAATCGAAAAAGCTCGAGTCGCGGTACGGATCAACGGGAATTGGGGGACGAGGTCCTCGGGCGGCGGCGGGCGGTGCGCCTTGTACTGGTCGTACATTTCATTGCGGTGCGTGTGCTCGGATGCGTCGAGGATCACCGCCATGTGCGTCGGTCCCTCCGCCTTATTGAGACCGTCCGCTAGCTTCCACAGCATGGTCGTGTAGCCATAAACTGCGCCGGCTGGCTGGCCGTGGCGGTTCGTCAGCGGCGGCAACCGATGATAGGCGCGGAAAATGTAGCTCGATCCGTCGACCAGATAGAGGTGCGGTCTTGCAGTTGGATTTACGGCTTCAGGCATGAACGGGCGGGTTTAGCAGGGTAACGGTTGGAAGAAAGTAGGACCTATTTAGGTACTGCCGACCGCCTTTCGGAGATCGAGCGCAAGTCTCGAAAAGTTGGCACAAATCGAGGGGCTTCTGTCATTTCGGCCAAACCGGCGCAGGCATAGTCTTCTTGAATGGATGACCGAACTGGTCGTCCAGTCACAGGAGATGAACGATGCAGACCCAGCGCATTGTGATCGCTTTGACCGGAATCGTCCTGGCGGCAGGACGGGCCGGAGCCCAGGATAACCCTGTCATCGTCGAGGGCGGCGTGCCGACCGCCATCGTGAGCTATGCGGACCTGGACCTTTCGTCTACCGCAGGACGGTCGACCCTCGACCGCCGCGTCGACCGCGCGGCGACCGGTCTTTGCTTCGAGGATCGGAGAGCGCCTGTCGCTGATCTGATCGCGCAGCATCATTGCTATTCCGTGGCGATGTCCAAGGCCAAGATCGACATTCAGGAAGCAGTCGCCCGCGCAGGCAGCGCGCTTGCCCTGCAGGGATCGATCAAGGTCGCGGCCAGGTGAATCGACATTGCCCCCGACCGGTGGCATCCTCAGGGTGTTACCGGCTGGTGCGCCTTGCGG
>JBEDUM010000118.1:0-14095 GCA_040414585.1 Sphingomicrobium sp. | reverse complement strand
AGAAGAACGCCCCCCTCCACTGGCACCGCCGCAGAAATGACGGGTGTCAGGTCGGGCGCGTTGCGCACCTCCGTAGTATATTTGTTCCGTTCAAGGGCCCTCACGGCCTCAGGCCAGGCCTGCAGCCGATCGACGGCTGGCTCGGTATATTCCTCGAGCGAACGAGCTCCGACCAATGCGTTGAAGCCCCGATCAAGGGCACGCGCGACGTCCTTGGTCCACTTCTGGGTGTGTGGATTCTTCAGCTCATAGGTAGGACCGGTAAGCGTCCAGCTGTCGATCAGAAGCCGTCCGTCGGGCGCGAAAAGTCGAAATCGATCTGAGTTTGTCCGGGAGATCGTCGCCAGCAATGCTGGCCACTCTGCCTGGGATACGTGCGTCAAAGCCGCGGCGGTGGTTGCAGTCTCGATCCTCGTCTGCTGCGTCCGCTCCTTGCTGAGGCGGTTCCGGAACACATCGAGATAAAGCGTGCTCAGGGCGACAAGCAGGAACGTGATCACGTTCAACGCAAGAATGCGATAGCTGAGCGTCCAGCGCCCCGACCAGCTCAAGGCCAGGTCGGACTCCTCACTCGTCGAATCGGTATCCGACGCCATAGAGGGTCTCGATCGCATCGAATTCAGAGTCTTGCGCTCGGAATTTCCGACGGATTCTCTTGATGTGACTGTCGATCGTGCGGTCGTCGACATAGACGTCATCGTTGTAGGCCACGTCGAGCAGCTGGTTGCGCGATTTCACGACCCCCGGCCGTTGGGCCAGGGCTTCGAGAATCAGGAACTCGGTGACAGTGAGGTTCACGTCCTTTCCATCCCAGCGAACCTTGTGACGTGCCGGGTCCATCAAGAGCCGTCCGCGCTCGAGCAAGGGAAGCTCCGCTTCCTCGCTGTTCGCGGTCGCTTCACCTTTCGCCAGTTCCTGCCGCCGTAACAGCGCACGGATGCGCGCTATCAGCAGGCGTTGGGAGAAGGGCTTCGAGATATAATCGTCCGCGCCCATGGCGAGCCCAAGGGCCTCGTCCAGCTCGTCATCTTTCGACGTCAGGAAGATAACCGGCATTGAGCTGAACTCGCGGACGCGTCGGAGCAGCTCCATCCCGTCGAGACCGGGCATCTTGATGTCGAAGACACCGAGATCGGGAAGGTTGTCAGCAAATGCCTTCAGGGCCATCGCTGGATCGGAATAGACGCGCGTTACGAAGCCTTCCTGCTGGAGGGCGATCGAAACTGACGTCAGAATGTTGCGGTCGTCGTCGACCAGCGCGATCACCTGGCTCATCCGCCCCTTGCTTGTGCCCCAGCCGATTGAACCAAGGGGCTTACCGAGCGCCATCGGGAGAGACAAGGCGGTGCAAATTTCATGTCGGAATCCTATTTTGTCCGCATGTGGGACAAGTTCGTGCTATTATCGGGCGCAACGACGGTCCGGCACGCTATGCCGTTTTGACCATGCGACTTTTTCAGGGTTATAGGGCTTTCGCATACGTATGCGGCGGCAGGCCCATCGGCCGCCGCCGTTTATAATATTTGGGAAAGGGATAATTGGTGACTGATCGGGTCCCGCACAGCGGGCTTGAAGCGCAAGGCATAGCTACCCGCGCGGAGATCTTCTGGAACCTGACGACGGCGCCGCTGGTCGAGCATGCCGTTCGCCGCGGCGAAGGCTTGCTGGCGAAGGAAGGCCCCCTCGTCGTTCGTACTGGCAAGCACACCGGAAGAAGCGCGCAGGACAAGTTCACGGTCAAGGACGCGCTCACCGAGAATGTGATCTGGTGGAACAACGGCAACAAGCCGATGGACCCCGAATCATTCGAGCGGCTTTACGACGATTTCCTGCTGGCGCTGGGCGACAAGGACCAACTCTACGTGGCCGACCTCTACGGAGGATCACAGCGAGAGCATCGTGTCCGCGTCCGCATCGTCAACGAGCTCGCTTGGCATAATCTGTTCATCCGCACTTTGCTGGTGCGCCCCGAGGCGGACGAGTTGCCCGGCTTCCAGCCTGAATATCTAATCATCGACCTGCCAAGCTTCCGAGCCGACGCGAAGCGCCACGGCACCCGTAGCGAGACGGTCGTCGCCATCAACTTCTCGAAGAAAATCATTCTTATCGGCGGCACCGCTTACGCCGGCGAGATGAAAAAGTCGGTCTTCGGCCTTCTCAACTTCATTCTGCCGCCGCAGGGCATCATGCCGATGCATTGTTCGGCAAATATCGGACCGAAGGGCGACACCGCGATCTTCTTCGGCCTGTCGGGCACAGGCAAGACGACGCTTTCGGCCGACCCGAAGCGCACGCTGATCGGTGACGACGAGCACGGCTGGTCGGATACGGCTGTCTTCAACTTCGAAGGGGGCTGCTACGCCAAAATGATCCGTCTCTCCGCGGAGGCGGAGCCGGAAATCTACGCGACGACGAAGCGTTTCGGGACGGTACTCGAGAATGTCGTGATCGATCCGGTCACGCGCGAGCTCGACCTCGACGACAACACGCTCGCCGAGAACAGCCGCGGCGCTTACCCGATCGACTTCATCCCGAACTCGTCCGACGAGAACATGGGTCCGCTGCCGAAGAACGTCGTCATGCTGACGGCGGACGCCTTCGGGGTGCTTCCGCCCATCGCCAAGCTGACGCCCGATCAGGCGATGTATCACTTCCTGTCCGGGTACACGGCGAAGGTCGCCGGCACGGAGATCGGCGTCACGGAGCCGGAAGCGACCTTCTCCACGTGCTTCGGCGCGCCGTTCATGCCGCGTCATCCGTCGGTCTACGGCAATCTGCTCAAGAAGCGGATTGCTGAGGGCAAGGTCGACTGCTGGCTGGTCAACACCGGCTGGACAGGGGGCAAGTACGGCGTGGGCAAGCGCATGCCGATCAAGGCAACGCGCGCGCTGCTCGACGCGGCCCTCGACGGCAGCCTGAAGAATGCCAAGTCCCGCAAGGATCCGAACTTCGGCTTCGAAGTTCCGCTCGAACTGCCCGGCTGCACCGAGCTTCTCGATCCGCGCAGCACATGGTCAGACCCGGCCGACTATGACCGGACCGCCGCGAAGCTCGTCGACCTCTTCGTCGAGAATTTCGCGCAATTCGCGGACCAAGTGGACGAGGGCGTGCGTCAAGCTGCCCCCAAGCATGCGCAACAGCAATCGCGACAAACCCAAACGCAAACTCAAACCGCTGCTTAGGCCCGGTCGATGATCGGGCCCTCAAAAGGACCCGATCAATGACCGAATATCGACCCAGATTCTTCCATTCCGACGCCGAGATTGAGCATATCGGCGAGGGACTGCTCGCGCGCACATTGCCGCGACCGGAGTGGACGCATGAAGCGCATCTCGCCGCGACGACCTACCTTGTTCTCCGGCGTCCGGACATCGACCTGGACAAGGAGCTGCCGGGCGTCATCCGCCGTTACAATGAAAGCGTCGGCGGGGTGAATAGCGACACCGAAGGCTATCATGAGACGATCACGTGCGCGTTCCTCCGCGGCGTCCGGCTCTTCCTCGCGGAAGCCGACCCGAAGGAGCCGCTCCACGACCTTGTCAACGAACTGCTGCTGTCGCCGATGGGCCGGCGAGACTGGCCGCTTCGATTCTATTCGCGTGAGCTGCTGTTTTCGGTCGAGGCACGGCGACATTTCGTGCCCCCGGATGTGGCGGCGTTGCCCTAAGACGCTATGGCCGTTGGAACGATGATCAGCCGCCAATCGATTCCACGCGCGTGAACCTCGGGCACTCGCAAGTCCAATCGGCGCAGTTCGAGGACGGACTTCCAACTCCGCGGCGCTATTGGTCTGCGGCGGCGGTGTGGCTCGCGCTGTCCATGGCGGTGCTCGATGGCTCAATCGCCAACGTTGCGCTGCCGACGATCGGCAGTGATCTTGCGGCTTCGCCTTCAATGTCAGTGTGGATCGTCAATGCCTATCAGCTGACGATCACGATTCTGCTGTTGCCTTTGGCCGCGCTCGGTGATCGCATCGGCTATCGGCGGGTCTACATTCCTGGCCTGGCGCTGTTCACGATAGGATCGGCAGGGTGCGCGTTGGCGCATGGCCTCACCAGCCTGATCGCGGCCCGCGTGTTCCAGGGCGTCGGTGCTGCCTGCATCATGAGCATGAACGCGGCGTTGGTTCGCGCGACCTACCCGGCTAGGATGCTGGGCCGCGGCATAGGCTATAATGCCTTGGTTCTGTCGATATCGGCCGCCGCTGGTCCGACGTTCGCAGCAATCATTCTCAGTGTCGCGACTTGGCCCTGGCTGTTCCTGATCAACCTGCCGATCGGCGTCGCTGCGATTATCGTCGGGTGCAAGGCGCTCCCGCATGCCCGAGGCCACGGTCACCCGCTCGATTGGTTGGCGGCAGTGCTCAGTGCGGCGATGATGGGCTGCACCATATTCGGCGCGGAGACATTTGCCCGGGAGAGCAGTCTCCTCGGAGTGATGCTGATCGCGATTGGGATCGCTTCAGGCTTCCTGCTCGTATGGCGAGAACGGGGTGATCCGGCACCCTTGTTCCCAGTCGACCTGCTCAAGATCCGCATCTTCAGCATGTCCATCGGCACGTCGACCGTGTCATTCGCCGCGCAGATGCTCGCCTATGTGACGCTGCCCTTCCTGTTTCAGTCGGTACTCGGTCGAAGCGCATTCCAGACCGGCTTGCTGATGACGCCATGGCCACTCGCGCTTGGGGTCGTTGCGCCGATCGCCGGGCGGCTGGCTGATCGCGTTCGCGCAGGCCTCATCGGCGGCATTGGTCTGGCCATTTTCGCATTTGGGCTTTTCATGCTCTCACAACTCGGGTCCCATCCGGATACGTTCGACATTGCCTGGCGCATGGCCGTGTGTGGCATCGGCTTCGGCTTGTTCCAGTCGCCCAACAACAGGACGATCGTCAGCTCCGCACCACGTCATCGTTCTGGAGCAGCCGGCGGAATGCTGGCGACGGCGCGATTGCTCGGCCAGACCACCGGTGCCGTCGCCGTCGGGGTCGTGTTCCACCTCGTCGGCGTTCGCGCCGGGCCTGATCTGCTCGCGGCGTCAGCGGTCGCGGCGCTGGTCGCCGCGGGGTTGAGCCTGCTCCGCCTGCGTTCGCCTCGAACCGTCCACCGGCTTGAGGCAGGTCCGCTCGATTAAGCGGTCTTCGTCCGTGCGATATATTCGTCGATGTTCTTGGCCAGCACGTCCATCGGAACGTTGCCGCCTTCAACGACGGCATTGTCGAACTGGCGAAGGTCGAACTTGGACCCCAGCGCCGCCTTGGACTTGTCGCGCAGGCTGACGATAGTGCTGTGCCCGACCTTGTAGCCGCAGGCCTGGCCCGGCCACGCGCAGTAGCGGTCGACTTCGGAGGCGACCTCGAGCGGATTGGAACCGTTGACGTTGACGAAGAAATCGACGGCCTGCTGCCGCGTCCATCGCTTCGCGTGAAGGCCGCTATCAACGACGAGGCGGCAGCACCGGAATGCAATCGACTGAAGGTAGCCAAGGCGACCGGCCGGGAAGTCGTCATAGACTCCGAGCTCATCGACCAACTGCTCCGCGTAGAGTGCCCAGCCTTCCGAATAGGCGTTGAAGGCGAGCATGGTGCGGATGAGCGGCATCTTGTTCGCATACTCGCCCTGCCAGACGTGGCCGGGGATCGCCTCGTGCGCGGCCAGATCGGGCAGGCTGTATTTGCTGTGCAGGTCAGTCGTGCGCAGGTTGATCCAGAATTTGCCCGGGATCTTTCCGTCGATGGATCCGGCCCCGCCATAGGCGCCGGGAGCACCCGGTTCCTGTTCGGGCGACATGCGCTTGACCTCGAGATGGCCGGGCACCAGCGTTGAGAACGCGCGCGGAAGCACGGTGCGGATCTTCGCGAGCCGCTCTTGGATATAGGCCATGATCTCGGCACGGCCCTTGTCGCCTTCGCTGAACTTGTAAGCTGGGTCCTTCGCGAGCGCCTTCATGCGGTCGCCGATCGATCCCTGGGTGTAGCCGAGGCTTTTGAGGATCGGGTCCATCCGGCCCTGCAGATCTTTGAGCTGGTCGAGCCCCATCTGGTGGACTTCGTCCGGCGTCAGATTGGTCGTCGTCGAAGCCTTGAGCGCCCAGCGGTAATATTCGGGCCCGTGCGGAAGAGCCCACGCGCCGGCGACGTCCTTCGCAACCGCGCGCTCTGCCTGAAGTTCCGCGATCTGTCGGTCGAGGGCCGGCGCAACCTCACCAGTCACGATCTTTCGGGCTCTTGCTTCCCAGTCCCCCGCGATGCCTTTCTCCCTGGTGCGGCGCACGAGCGAGTCGACCAGCGAGCCGCCTTCATGCGCATTCTTCGCAGCGATCGCCAACTGGCCAAGAGCCTTGTCGATCAGGAAGTTCGGCGGGACGACTCCTTGCGCCCGGGCCGAGCGCAAGCGCTCCAGCTCACCGTCGAGCTGATTGGGAAACTGGGCAAGCCGACTGAGATATGCGTCCGCGTCCGATGCGGTCTCCACCGGATGGTCGGTATCGAGGAAGTTTGGTGTGTCGATGTAGGCGCCGACATTCTGGATCACGACGTATGGCGTGTTGCGATAACCGCCAACGGCGACGTCGCCGTAGGGAAAGGCAAATCCTTCGAGAGCGGTCCGATAGGCGCTCCTCACGACACCGACGCTGGTGCGGACGGGGAAGGAGAGGCGGGTTTCGTCAAGCGCCTCGATCCGCGCGAGGTCGGCCTTGACGGTGGCCGCAACCTGCCGCTGCCCGGCTGCCGAATGATCGCTCAGCTTCGAGCGCATCCATGCGCGCCCGCCCGTATCGATGCCGAGGGATGTCGCGCTTTCTGGCCCAAGCTTGAGAAGGTTCTCGGCGACGGAATCGAGCAGAGCGCTCGCCTCCGCATCCGTGGCAGGAGCCTTGGCCTGCGCAAAGACCGCACCTGATTTGGCGAGTAGCGGAAGGGCTACGCTCGCGCCGAGCGCAGCAATGGTTTGACGACGGGTGAATCGAAGTTCGGACAAGAATTTGCTCCAGTCAGGCAGTCAGGAGAGGGCGGACGGGTTCCACGTTAAGGCAATTGCCGTCAACGCCGGTGATTCGCACATGCTCGCCGACGGCAGCGGGGCCGCCGCGTGCACTCCATTCGCTGTCGCCGACGCGGACACGTCCATTATGTTCGTCGACCGCTACGACGACCGTCACGACCTTTCCGACGAGCCGGCGTCCACGGTCGTTCAAGAGCGGGTCGCCGCTGTCGGAAGCCCGATTGGCGTAGAACCGACGTCCGAGCATTACCGCCAGCACAGCATAAAGGGCGAACAGCGCCAGCTGGGGAATGGTGCCCAGGCCGAACAGCAAGGTGAACACGCCGGTCGCCAAGGCCGCGGCGCCGACGAACAACAGGAAGAATCCGGGCGCTATCAGCTCCGCGATCAGCAACACCACCCCGCCGATCAGCCACAGCCATTCTGGATCGAGATGCGGTCCGTTCATTCGCCAGCCTTGGGAACGGTCGTTGCCGGCTTGCCCTTCGGCGCCTGTGCAAGGCGACCGGGGCCGACAGCTTCCTTTGCCAACTCGGCGATGCCGCCGAGTGTCCCGATGAGCTGCGTCGCCTCAACCGGGAACAGGATCGTCTTGGCGTTGGGGGACCGAGCGAACTCGGTGACCGCAGCGACATATTTCTGGGCAACGAAATAGTTGATCGCCTGTGCGCTGCCCTGCTCGATCGCGTCGCTGACAGCCTTGGTTGCTGTCGCTTCCGCCTGGGCGGCGCGCTCGCGCGCCTCGGCTTCGCGGAAGGCCGCCTCCCGTGCGCCCTCCGCTTCGAGAATCGCCGACTGCTGCTCGCCCTCGGCCTTGAGGATTGCGGACTGCCGCATGCCTTCTGCCTCGAGGATCACGGCGCGCTTCTCGCGCTCCGCTTTCATCTGCCGGGTCATCGCATTGACGATGTCCTGCGGCGGACGGATATCGCGAAGCTCGACGCGGGTAATCTTCACGCCCCAGTTCTCGGTCGCATTGTCGACGACGCTGAGCAGGCGGGTGTTGATTTCGTCTCGTTTCGACAGCGTCTCGTCCAGGTCCATTGAACCCATGACCGTCCGCAGGTTCGTCGTCGAAAGCGCCATGATCGCCGTGTAGAGATCGCTAACCTCATAAGCCGCTTTTGCAGCGTCCAGGACCTGGAAGAAGACGACGCCATCTACGGCGACCATCGCATTGTCCTTGGTGATTATCTCCTGACCCGGGATGTCGAGCACCTGCTCCATCATGTTGATGCGGCGGCCGACACGGTAGAAGAACGGGGTCACGTAATTGAAGCCGGGCTCTGCGACGCGGACGAAGCGTCCGAAATGCTCGATGGTGTAGCGATAGCCCTGGCGGACGATCTTCACGCCCATCATCACGTACAGAAGCACCAGGACCGCAACGGCGGTCATAAACGTCGTCAGCATATGTCTTCCCCGACCTCCCTATTCCGAGGCATGATGCGACGGTCATGACGCGAGCGGAAGGGAAAAACGACAGGGGTGTCGACCTGTTCGCCGTGCGGTCGGTGCTTTTCCTGCCGGCCTCGAACCCGCGCGCGATCGCCAGGGCACGAGAGGCAGGCGCTGATCTCGTGGTCCTTGATCTGGAGGACGCGGTCAGACGCGAGGACAAGAAAGAGGCTCGCAGGGCAGCCGTAGAGGCAGTCGCGAGCGAATGGCCGATGCCTGTCGCGATCCGAATAAACGGCGTCGGAACTGAGTGGCACACGCTCGATCTGGACGCAGTGGCGCAATCCGGGGCCGACCACATGGTCGTTCCCCGCGCCATCTCGGCCCATCTCGTCCATGGGGTGGCGGAGGCCGTCAGCAAGCCGGCGCTGTCGATGATTGAAACCGCCGCAGGAGTCCTTGCGGCTGCTCAGATCGCCGACGTTTCCGCGGGCCTGATTGCGGGGACGAACGATCTCAGGTCCGATCTGCGCCTTCCGCTCGATGCCACCCGCGAGCCCATTTCGGCGTCGCTGCAAATGATTGTGCTGGCTGCTCGGGCGTCGGGCATCGCTGTGTTCGATGGCGTGTTCAATCGATTGGACGATGCGGACGGCTTCCTTGCCGAAGCGCAGGAGGGCAGGCGGCTCGGCTTCGACGGCAAGAGCCTCATTCACCCGAACCAGATCGAACCGTGCCACCGAGCATTTTCACCGACCGAGCAAGAGATCGAACGCGCTCGTAAGCTCGTTGAGGCATTCCAAGGCGGCGCCGAGCGGTTCGAGAACGAGATGATCGAGCGGATGCACGTTGACGCCGCACAGCGTGTGCTGGAGCGTGCCGCCAGCTAGCAACCCCTTGGCAAAGCTCCCTTTGCCTGTCATGGGCCGATATGGCCCAACTCAACGAAGCCCCTGATATTCCGCTCGGACTGACGTTCGACGACGTTCTTCTGCAGCCGCTTGAATCCAGCGTCCTGCCGAGCCAGGCCGACACAAGGACGCGGCTAACCCGCGAAATTCCGCTTAACATTCCGATCCTGTCCTCCGCGATGGACACGGTAACCGAGGCGGACATGGCGATAGCCCTGGCGCAGCTTGGCGGCATCGGCGTCCTCCACCGCAACATGAGTGTCGAGGAGCAGGCCAGCGCAGTTCGGCAGGTCAAGCGCTTCGAAAGCGGGATGGTGGTCAACCCGATCTCCATGACCCCGGACCAGACGCTTGCCGAAGCGCTGGAGCTGATGAAGATCAACCGCATCAGCGGCATCCCGATCGTCGACAAGACGGGAAAGCTCTGTGGAATCCTCACCAACCGCGACGTACGTTTTGCCGAAAGCCCGCGTCAGCCTGTCAGCGAACTAATGACCAAGGAAAATCTCGCGACGGTTGGTCTCGGCACAAGCGAGGATATGGCGCGCCGGATCCTCCACGAACGCCGGATCGAAAAGCTGCTCGTGGTCGACGATCGGGATCACCTCGTCGGCCTGATCACCGTAAAGGATATCGAAAAGGCGGTCGCAACACCGCATGCAACCAAGGATGCGGAAGGGCGGCTGCGCGTCGCGGCAGCGACCACCGTTGGCGATGCCGGCTTCGCACGCTCCGAGGCCCTTATCGAAGCCGGGTGCGACTGCATCGTCATCGATACCGCACATGGCCACAACACGGACGTTGCGCGCGCAGTGGAGCGCGTGAAGAGCCTGTCCAACTCCACGCAGGTCGTCGCCGGCAACGTCGCGACCGCCGATGCGGCGAAGTCTCTCGTCGACGCGGGTGCCGACGCCATCAAGGTCGGGATTGGACCTGGATCTATCTGCACCACGCGGATCATCGCCGGCGTTGGAGTTCCGCAGCTGACCGCGATCCTGGAAGCGGCAAGCGCCGCCAACGGCGTCCCGGTCATTGCCGATGGCGGAATCCGGACGAGCGGCGATATGGCGAAGGCACTTGCGGCGGGCGCGTCGACCGTAATGGTCGGTTCGCTTCTGGCAGGCACCGAAGAAGCGCCCGGCGAAATCTTCCTTTATCAGGGGCGCAGCTACAAATCCTACCGCGGCATGGGCTCCGTCGGGGCGATGGCTCGCGGATCCGCCGACCGCTACTTCCAGCAGGACATCAAGGATCACCTGAAGCTCGTGCCGGAAGGAATCGAAGGGCAGGTGCCTTACAAGGGCCCGGTTCGCGAGATCATCCACCAGCTGGTCGGCGGCGTGAAGGCGGCAATGGGCTATACCGGCTCGCAGACGATCCCCGAGCTGCAGAAAAAGGCGCGCTTCGTCCGCATCACCAATGCGGGCCTGTCGGAAAGCCACGTGCATGACGTCACGATCACGCGCGAGGCGCCCAACTATCCGACGCGTTGATCGATGACTCCGGCCGCGCGCCTCCAGGCGGCGATCGAGATCCTTGACGAGGTGATTGTTTCGGCGCGGGAAGATGGCGCGCCCGCCGACGCGATCGTCACGCGCTATTTCAAGCATCGGCGCTACGCGGGCGCCAAGGATCGGCGGGCGGTGCGCGAGCTGGTCTTCCGTGCAATCCGCCGGTCCGCGGAGCTTCCGAAAAGCGGCCGGGCAGCCATTCTCGGGCTCGCCGAAGACGACGGAGAATTGCTGGATCTCTTCGGCCTGCCGCGTGGACCCGAGCCCCGGCAAGAGAATGAGCGGGGCGCATCACCTGGAATCGTGCCCGATTGGCTACGGCCGGACCTGTCCCCAATCGTCACTCAGGAGGAGTGGCCCGCGCTTCTCGAACGCGCACCTGTCGATTTGCGCGTGAACGTCGATCGTGCGCCCCGCGACGAGCTGCTAACTGAGTTTGCCGACGCGACTGCGACGCCGCTCAGCCCCTGGGGCATTCGCCTGCCCGCAGACAGCCGGATCGACGAATACCCTGCTTATCGTAATGGCCTCATCGAGGTTCAGGACGAAGGCAGCCAACTGATCGCGCTCGTTTGTGAGGCCCGCAACGGCGATCGCATCATCGACCTGTGCGCGGGCGCGGGCGGCAAGTCACTGGCTCTCGCCGCCGCGGCTCCCCGAGCGACTATCCTGGCGACGGACAGCAACCGCGCGCGGCTTCAGAAATTGCCGTCCCGAGCCGAGCGCGCCGGAGCCATGATCGAGACCCACCTCCTCAATCCGCCTCGCGAGCTCGAGGAACTTGCCGAATGGCGGGCAGAAGCGGACCTCGTCCTGGTTGATGCGCCCTGTTCCGGCAGCGGTACATGGAGGCGAAATCCGGAAGGGCGCTGGCGCCTCACGCCGGAACGGCTCGACCGTCTCGTCAGCCTTCAGGAGCGGCTTCTGGACATCGGCGCGGATCTGACCCGTCCGGGCGGCAGGCTTGTCTACGCTGTCTGCTCTCTGCTGTCCCGCGAAGGGGCAGGGCAGATTGAGCGCTTCCTTCAGCGCCATTCATCGTGGATTAGTGAGGAAACGTCCATTGCGGCAGGACGTTTGAACGGTGGAGGCCGGTTACTGACTCCGGGCCATGACGCCACCGACGGGTTTTTCGTCGCGCGACTTAGGCGTCCGTGCTAGTCGCTGCGTAGGAAGTGGAGAATTTGATGCGGTCCTTGCCTCGTCTTGTATTGGTCGGTTTCGCGGGTGTCGCGCTTGGATCGCCAGTGCTCGGCCAGCGTGCCGATGACCAGATCCAGCCGAAATCGATCGAGCTGCAGCGAGAGGCTCGTGCCCTGACGGGCGCTGGAAAGCTTGAACAGGCTGAGGACGTGCTCGAGACAGCACTCGCCGTCGATCCGCGCAACCGCGGTGCGTTCGTGGATCTCGCGAGGGTTGCCGAGAAGCAGCACCTCTACGGCAAGGCCATTCGCATGACGAGCAAGGCATTGCTCCTCGAACCGAACGACCCGGACGCGATCGCCGTCCAGGGCGAGGCCATGGTCGAGATGGGCGCGACTGCGCGCGCACAGGCAAACCTCCAGAAGTTGCAGCAGATCTGCGGCGCCAAGGGTTGTCCGCAAATTGCGCAGCTTTCCGCCGCGATCAGCCGCGGTCCGTCGGTCGCGTCAGCCAAGGCACCGGAAGTTCCGACCAAGTCCAACTGATCCCGGATCAAGTCGGGGACAGCGCGCGAGCCAGCTTCACATATTCCTCGACGCTAAGTGTTTCGGCGCGCCGTTGAAGATCAATTCCCAGCTTCTCGGCGGCGTCGGACGCGCCCGGAAATTGCTTGAGGCTCGAGCGTAGCATCTTGCGGCGCTGGCCGAATGCCGCCTCGGTCAGGCGCTCCATAATTCGCGCGCTTACACCGGCGGGCTCTTCGGCCGGCACAATGTGCACAACGGCTGACGTCACTTTCGGCGGCGGCACGAAGGCGGACCTGTTCACCGTCATCGCGATGCGCGGACGCGAACGCCACTGGGAGGCAACCGACAAGCGGCCGTAGGAATCATTGCCGGGCCGGGCGACGATGCGTTCGGCAACCTCCTTCTGAAACATCAGGGTCAACGACCGCCACCACGGCGGCCAGTCGCCACCGAGCCACTTGAGTAGCAGGGCGGTACCGACGTTGTACGGAAGGTTCGCCACGACATGTGCGTCCTCGCCAACGAACTCGAGTTCGTCGATCTTCAGCGCATCGGCTTCGACGATCCGGAGCCTGTCGCCGAACTGCTCATGCAGCTCCGCCAGCGCAGGTATGCAACGACGGTCGCGTTCGACCGCTACAACGGAAGCTCCTGTGTCGAGCAGTGCGCGGGTCAAGCCACCCGGGCCTGGACCGACCTCGTATACGGATTGGCCTTGAAGCGGCCCTGGAATTGCGGCGATCCGCGCGAGGAGTTGCCTGTCGAGGATAAAATTTTGACCAAGCGATTTGCTTGCGCTCAGGCCATGACGGGCAATGACGTCGCGGAGGGGATCGGTTCGCCCGCTCAAACGCCATCCGAGCGCATGACGGCACTTTCGGCGGCCATCCGCAGCGCTGCCGCCATCGGGCGCGGATCGGCACGGTCCTGGCCGGCGATGTCGAACGCTGTCCCGTGATCAGGCGCCGTTCGGATGATCGGGAGGCCCAGCGTGACGTTCACCGCATCCTCAAAATGGAGTGCCTTGATCGGGATCAGCGCCTGGTCATGGTACATGCAGAGAGCTGCATCGTAATTGGCGCGGGCCCGGGCGTGGAACATCGTGTCCGCCGGGTGGGGGCCGCTCACTCGCCATCCTTCGGCGGCCAGCGCCGCGATCGCAGGTGCGATGACTTCAATTTCCGCCTGGCCCAGACGGCCTCCTTCACCCGCGTGCGGATTGAGGGCGGAGACGGCGAGCCGCGGCTCCGGAATTCCGAAATTGCGTTGGAGGCCGCGCAAGGTCGCCCGCCCGCGTGATTCGATCAGGGATATTGTGAGGCTGTCTGGCACGTCGCGAATTGCCACGTGCGTGGTGACGGGAACGGTCCGCAAGGTCGGACCTGCGAGCATCATGACGACATTGCTCGGCGCCACGCCGCAACGCTCGGCGACGAACTCGGTCTGCCCTGGATGCTGGAACCCGATCCCGTAGAGCTGCTCCTTGGACACGGGGCCGGTAACGACCGCGGCCGCCGAGCCCGACCTTGCGAGACCGACAGCAAGCTCGAGGGCATCGAGAGAGCAATGGGCACCGGCGACACTTGGATGTCCCGGGCTGTCAG
>JBEDUM010000117.1:0-18799 GCA_040414585.1 Sphingomicrobium sp. | reverse complement strand
AACGACTAGAAGGCCTATTGAGAGTTTCACGCCTTCCGGCTGTGGAACAAAACCCATTGCGCGGCCTTTGACGCGGAGATAAGAACGCGCGCTTGTTTCCGATGATATGTTGATACATCGGGACTTTCATTAAAGGCAGGGCGCGCGCCAGATCGCCCGGTCTGAGCCGTGGTACTCCCCCGGCCGTATCGAGGAGAATTGTGGGTTAATGTCCTACGCGCAACGCAAAGAACTTAGCGGCAACCGGACCTTGGCCATCATCATGGTCGTCTGCCTCCAGTTTGCCCTGGGCTATGCGATCGTTACCGGCCTTGCTTACAATGTGATCAAGAAGGCTGCCCAGGACCTGAAGACCTTCGACGTGGAGGAGCAGCCACCCCCACCGGAGCAGCCGCCGCCCCCGCCGAAGGATATGCCGAAGGTTCCGCCGCCGCCGATGACGCCTCCGCCGCTCGTCCGGCTGCAGGCTCCTGAGCCGCCGATTCAAACAGTTGAATCTCCGGTCATCCCGCCGGTCGCGCCGCCAGTCATGGCTCCGCCGCGCCCGGCACCGCCGCCCGCGCCGCGTCAGTCGCAGGCTAAGAGCCTCGTTGGAAACTTGCAGGGAGTTTTCTCGAACGACGATTATCCGCCGAGCGCGCTCGACAATAACGAGCAGGGCAGCGTCGGGGTCGTCCTGACGGTCGGAACGAGCGGTCGGGTTACGGGATGCAGCGTCTCGCATTCCAGCGGATCGAGGACTCTGGATTCGACCACCTGCAGGATCCTGAGCTCGCGCGCGAGATTCAGTCCGGCTCAGGATGCGAACGGCAATCCAATGACGAGCACTTATTCTCAGACGATTACATGGCGCATCGCCGAATAATCAGACGACTGATTTTTTGAGACAGGTTTCAGAAGGAAAGTACAGCAATGCAAGCAGCACCCGCAGCCGCAGGAAGTAATCCATACGGCCTAATCCCCGCTCTGCAACAGGGCGGCATTATCGCCATTTCGGTGTTCACCATCCTCGTTTTGATGTCGATCTTCTCATTCTACATCCTCTTCACGAAGCTGATGCAGCAGCAGAAGATCATCAGCCAGGGCCGCAAGGTCCGTGCGAGCTTCTGGAATTCGCCGAATCTGCGCGAAGCCGCCACGAAGCTTGAGTCGCGCAGCGCTTATCGCGCCATCGTCGACGATGCGCTTCTGGCGCAGGAGCAGCACGGCAAGCTGACCGACCCCATCGACCAGCATGACTGGATGGCGAACAGCCTCGCCCGCAGCCAGGGTGCGATCGGCGCCCGCCTCGGCGAAGGCCTTGCCTTCCTCGCGACTGTCGGTTCGACCGCTCCGTTCATCGGTCTGTTCGGTACCGTCGTCGGCATCTACCGCGCGTTGATCAAGATCGGCGCGGCTGGCCAGGCCTCGATTGACACCGTTGCCGGCCCGGTCGGTGAAGCGCTGATCATGACCGCGCTCGGCCTGGTCGTCGCCGTTCCGGCGGTGCTCGCCTACAACTGGCTCATCCGCCGCAACAAGTCGATCATGGAGGACCTCGCGGCCTTTACGAACGACCTCCACGGCTACCTGATGTCGGGCGGCGCGGTGAAGCCGCGCATGGTCGGCACCACCGGGTCCGGCCCCAAGGGCACTGCCCAGGCCCGGACTGCCCCGGCCACCGGCAGCGAGCCAGTCCGCACGCCGACCCCGGCGAAGTAATTGCGAGGGAAGGCCTGGGCCGTTCTGGCCTGGTCCTTCCCGCGATTGAAGTAGAGGAAAGAAACCGGCCTTATGGCAGGAGCAACAATCCAAGAAGAAGCCGAAGGCGAAGCGATGTCCGACATCAACGTCGTTCCGCTGACCGACGTGATGCTGGTGCTTCTAATCATCTTCCTGATCACCGTCCCGGTTGTCATCCAGACGATCCCGGTGTCGCTTCCGAAGGTGCGTTACGAGCCGACGACGACGAAGCCCGAAAACGTCTCCCTGACAGTGCGTAACGGCCCCGGTGGCACGTGCGAAGTCTATTGGGGACTGACGAAGATGAACCAGAAGGATCTTCTGGATCGGGCGGTCAAGAAGCTCGAGGACCAGATCAAGGCCGTCGGTGGTGTTCAAAACATCAACGAAGAGAACATGCCCGAGGCGCACATCCGCGGCGACATCAACACGCAGTACAAGTGCATCGGCGCAGCGATCATCACCATGCAGCAGGCTGGGTTCCAGCGCGTTGGCTTCATTTCCGAGCCACCGCCCAACCCCGGCGTGCGCGCCGAATAGGAGTTTTCTGCAATGTCGATGCAGACCACTGGTGCCAATGACTCAGGCGAACCGATGCTGGACATCAACACGACGCCGTTGATCGACGTCATGTTGGTTCTCCTCATCATGTTCATCATCACGATCCCGATTCAGACTCACGCAGTGAAGCTGGACCTGCCGCAGAACTCCAATACGCCGCCGCCGCCGGTGCTGCCGACGAAGAACATCGTCGTGGTGACCGCGGACGGAAAGGTCCTGTGGAACGGAAACCCCGTCAGCATGGATCAGCTGCGCCAGTATCTGGACATCACGCAGCAGATGAACCCGGTTCCGGAGCTTCACCTGCAGCCGGAGGCCACGGCTCGATACGAGCTGGTCGACGAGGTGCTCGCGGTTACGAAGCGCGCCCACGTCCAGAAGATGGGCTTCGTCGGGAACGAATATTATATGAACATCTTCTAAGGCGTTCATCAGAGCGGCTTGGCGGGGCGGTTCCGATCGGAGCCGCCCTTCTTTTTTTGCACTACCCTCGGTACTGGCGCTCCGCCGAGCACCATGCCATTGCTCGCGCCAATGAATGAACAGCGCCGTTTTGCCGTTATCATCCTCGCTGCTGGGCAGGGTGCTCGCATGCGATCGGACACCCACAAAGTGCTTCATCCGATCGCCAGCAGGCCACTTCTCTTGCATTTGCTCGACCGCGTCGACGCGCTGGGCGCGGACAAACGGGTTGTTGTGGTCGGCAAGGGCCGTGAGCAGGTCGAGAAGGCCATCCATGGCCGCGGCGTCGATGTTGCGCTTCAGGCCGAGCAGAAGGGTACCGGTCACGCGGTCCAGCAGGCTGCAAGCGCCCTTGCCGGCTACGACGGGCCCGTGCTCATCCTCTACGGCGATACCCCGTTCGTCGAGGCCGAAACTCTCACCCGCATGCTGGACCGTCTGAACGGCGAGGACGGTCCGGGTGTCGTCGTGCTGGCTTCCTCGCCGGCCGACCCGCTCAACTACGGCCGCATCATCCTGGGCGAGGGCGACCGCATCGCCAAAATGGTCGAGTACAAGGACGCGACGGAAGAAGAGCGCGCTGTCCACCTGTGCAACTCGGGCATGATGGCGATCCGGGCACGGGACCTCTTTCGTTGGCTGGACGAGGTCGGAAACGACAATTCGGCAGGCGAATATTACCTCCCCGACGTCGTCAACATCGCCGCTGCCGAAGGACGTGAGGCGGTCGTGATCGAGGGTGATCCCTATGAGACTGCGGGCGTGAACAGCCGCGCCGAGCTCGCGCATCTCGAGCTCGAATGGCAGCGCCGCCGACGCGAGCAAGCGCTTCACGAGGGCGCGACCCTGATCGACCCGGAAAGCGTCTGGTTCGCCTACGACACGAAGCTGGGACGAGATGTGACTGTCGAGCCGCACGTCGTCTTCGGCCCTGGGGTAGAGATAGCCGATGGTGCCACTATCCACGCATTTAGCCACATCGAGGGGGCGATCATCGGCGCAAAGGCGAGCATTGGTCCGTTCGCCCGGATCCGTCCGGGAACGCGCCTCGCGGAGCAGACGAAAGTCGGGAATTTTGTCGAGCTGAAGAAGGCTGAGGTCGGCAAGGGCGCGAAGGTGAATCACCTGTCCTACGTCGGCGATGCTCAGGTCGGCGCGGCCGCGAACATCGGGGCGGGCACGATCACCTGTAACTACGACGGCTTTGGCAAATACCAGACCGTGATCGGTGACGGCGCCTTCATCGGCTCGAACACCGCTCTCGTTGCGCCAGTCACGGTCGGTGACGGAGCCATTGTGGGTGCCGGCTCCGTCATCACCCGCGATGTCGCGGCCGACAGCCTTGCAGTCGAGCGGAGCGAGCAAAAAGGCATCGCCGGCTGGGCCCGCCGCTTCCGTGAGCGAATGACTCGGAAAGCGGCGGAGTAAGAGTATGTGTGGAATTGTCGGGATTGTTGGAACTTCGGACGTAGCGCAGCGGCTGTTCGATGGGCTGAAGCGGCTGGAATATCGCGGCTATGACTCCGCCGGCATCTGCACGATCAACGACGGATCGCTGAAGCGCCGCCGCGCGGAGGGGAAGCTCGATAACCTGGCGCGAGAACTTCAGGCCGATCCGCTGCACGGGATCGTCGGCATCGCCCACACCCGCTGGGCGACACATGGTGCTCCGACGGTCGGCAATGCCCACCCGCATATCGTCGGCTCGGTGGCGCTCGTGCACAACGGCATCATCGAGAATTTCAAGCCGCTCCGTGACGAGCTGATCGCCGAGGGACGCAAGTTCGAAAGCGAGACCGACACGGAAGTGGTCGGCCATCTCGTCGCGCGCGAGATCGAGCGCGGCGCCTCGCCGGAGGACGCGGTCGCGGCCGTGCTGCCGCGGCTCCACGGCGCATTCGCGATCGCCTTCCTTTTCCGTGAGGATCCTGACCTGCTCATCGCGGCCCGCATGGGTGCGCCCTTGACGGTCGGTTATGGTGATGGTGAGAATTATCTCGGCTCTGACGCTATCGCGGTCGCGCCCTGGACGCAGCGGATTGCCTATCTCAACGAAGGGGACTGGGCAGTTGTACGCCGCGAAGGCGTCCAGATCTTCGACCGCGACAACAAGCCGGTCGAGCGCGAGATCGTCGAGTCCGGAGCCTCGTCGGCCCCGGTCGAGAAGGGCAATTACCGGCATTACATGCAGAAGGAGATTTTCGAGCAGCCGATCGTGGTCGCCCAGACGCTGCAGACTTATGTCCGCCCGTTCGAGGGCGAAGTTGCGCTTCCGGTTGCGGATGCGGACCTCGAATCCGTCAATCGTCTGACGATCGTTGCGTGCGGAACAAGCTTTTATGCGGGCTTGGTCGCCAAATATTGGGCCGAGCAGTTCGCCCGCGTGCCTGTCGACATCGATGTGGCGAGCGAATTTCGTTACCGCGAGCCGGTGCTGGAGCCCGGCGGCCTGGCGCTCTTTATCAGCCAGTCGGGCGAGACCGCCGATACTCTTGCGGCGCTGAGGCATGCGCGCGAGCAGAAGCAGCGCATCGCCGTGGTTGTGAACGTGCCTACCAGCTCAATGGCGCGCGAGGCCGACCTGCTCCTGCCGACGCACGCGGGCCCGGAGATCGGCGTCGCGTCGACCAAAGCCTTCACCTGCCAGCTTGCAGTCCTCGCGGCGCTCTCCGCGAACTTGGCTCGCGCCAAGGGAAGGCTCAGCCGCGAGGAGGAGCAGGAGATCGTCGCGCATCTTCAGGAGGCACCTGCCGCGCTCAACGCCGCGCTAAACCACGACGAAGACATAGCGGCCATGGCGCACCTGATCGCTCCGGCGCGTGACGTGCTCTATCTCGGCCGCGGGCCTGACTATCCGATGGCGCTGGAAGGCGCGCTGAAACTCAAGGAAATCAGCTACATTCACGCGGAAGGCTATGCCGCCGGCGAGATGAAGCATGGACCGATCGCGCTGATCGACGACAATGTGCCGGTCATCGTGATCGCGCCTTCAGGGCCTCTGTTCGAGAAGACCGTGAGCAACATGCAGGAAGTGCGCGCGCGCGGCGGTAAGATCGTGCTGATCAGCGATGCTCGGGGAATCGCCCAGGCGGGTGAAGGCTGCATGGCGACGATCGAGATGCCCGAGGTCCATCCGCTGATCGCACCGCTCGTCTATGCGGTGCCGGTCCAGCTGCTCGCCTATCATACCGCCGTTCTGAAGGGGACAGACGTCGACCAGCCGCGCAATCTCGCGAAGAGCGTCACGGTGGAGTGACAACCGGCCGAGATCGATGACTTCGCGCCCACACGACGAAAAATCATGGAAATGTCAAATAGTTGATGTATTCTCCCGCAGGGCCCGGGGAGAGGTATCATGTGTTCTTCGCAGCCTCTGCGGAGAGACGATCCAGCCAGCGTTCAAGTCGATCTCGGTAAATATTTGCGTGAAGGCTATGCGATCGTTCGCGGCTTCTTCAGCCGGAGCGAAATCAATTCAATCGCTACTGCCATCGACCAGCTGCACGCTGAGGGCGTGGAACACGGACGCTGCTTTCGGCACGGCAATCTCTTCTACAATATCGCGCGAGACGGTGCCGGCGACCCGCTGGTTCGAATGGTCCAATGGCCGTCTTATCACCAACCCGTGCTCAATGACGTTCGGCTCGACACGCGATTTGCAGCGTTGCTGGAGCCTTTGATCGGCCGAGATCTGAAGCAGATCATCAACCAAGTTCACTGGAAAGCTCCCGGCTCGCTCGGCGATTTCGCCTGGCACCAGGACAGCCGCTCCCGCCGTCCCGTATCGGCCTATCGCAATCTCGCGACGGCTTATGTCCAAACGGGTCTAGCGATCGATCCGCATACGGCGGAGTCCGGTTGTTTGCGGTTCATCCCGCGAAGCCATTTGCGCGGCGACCTCGATATGGATTGTTCGAAGAAGGCGCTGGGCTCGGCGATGACCGAGGACGCGCTCGAGGCGGTCGGATTGTCGGAGTCCGATGCAATCAACCTTGTGCTCGAGCCGGGGGATTTGGCGCTTTGGAGTCCCTACCTCGTGCACGGATCCGGCAAGAATGGGTCCGATCACAAACGCCGTCTCTATATCAACGGCTATGTCCGTGCGGCCGATTGCGACCGTGGTGAATGGGCGTTCCGCGCCGGCCAGCCCGTGCCGTTCGGCCCGAAGCCGGCTCTTGTCCATTATGAGGAATTGTACGACCGGCCGGGGCCGCAATATGTCGAGGACTAAGCCGCGAGCTTGAGTTCCTCGACCCTTCTCCTGAGCCGATTGTAGAGAAAGTCGGTCACAACACGCGCGCGAGCCGAGTGTCGCACCCGCTCGTGGGTCAGCACCCACATGGACCGCTTGTGATCCTGGTTGGGCGGCAGGCAACGGATCAGCTCCGGGTCATCGTCCGCCACCAGGCAGGGAAGGACGGCAAGCCCGAAGCCCGACCGAACGGCGGCGAGGAGCCCCGTCGACGAGGCCTGGTGCATGGCCACATGATGGGTCATGCCGATCTTGTCGAGAAAGGCGGAATAGGCGCGCCATAGATTTCCGCCCCCGCCGCCAACGATCTGGTGCTTCCTCAGATCGCGGACTCTCAGTGGGATTCCGTTTCGTTCCGCATAGTCGCGGCTGCAATAAAAGGCCCAATTGTCCTGGCACAGGCGGCGGCCGACAACTCCGACCGGCGGGTCGCTACTGATCGAGCGCAGAGCGACGTCGGCCTCGCCGGAGCCCAGGTCACGCACATCGACGCTCGAATCGAGCTCGATCAGTATCTCCGGGTGAATCGCGCGGAGCTCGCGCAGCATGGGGGCGACAAGCGTGACGGAGAAAATCTCCTCGGTGCTAAGCCGGACCGTGCCGTGAAGCTCGCGGACCTCTGCTCCTGCTGCATCGGAAAAGTTGCGGGCAGCCTCTTCGACTGCTTCCGCGCGCGGCAGCAGCGCCTCTCCGTCGGTCGTCAGCGAATAACCCGCTTGCCGCCGGTCAAACAAGGCGAGCCCAATCGCCTCCTCGAGAGCCGCTACGCGCCGGGCGACCGTGGTCTGGCTGACGCGCAGCTCACGACCGGCGGCAAGTGTGCTTCCCTTTCGCGCGACCGCGAGGAAATAGCGAAGATCGTTCCAATCGAGCATAGGTCGTTCTGCAGATTTGCAGAATGATAACACGACATCGTTGCTGCCGCGCAGCGAAATTTGAGACTAATTGAACGGTCGCGCCGAAATCCGGCCCAAACAGGCAAGGACGCGACTCATGAAAAAGACTGTTGGAATTATCCTCACTTCGTTCCTGGCGACGACCGCGCTGATCAAGGCTGTTCCGGCTCTCGCTGAGCGGGCTCCCGCGCAGAACGTGAGCATCGTCCATACTTCCGATCTCAATCTCTCGACCGAGTCTGGGCGGCGGCATCTCGACGAACGGCTAGTCATTGCCGCCCGTGATGTCTGCGGCAGCGCCTCGGATGTTGATCTCGCCGGCAAAAATCAGGTTCGCGCATGCCGCGCCGACGTGCTCGCGAAGGCTCGCGGCGACGTCCGGCAGATTGCCAGCCGGGACGGAAAAGACTCCATCCTCGTCGCCGCCTCGCGTTGAAGACCGTCGGGCGCTCGCCTAGAGCGCTTGGATGAAGGTCATTGGCGGGTGCCATTGTGGAGCGGTTCGGTTCGAGGCGGAGGTCCAGGAACCGCCGGTACCGGCGCTCGACTGCAACTGTTCGGTGTGCCGGATGACGGGCTTCATCCATGTGGTCGTGCCACACGAGCAATTCGAGCTGATCACCGGACGCGATGCGCTGTCCAGCTATCGCTTCGGTACGGGCACGGCCGAGCATCTTTTCTGTCGGCATTGCGGCGTGAAGAGCTTTTATCAGCCGCGCTCGCACCCAGATGCGTGGAGCGTCAATGCGAACTGTCTCGATGAGGCGGTCGATCTCGTGATTGAGCAGTTCGACGGACGCGACTGGGACAAAGCGAAAGCGATCCTCGACGCGCAACACTAGCGCCGTTACGTCGGGGCGATGCACTACCCGCTGCGCCTGACCGTTGCCCGCTCCGCGATTCAGTCAAACTGGCGCTGGCTACAGGATCGCGCCGGTGTGCCCGCAGGCGCCGCGGTAAAGGCCGATGGGTACGGCCTTGGCGCGCGCGAGACCACCGAGACGCTGCTCGAAGCCGGATGCCGCGACTTCTTCGTATCGACGTGGGCCGAGGCCGAGGCGCTAGGATTGATGCCGGCCGGCATCAATCTTGTGGTGTTGCACGGCGTCGGCCCGAACGACGCCGAAGCAGCGCTTCGCCTCGCGGCGCGCCCGTGCCTGAACACCGTCGAACAACTCACTCGCTGGAAGGAGATTGCTCCTGATCGGTCGTGCGATGTGATGGTCGACACTGGTATGAACCGCCTCGGGCTGCGTCCAACCGAGATCAATGTGCTGGACGGCTTGACCATCGACACGCTGCACAGCCATCTCGCTTGCGCCGACGAAGACGACCCCCTGAACGCAATGCAGCTCGAGCGCTTCCGCGCGGTAGTCTCGGCGGTGCCCGCCAAAAGCTACAGCTTCGCGAACTCGGCGGGGATTTGCCTCGGCCGCGATTATAGCTTCGACCTCGTCCGGCCCGGTCTTGCGCTCTATGGTGGCGTTCCGCGATCCGAGGCAGAGGGCAAAATTCGGCAGGTCGCTCGCATCGAAGCGCAGGTCGTCCAGCGGCGCACAATTCCCAAGGGTGAGAGCTGCGGTTACGGCGCCACCTTCATTGCGAAGGAAGTGACCGAAGCTGCCATCCTCAACATCGGCTATGCCGATGGCTACCTGCGCGGCTTCTCTTCGCATGGCTCAGCCTTCGTCGGCGAATATGCATTGCCGGTGCTTGGGCGCGTGTCGATGGATCTTCTTGCCGTGGGCTGCGATGCAGCGCGAGATCTCAAGGAAGGCGATTGGGTCGAGATCGATTACGATCTGCCTTCGGCCTCGAAGCAGTCCGGCCTTTCGCAGTACGAGCTGCTGACTTGTCTCGGCGACCGGTTCGAGCGGCGCTGGATTTAGCTTTCGCCCGCTCCTCCGGCGAAGGCGTCTTCGGCGTGTAACGGCACAGGTCGATCACCGGGCAGCGCCAGCATTCGGGAAGCCGCGCCTTGCAGGTGTAGCGGCCGTGCAGGATCAGCCAATGGTGAGCATCCCGGCGGAACGGCTGCGGCACGACCTTGTCGAGCTTCGCTTCGACTTCGTCGGGGGTTTTGCCCGGTGCGAGCCCAGTGCGGTTGCAGACGCGGAAGACATGCGTGTCGACAGCAAACGTCTCCTCGCCGAAAGCCGTGTTGAGCACCACATTCGCCGTCTTCCGGCCGACACCCGGCAGCGCCTGCAGCTCTTCGCGCGTGCGCGGAACTTGGCCGCCGTATTGGTCGATCAGGGCTTTGCTGAGGGCGATGACATTCTTGGCCTTCGTATTGAACAAACCGATCGTTTTGATCGCATTCCGCAGCCGTACTTCGCCGAATTCGACCATTTGCTGCGGGGTTTTGATGCGTTCGAACAACGGTTTGGTGGCGATGTTCACGCTTGCGTCGGTGGCCTGCGCGGAGAGAACGACGGCGACCAGCAGGGTGTAGGGATTGATGTAGTCGAGTTCCGTCGTGGGCGAGGGGTTCGCCTCGGCAAGGCGGCGGAAGAATTCGAACACTTGCTCGCGCGTCATCGAAGGTCGTCTAGCGCCGACCCTAGCCGGTTCAAACCTTCCTCAAAGTCCGAAGTGGCGAGGCCGAAACCCACTCGGAAATGCTCCGGCATTTCGAACCAGCACCCTGGGACAACCGCCGCGTCGTAGCGTTCACATAAATGGGCGTTCAGCCACTCCGTGTCGCCGCCCCAGCGCGGAAATGCCGTTATCCCGTGGACCGCCGGCGAGCAGTCGAGATCGTCCCGGGTTGCAAGGAAGTCGTTGAAGAGCCGCCGATTGCGGCCCAGCATCGCCGGGCTGTCGCCAAGCACCTGGTCGAGGTGATCGAACGCGATGCATGCCAGGCGCTCGGCGGGATGGGCCTGATTGACTCCGAACAGGTCGTTGACCCGCCACATGCGCTCGGCGAGCTCGGCCTCCGCGAAAATCCAGCCGCAACGAAGTCCGCTCAGGCCATAAACCTTGGTCAAGCTGTTCGTGCAGATGAACTCCGGCCCGAGATGGACCGAGCTACGCCGCACCGGCGCGACAGCATCGAGATAGACTTCGTCGATCAGAACACGCGCGCCGACGCTGGCCGCAATCTCGCCTATTGCTCGAAGCTCTTCCTCTTCAGCAAGCGAACCGCTCGGATTGTGGAGGTTGGTGAGGGCGATCAGTCGCGTTCGATCGGAGACGGCGTCCCTGATGATCGCTGGATCGAGGCGGAACGCGGCCTGCGCTTGGCGGTCGAAGCGCTTGATCTGGGCGCCAAGGAAAGATGCAGCGCCGAGGAGCGGGTCGTACGTCGGCCGCTCGATCAGGACTTCGTCGCCCGGCTCGATCAGCGCCGCCATGGCCAGGAAATTGGCCATCGAGGTCCCGTCGGCGGCCACGATTTGCTCGAGCGGCACGCCATAGCACGTCGCGATCCTCTCCCGCAGCGGCCGGTAACGCGGATGACTCGCGCCATCGAGGTCGAGATCGCCGATGCCGATCGGAAACGAGTCCATGCGGAAATGCGGCACTTCGCTCGTGGTCAGCGCGTATCGCACGGGCGGCTTGAACTTCGCCCAGTGCATGTAGTCGGACTGCATCAGACGACTCCGGCTCATGCGGCGTTTGCCCGTCGCCAGTAGAGGAACGCCGGAACCCCGGCGGCTAGGATGGCAAACCCGATCAGGCTGTTGATCGGGTTGTTCCAGAGGGTCGCTACCACAACGAGCGCGCAAGCGCCGACGAACAGGCCGGTCGTGAAGGGATGTCCCGGAGCTTCGTACGGGGGCCTCTGGTCCGGACGGCGGCGGTAGACGAATAGCGCGGCTCCGGTCAGTCCAAAGAAGATGAAATCGACCGATACGACGTAGCTAAGGATCTGCCCGAAAGTGCCGGAGAGGGCAATGATCGCCGCTGCCAATCCCTGCAGGATGATTGCGACGACGGGCACCCGGGTCCGCTGATTGACGGTCGCTACGGAGCGGAAGAAGACGCCGTCCTCCGCCATGGCAAAGTAGACGCGGGGCGCGGTCAGCATGCCCTGACTGAGGAAACCGAGTGCGGAAATTCCGATGCCTGCTGCGATGAAGGTTGCGCCGCCTTCGCCGAGAGCCAGACGCATCACGTCGCTGGCGGGGGTCTTCGAATCTGCGAGACCCTGCGGCCCCAGCGCATGCACACAGACGAACGCCACCGAGGTGTAGAGGATCACGACTCCGATCACTCCGAGCAGGAGACCGCGGGCGAGGTCGCGTTGCGGATCGCGCATCTCGCCGGCGACGAAGCTCGAGGTTTGCCAACCACCGTAGGAGAACATGACGGGAGTCATCGCAGCACCTATCGCCGCGAGCATCGATAAGGACGGGGCAGACGTTTCGGCCGTTGCGCGAGGGAGCGCCGGCGCAAACCACCAGCCGAGCAACACCAGCGCTGCGATGGCGCCGATCTTGAGCAGCATCAATACGCTCTGGACGTTGCTTCCGGATTTGACCCCGAAGCAGTTGATGATCGTCAGCAGCGCCAGCACAGAGACGGCGACAACGCTGTCGGCAATGCCAAGATGCAGCACATCACCGAAGTACCGCGCGAATGTTATGGCGACGGCCGCCATTCCCCCCGACTGGATCACGAGCAGCAGGGACCAGCCGTAAAGGAAAGCGGGTAGCGGACCATAAGCGTCGCGAAGATAAGCATATTGTCCGCCAACGGCGGGCCGGCGCGCGGCCAGCTCGGCATAGACCAGCGCTCCGGCGAGCGCGACTATTCCTCCGAGCAACCAGACGCCGACGATCAAAAGGGGCGTGTGGACGTGCCGAGCGACCTCGGCCGGAGTGACGAAGATGCCCGAGCCGATGATGCCGCCCATGACGAGCATAGTTGCGTCGAACAGCCCTAGCCGGCGCGCGAGACCGTAGGTTTCGACGGTCGCGGCGTTCTCGTTCAACCGAGATTAGCTCCGACGACGTCGCGCATCGAATAGAGTCCGGCACGCTTGCCGACGAGGAAGTGCGCGGCGGCGAGCGCACCGCGCGCGAAGATCATCCTGCTTTCGGCCCTGTGTGCAAGCTCGATCCGCTCTCCGTCGATCGCAAGAATCACGACATGCTCGCCTGCAACCGAACCGCCCCGGAGTGACGCAAAACCGATCGTGCCCGGTTCGCGGGCGTGCGGGAGCTCACTGATCCGGTCGAACCGACCGAGCTCCTGGAGCGTGGATCCTCGTCCTTTGGCCGCGGACTGGGCGAGCATCAGGGCAGTGCCCGACGGTGCGTCGACCTTGTGCCGATGATGCATCTCCAGGATCTCGATGTCCCAGTCGGGTCCAAGTCGGCTCGTCGCCTCTTCGACCAGTTGCTTCAGCAGGTTGATCCCGAGTGAGGTGTTTGGCGCGTAGATGACGGCAACTTGCTTGGCCGCCTCCTCAATCTTCGCATGATGCTCCGGCTTCAATCCGGTGGTGCCGACGAGGATTGGCACATTCGCGGAGATTGCCCGATCGAGGCTCGCATCGAGTGCGTCCGGTGAAGAAAAATCGATCAGAACGTCGCCGTGATCCTCGCTCAATTCGAAGCCCGGATTCTCGGCGACGACCGCCGCGATTGACCGTCCCATACGCCCCTTCGGTGCGAACAGACTGATGCGGATTGGCTGGTCGGCGGTGCGCATGCCGCCGTTTCATGGCGAAAGGAGGAGCGCCGCGCAATGCAGCGGCGCCCCATAATCGTCAGTGCGCGAATACCATCTGCTGCAGCAACATGTCTGCGGTGAGGTGACGATAGGTCGCCCGCTGTCCGCTGCCTGCGATCTGCTTGCGAACATCCGTCTGCAGATATGCGTTCATTTCCTTGTTGCGCGCGATCTGCTCGGCCGGAGTTGGCACGTGGTCGAAGACTGTGACCAGATAGAGGTCCGGCTCGTCCGCCCGATTATTGACGTTGCTGAAGATGTAATAGGCTTTGATCCAGCCTTTGGATTTTGCGTATTCGTTCGTTTTCCGGAACTGGCTGGCGAGGAAGTCCGCATAATCGCCCATGTGGCCGTCATCGACCTTGACCGAAGTGACATCTCAATAATCACCACCGACGAGCGGCAACTCCTGCGCTGGCGCCGGAACCGCCCACAGCATTGTTCCCGCGCCAAGCGCGGCCAGAATCAATCTGCGCATGTAAATGCTCCCCTCTGGCGGAAAGCGCCCCCGCTTCCGCTTCTCTTAGGGAACGGCGTCGCCGAGCCGGCGAGGACGCCGGCACAAGCGGCGTCGTTCCGAACAGCCGTAGAGCACGAATTCAGAGTTAACACAAATTAAACGCCAAGCCGCTCCTGCAGTGCCAGCGCGGCGGCCGGAGCGCGGACTTTTGCCCCGTTAATCATGTAGATGTAGGCGTCCCCGAGCTTCTGCCACTCGCGGGCCCTGGCCGCGAAACCCTCGAGCGAATTCGCATCATAGCCGGTCGGCACGTTTTCACTCATGCGCTGCAGGCGGGCGTAGGAGAAATCGGCGGTGTCCGCTTCGATGCACGGATAAGCATCGGAATCTTCGAACACGATCGCGATATTCCGCGCGCGACAGAGATCGAAGAAGCGGTCATCGCGGAAGCTGTCGTGCCGAGGCTCAATGGCGTGGCGAAGGGTCAGTCCGTCCAGGTCAGCCGGCAGCAGGTCGATGAAGCCCGCGATGTCGTCGCGGTCGAATTTCCGGCGCGGCGCGAACTGCCACATGATCGGGCCAAGCTTCGGGCCCAGGGCGGCAAACCCTTGCGCAAAGAAATTGCCGATTCCCTCGGCGCCTTCACAGAGACGGGAGCGCATGACGCAGTAGCGCGAGCCCTTGATCGAGAACTGGAATCCATCGGGCGCGGTGTTGCCCCACTTCTCCCAGCTCTTTGGGCTCTGGCGCGAATAGAACGTCGCATTGATCTCGATCGCGCCGAGCTGGCGCGATGCATATTCAAGTTCTTTGGCTTGCGGCAGCTTGTCCGGGTAGAAGCTGCCACGCCACGGTGGGTAGGTCCAGCCGCCGATGCCAATGCGGATACGAGGATCGCTCATATCCGCAACAACGCCAGCCGATGCTATTTCGCTGCGGCCGTGGGTGCCGGCCCAGGCGTCACGAAGTCCTCGACTGCCTTGAAGCTTCCATCCGACTGCTTCTTGTAGACGGTGAGATAGGAGCCCGTGCTGTCGACGGGCTTGCCCGTGGCCTTGTCCGTGGTCGTTATTGAATAATGGCCGCGGCTGTACGCATAGTCGCCCGAGGCGGCGACCTCGACCCGGTCGGCGGCGAACGACAGCTTCAGGTTCGGATCGCTGGTGAGCGCCTGCAGCTCCTTGCGCCGGTCGACGTCGGTCGTCGCCAAAGTGGACCCGGCGTCACCCAATGCAGCGTCATCGGCGTAGTGGCCGGCAAGTGCATTGACGTCCTTGTCGGCATAATCCTTCTGCCACTGGGTTTCCTGGGCCTTGATCGATTCAGAAATCTGGGCCGTGTCGACCGCAGCGTTCGCACCTTTCGTGCAACCCGACGCACACAGCGCGGCCAATGCCGCAGCCGCCAATGTTATTGCCTTGTGCATGATCCCCTCCTTCCGGGCCGATGGGGTCGGTCCGGGTGCGCAACAATCATGTCGCGGCGAGTCGCACAAGCATTCTTACGTTACAGGGGAGGCTAGATGTATCGTCCGAATTCACCCAAATCGGACCTTAGACGGATAACTTAGCCGCCCTTCGTAATGCTTCCTCGGCCTTCATCTTGTCCGACCGCCTGGCCTTGTCGGCGAAAGAAATCCAGGCAGCTTCGGAGCGAAGGCAACGCTCCCGCACATGATCGAGCGTTGCCTCCTCCGCCTCCGCACGAGATTGAGCGGCACGCGCGAGGAAGAACTCGAGATTGGAGTGGCGAATAATCGTTCCGGCCAACCCTATTCTGCCTGCTCGTCCTTCGCCGCGTCCGACTGGGCCGATTCTTCGGCCGGCTTCAAGTTGACAGCCGCCATCTTGCCACGGCGGTCCTCCTGGAGGTCGTAGGACACCCGCTGGTTCTCGTGCAGCGTGCGCATCCCCGACTGCTCAACGGCGGTGATATGGACGAAGGCGTCGTTGCCTCCGCCCTCGGGGGCAATGAAACCATAGCCTTTGTTCTCATTGAAGAACTTCACGGTGCCGATCGGCATGCTTTTTCCTTTCGCAGTGAGGCCGAGACCGCGACCCCCTCGCGCTGAGAGCGACGGGAGATCGAATAAGTTCCACAATCGAGCAACACTGGAGGACGGAGATTGCCCTAGGCAATCAGGCGTCTGAACTCACGTCCGCCTCTCAGCAGCTCCGAGTATAATATACGACGCCATTGCGGTGATGCCGCCGGACGCAGCTGTAGTAGGAATGATAACGGTAGCTAGGGTGGGAATAGCCATAGGTTGAATAACCGTAGCCGTAGCTCGGATAGGAATAACCGTAGCTATAGCTCGGATAAGAGTAGCCGGGGTAGGCGTAGCCGTAGCTGTATGGGCTATAGCCGTACATGTAAGGCGAATTGCCGTAGCCATAATATTGGGCAGCAGCCGGCGTGGCGGCCAAGGCGGCGAGGCCTGCCGTTGCCATTCCGATTAGCAATCTACGCATAGCGACTTCCTTCGTTTCCCCCGCGAAAAACCCAGTGCTTCGCGAGGTTTCGTGTGAATAACGAAGGGAGTTGAGGGATGTTGCGTCCGCTGGGCCGGAGCGGCGCTCGGGAGAGGCGAACCCCATAGCGGACATTTACCACTGCCCTTAAGTCAGCGGCATGGCTGATATTCGCAACATCGTTGTCCTGACTGGCGCCGGCGTGTCGGCGGAGAGCGGACTCGCAACCTTCCGCGGGCCGGACGGCCTGTGGGAGGGGCATCGGGTCGAGGACGTCTGCACTCCCGAGGCCTATCGGCGGAATCCGGCACTGGTGCACGAGTTCTATGATGCGCGGCGCTCGAAGCTGGGGACGGTCGAACCGAATGCGGCGCACATTGCGCTGGCGCGGCTCGATGCCAATTGGGCGGGCGAGCTGCTGCTGGTGACGCAGAATGTCGACGACCTGCACGAGCGCGCCGGTTCGAAACGACTGTTGCACATGCACGGCGAGCTGGCCAGCGGCTGGTGCCTGGCATGCGACGATCGCTTTGGCTGGACCGGGCCGATGGGCGAATCTGCTTTGTGTCCCTCGTGCGGGAATGAAGGTCGAGTTCGGCCCGACATCGTCTGGTTCGGAGAGATGCCGTACGAAATGGACCGCATCGACGATGCGTTGCGGCGGTGCGATCTATTTGTCTCGATCGGAACGTCGGGCGCGGTCTACCCGGCGGCGGGGTTCGTGCAGACTGCGCGTTACTGCGGGGCGAAGACGCTGGAGATCAACCTCGAGCCGAGCCTCGGCAGCTATATGTTCCAAGATAGCCGCGTCGGCAGGGCAGGAGAACTGGTGCCGGCGTGGGTGGAGGAGGTGCTGGCGGCAAATCAGTCGGCCCACTCCAGACCGATTTCGCGATAAAGGCCGCGGTCCTCATCCCAGCGCGGGTTCACCTTCACGTGCAGGAACAAATGAACCGGCCGGCCGAGGTGGTGTGCGATCTCTTCGCGGGCCGCAGCGCCAATCTCCTTCAGACGCCGGCCGCCCTTGCCGATGACGATGGCTTTCTGGCTGTCGCGCTCGACGAGGATCTGCTGGCGGATCACGGTGGACCCATCGGGACGGTCCTCCCACGTCTCGGTCTCCACGGCGGTGGCGTAGGGGAGCTCCTGGTGCAGCCGGTTGACGATCTGCTCGCGCGTCAGCTCGGCCGCGATCATTCGGTCGGTTGCGCCGGAGACTTCTTCTTCGGGGTAGAGCCACGGCCCCTGCGGAATGGCTTCGGCGAGGGCATGCTTGAGGTCAGGTACACCGTCGCCCTGCGAAGCGCTAATCATGAACACCTTGTCCGGATTGAGGCGCGCCGTGAATTCCGAAGCAAGCGCGAGGAGCTTGTCCTTCTTCACGAGGTCGATCTTGTTGAGGGCGAGGAACAAAGGGTGTTCTCGCTTCTCCAGGCCCTCAAGGACCTCGTCCCTGACTCTTTGGGATGCGTCGATAACGAGGAGGATCAAATCAGCGTCCTGAGCGCCGATCCAGGCGGCGGCGACCATCGCCCGGTCGAGGCGCCGGCGCGGCTCGAAGATGCCGGGGGTGTCGACGAGCAGGATCTGGGCGGCGCCTTCGATTGCGATTCCCATCAGCCGGGCACGCGTCGTCTGTGCCTTCGGGCTGACGATCGCGACCTTCTGGCCGACGAGCGCATTCACGAGTGTCGACTTGCCCGCGTTTGGAGCTCCGATCACCGCGACGAAGCCGGCGCGTGTATTCGTTTCGGTCATTTCAGCTGGTTCAACAGGGCTTCCGCCGCGGCGGTTTCCGCCTCCTGCTTGCTCGAACCTTCGGCTGAGGCTTCACCGAGCCTGGGTACCGAGACGCGGATCGTGAACTTGGGCGCATGATGGGCGCCGGTGCGGCCGACAACCTCATAGACCGGCGGCTTGCAGCCCTTCGCAGCAGCCAGTTCCTGGAGTTCCGATTTTGGGTGCTGGGGCGCGCGGCGCTGGCTGGCGAGATCAGGCTCCCATAGCTTCAGGATGAACCGTTCGGCTGCCTCAATGCCGCCGTCGAGGAAGAGCGCGCCGATCAATGCTTCCACAACATCGCCGACCACATTCTCACTCTGGCTCGCGCCGTCCTCACGGGCCTGCTTGCCGAGCCGGACAAGGGCTGGAACGCCAATCTCACGCCCGTTCTCCGCACAGGTTTCGCGATCCACCAGGGCATTGTAGCGCTTCGAGAGATTTCCCTCGGGCTCCTCCGGATAGCGCTCGTAAAGGGCGCGTGCGATTACCATCCCGAGGACGCGGTCGC
>JBEDUM010000116.1:0-12068 GCA_040414585.1 Sphingomicrobium sp. | reverse complement strand
CGAAAGTATCCGCATCTATCGCGCCTCGGTTACGAGCGAGTCACGCGTTCTTTCTTTGCCATATCAAAGGAAGGGGGCGGACTGATTTATTACAGTCGCTGCAATGTTTCTCACAGTGCGAAGGCCAGCTTCCACTGCTTCGACCTCATTTATCCGCAGGAGGAGAAGCGGGTGTGGGATCCGGTGGTGACTCGCATCAGCCTTTCGCTCCGCCCGCTCGAACGGTAGAGCCTCGCTGCGCGATGGCACTGTGGAACTCATCCCCGTCGGAACTCATTCCACGTCAGGCAATCGGATTCGAGTTCCGTTTGCTGCACTGATCGGTACCGCGGCGCTGGTTCCTGCACATCGTTACCCTGAGGCGATGCTAATCACAGGCCACGCATGGAATCCCATTCGAAAATTTGCTGGCCGTCATTTTTTTTCGGAACGGGAATAGATGCGATGTGTTGAGGCAGGGTGACGAATGCCGCTGCAGGATTCGTCACTCCCTGAAACTCAACCTGATGGAGTAGAGAGTATGTCCGAAGTCTTGGCACGTCCCGTTGAGTTGGCCGACAATGAGCTCGACGCGGTAGCCGCCGGCGCGCTCATCGATGTGGTTGCTGTCGATCTGGTCGACATCAATAACAACGACATCCTCAATAACGTGACGGTCAATCTTCCAGTCGCTGCCGCCGTTGCGGTGCTGGGAGCGGCTGCGGCGGGTAATGCTTTCCAAGGCAGCCCCGGTAACACGCTGCACCGGTAAATCGAAACACTCATAACGCGCCCTGCCCCTAACCGGGGTGGGGCGCGGTTGGGCATGTTTCATTGGCCACGAGGGGGCAGTCTGCTGACGAAGAGGCCCCGCAAGGTTCGAAATCGTTCAAAGCAGTCGGCCGAGCTCTGGCCCAGTTTGTTCGCTGTGACATCGAGAGGGGTGCGGTGGCATCTCGTCCTGCGTTATTTCGCCAGGAAGCGGTCGACTTCCAGCGGCACAATCGTCAATGGGGCCAAGTCTCGCACCTTCAGCCCCTGTCGACCAAGCTGCTGACGTGGTTCATCGTCGTTGCAGTGGCGGCGATCGTCGCATTTCTATTCATTGGACAGTACGCGCGGAAGGAGACTGTCACCGGCTATCTCACCCCGACAGCCGGCACCGCGAAAATTTTCGCGCCTCACCCTGGCACGATAAAGCAGATTCACGTCAGCGAGGGAGATCAAGTCGAAGAAAATGCGCCTCTCCTGACCGTGGAGACCAATCAAATTGCTGCTAACGGGTTCGATGTCAATGTGACGATCTTGGAAACGCTGAAGTCGCAGCAGGACCTTCTGCAGCGACAGATCGCCGCCGAGGAGCAGCGTACCAAATCCGAGAGGGACCGTCTTTCCGCGGTGATCAATGGCCTCGAGGCGGAAATCTCTCAATTGCGGGCGCAGATCAAGACCCAGACGGAGCGTCTGCGCGTGGCGGAAGATTTCGTGGCGTCGGCCGTTGGACTGAAGGCAAAAGGGTACATGGCGGACGTGGAGTTTAAGCGGCGAGAGGTGGGGGTGCTCGAGCAGAAGCAAGCGCTGAACTCTTTGAACCAGCAGCTCGCAGCGCGACAGAACCAGCTGACGGAGAGCCAGTACTCCCTCGAGCAACTTCCAACCGTGATGGCCGGCAAGATCCAGGCGTTGCGGGGCGAGCTCGCGACGGCCGAACAGCGCGTTGCCGAGATCAACGGCCGGCGTGCCTATGTCATCCGAGCTCCAGCGAGGGGGCGAGTCTCGACACTTCAGGCCACCATCGGCCAGTTTGCCGACCCTCGTCGCTTACAGATGGAGATTGTTCCCAACCACAGCGTTCTTGAAGCTCAACTGTTCGTTCCGGCGCGCGCCATCGGCTTCGTCGTACCCGGCCAGAAAGTCAGAGTTCTGTACGACGCGTTCCCTTATCAGCAGTTCGGGACCTACAGCGGCCGCGTCACGAAGGTCTCGCAAACCATCCTGACCAGCACTGACGCCTTCGGCCCGCTCTCACTGAAAGAGCCGGCCTACAGGGTCACCGCCGCGCTCGATAGCCCGGAGATCAACGCGTACGGCAAACGTATCCCGCTTCAGGCCGACATGCTCCTGCGCGCCGATATCCTCCTGGAAAAACGCTCGCTCGTGAGTTGGTTTCTTGATCCGCTGCTCAGTGTGAGGATGTGAGCGTGGCAGGCCTGTTGCATTTCGGCAGTCGGGGTTACTTGCCCGTCGTCCACCAAACCGAAGCGGCCGAATGCGGCCTCGCCTGCCTTGCGATGGTGGCGTCGTACTACGGGCACCGCGTCGATCTCAACACGCTTCGCCGTCGGCATCCGGTCTCGCTGAAAGGGGTGACGCTGCGCGGCCTGATGCAGGTTGCGAGCCAGATGCATTTCGCCTGTCGGGCCATTCGTTTTGAGCTTGGCCACGTCAGGCAACTACAGCTGCCCGCCATAGTGCATTGGGACATGAATCATTTCGTCGTCATCAAGTCGGTGACCAAACGAGGAATTGTGATCAATGATCCGGCGGCTGGAGAAAAGTCTCTGCCGATCGGCGAAGCCTCTAAGCATCTGACGGGTGTCGCACTCGAGCTCTCGCCCTCGGAAGGCTTTCGCGCGCGAGATGAGCGCAGCCGGCTTCCGTTCTCCACGTTCTGGACGCAGCTGGACGGCAGCGCGCATGCGCTCGTGCAGATTTTGCTGCTGTCGATCATTCTCGAAGCGTTTGTCATCGCTAGCCCCTTCTACCTGCAGCTCACCGTCGACGAGGTGATTGCAAGAGGCGACGTCGACCTGCTGCTGGTCCTCGCTGTCGGCTTCGGTCTTTTCACTGCAATCAAAGTAGCGGCCGGCGCGATCCGCTCTTTCATCGTGCTCGTCGTCCAGAACGTTCTGCATTTCCAGATTGGCGGTCGACTCTTCCATCATCTCATCCGCCTGCCGACAGCTTATTTCGAGAAGCGTCACATCGGCGATATTTTGTCTCGTTTCACCTCGGTCGAGCCAATCAGGAGCGCACTCGCCGAGGGGATGATCACCGCCATCATCGATGGGATCATGGCGCTCGCGACGCTCGCCATGATCTTCATCTACAGCGTGCAGCTTGCCTGCGTGGTGCTGGCCGCCTTCGTGCTGTATGCGATCGTCCGGCTCGGCCTGTATCGGCGCTTGCGACAGCGCAATTTAGCCGTGATCGAAGCGAAGGCGCACGAGAACTCCACTTTTATCGAAACGCTGCGGGCGATTCAGAGCCTCAAGCTGTTCAATCGCGAGAATGACCGCGAGGCGCAGTGGCTCAACCGTTATGCCGACGTCGTGAGCGCTAACGTTCGTTTGGGCCGCACCAAGATCGCATTTACCACCATCAACGAGGCGATCTTCGGGCTCGAGAACATCATCACGATTTACCTCGCAGCGCGAATGGCGCTGGCGGACGCCCTGACCGTGGGCATGATCTTCGCGTTCATGAGCTACAAACAGCACTTCACGGAAAAGGCGGTTCAGCTTGTAGAGAAGGCGCTTGATTTCCGCATTCTCGAACTGCACCTCGAACGGCTGGGCGATATCGCCCTGACCCGAGTCGAGCGTGGGCACGACCAACTGCTGGCCTACACGCGCCCGATCGAAGGCCGGATCGAACTTCGCAACGTATTCTTCCAGTATGCGGAAACAGAACCTTTTGTTCTGCAGGATCTAAGTCTGGCCATCGATGCGGGGGAATTCGTAACCATTGTGGGTCCCTCCGGCGGGGGCAAGACCACGCTCATCAAGATCATGCTCGGTCTGCTTGAGCCGACGCGGGGGGAGGTTTTGATCGACGGTATTCCGCTGTCGGTGCTCGGACCCCGAGCCTATCGGGAGCAGGTCGCGGCCGTAATGCAGGAAGACCAGCTGCTGTCCGGGTCCATCGCCGATAACGTCTGCTTTTTCGATCCATCGTTTGATCAGCAGAGAATGATCGAGTGCGCATCTTTGGCGCGGATCCACCGCGAGATCTTGTCAATGCCGATGACGTACAACAGCCTCATCGGCGACATGGGAAGTTCGTTGTCTGGTGGGCAGAAGCAGCGCGTGCTGCTGGCTCGCGCGCTTTATCGGCAGCCGCGCATACTGTTTTTGGATGAGGGCACGGCTCACTTGGACGTCGAGAATGAAAGAGAAATCAACGAAAGCCTCAGACATTTGCGAATGACCCGCATTTGTGTGGCGCATCGGCCTGAAATGAGTAGCGGGGCGGATCGGGTGATACGGGTAGGGCAGACCTCGACAATGCAGCTTGCGCAGGGCTGACTGAGCCCGTAGGCGTAAGCAAAGGGATTGCTGCCTCGATCGGCGGCGCGCTCGGCCGCTGTTCTAGCTTTGCCGGGCTGCCGGTTTTTGCTTCAATCCGAACAACTCACATCGCTTAGCGAGGAATTCCTCATGGCGTGCTGGTTGCTCGGGCTGTTGATGATCCTGGTTGGTGGGAGCGGCCATGCGTTGGCGCAGAGTTGGCCGAACAGGCCGCTCCACGCGATTGTTCCGTTTGCCGCTGGCAGCGCCACCGACGTCGTGCCGCGCGCGGTATTGGAGCCTTTGTCGGCACACTTGGGGCAACCGATCGTCGTCGAGAACCGCGGGGGCGCCGGCACGACCATCGGCGCCGCGATCGTCGCCAAGGCGGAGCCTGACGGCTATACGCTGCTCGCGACCTCGTCGGCGCATACGTTGGTGCCGACCGTTTACCCGCACGCATCGTATGACACCGCCGCCGATTTCGCCGCCGTGGTCTCGCTGGGAACGAGTCCGAATGTGCTGGTGGTCTCGCCGTCGAAGGGGTTCAAGACGGCGCAGGATCTGGTCGCCGCCGCCAAGGCGAGGCCGGGTGCTTTGAATTTTGCCTCGGCCGGCGTGGGTAGCGCCACGCATTTGAGCGCCGAGCGGTTTCGCATGGCGGCGGGTATCGACGCCGTGCACATTCCATTTCGCGGCGGCGCCGAAGCGATCACCGAGGTCCTCTCCGGCCGGGCAGACTTTCTTTTCACCCCGCTTGGGACTGCGCTTCCGCAGGTGAATGCCGGGAATCTCCTCGCGCTTGCGGTCAGCAGCCCGAAACGGGCGGCGCTCTTGCCCGATGTGCCGAGCGTGCTCGAGCTCTTTCCCAATTCGGATTACCCGTTTTGGATCGGCATCTTCATGCCGGCGAAGACGCCGAGGGACATCGTCGAGACATTCCACCGTGAAGCCGTGAAGACCATGCAGCTTCCCAAGGTTAAGGAGCGTCTAGCGACGCTCGGCATGGAGCCGATGCCTGCGACGCCCGCCGAGTTCGACGCGCGCGTACGCGAGGAAATCGGCACCACCGGCGCCCTCGCCAAGGCGGCGGGTCTGCAGCCGAGCCAATAATCTGGACTGAAAGGAATCGCCGTTCGATCCTGTTGAGCGCGGACGCGCAAGTGTTCTCGCGGGCGCGTGCGCTGCGATGCTGCTCAGCATGGCAGCGCCGGGTCGAGGCAGAAAGAAGCGAAGGAACGTCAAAGCAAAGCCCCGCCGTCGGGGCGGGGCTTCACGTGACCCTCGATACTCTGACGCGCGATGCGTCAGGGTTCGATGACGCTCGATGCCTCAGCGTTCGATCTCGACGTCGACCCCAGGACGAGACCTTCTGATCTCGACGTCCGGCTCGCGCACGCGCCGGCGCTCCTCGATGACTACGCCGCGATCACGCATGCCTCTGCCGACTGTAACATCGCGGTCGCGGTGCACGCAGTTCTTGTTGCATAGCGGTCCCACGCAGTCTTCCCGGCAGATCCGATCGGCGCTGGCCGGCAGTGAAAGCGCGGCAGACGCCGCCGTCGCGAGTGCGATGGCAAGAATATGAGCTGGTCGCATCCTCGGGTCTCCATCGTTGCTCCCCGCCATTAACGCCCGAGCGAGTATGATGTTCCAACGAGTTCCCCCGTTTGCCTTCCCGGTGCGGCGCGAAACTCGCGGGCGCGCGTCCGCGTTTTCAAAACGTGGACGAGGCACTCGCATATCTGTCGCCGATCACATCCCACGTTCAGGGGCTGATCGACGTCGTGGGATCGCATCCGCATTTTGCGTTGCTCGCGGTCTTCCTGCTGGCGTTGTCCGAAGCCGTCCCCGTGGTCGGCACCGTGGTGCCCGGCTCCACGGCTATCCTTGGCATCAGTGCGCTGGCGACGACGGCGCAACTCGATCCTTGGCTCCTGCTGATTGCCGCGACGCTCGGCGCGATCGCGGGGGACGGATTTTCGTTCTGGCTCGGGAGACGATATCGGGGGAAGCTCTTGCGCCGCAGGCCGCTCAATCGCTATCCGCAGCTCATCGCGCGCAGCAAGGCTTTCATCAAGCGCTATGGCATCGCCAGCGTATTTCTCGCCCGCTTTACCGCCGTCGTGCGCGCGTTCGTGCCGATGCTCGCCGGCATGCTGCGAATGTCGCCGCCGCAGTTTTACGTGGCCAACGTCGCGTCTGCCTTCGTGTGGGCGCCGATGCATGTCTTTCCCGGCGTGCTCGTTGCCATGGCGATGAGCTTCGCCGGCTCCAGCGCCGAGCGGCTCTTCTTCCTCGTTCTCGCCGCGGGTCTCTTGGCAATGATCTCGTGGCGCCTGCTCAGAGCAAAGTCACCCGACAGGCCAGCCGCGCCGATCAAGGCTACGCGCATGTTGGCGCTGCGCGAGAACAGTCCGCATTCTGCCCGGTAGCCCCCGGTGGGGGTCGATGATCAGGCCTGCTCCTTCTCGCACTTCTGCAGGAAGCTTTTCTTTGCCGCGCCCTTGAGCGGCTTGCCGTCCGAGCCGATCGCCTTGGGCTCGCACGCGTCGCGCTTACACTTCGTCAGAAAGCTCGTTCTTGCCGCGCCGGCGAGCTCCTTGCCGTCTTTTCCGACGGCCTTGCTCTCGCACGTGCCGGGAGCTTGTGCCGCCGCCGAAGCGACGGAAAACGCCGTGAGCAATACGGCCAGCATCAATCGTGTCATCGTCCTCTCCTCCTTGCGGGAGACGCGCGCCTGCGCGAAGAGGCATGATGCGCTTTCAGGGCGGAAAAATACAGTAGCCTTGCTCCCTGTTGATGCCGGTTCTCTGCGGGCATGTGCGAGGGCAACGGCCCCCACGCGGTCCTCTACAGCGCCCTCGCAACCGATTCCACGGGACTTTCGTCTAGGGTTAGGCGGCTTCGGATCGCTTCCGCGTCGGCTCCGCCGCTGCCTCACGTGCCGCCCGCGCGGCATCATGGGCGCCCTGCATGATTCGTTGTCCGAGTTCTTTCGTTTGGTCTCCCAGCAGCTGAGCCTGCCGGCTGACGAATTCGCTCTGAATCTGTGCGAGTTCCTGCGGTTCCTTCATCCGCATGAGCTTATGCGCGAAGTCGAAGGTGTTGGAGAGCGTTTCTTCTGCAAACGCCAGCGAGTGTTCGCAAATCGCCGCCGCTTGTTGATCGGCATCGCGAGCCGCTTTACGCGCCACGGTCAGGAGACCGTCGAAAGCAGCCTTGCTCTGATTAAGGTTCTGCTCGACGATCGCACGCATCCAGTCGGTTGCCTGCTCCGCGTTCTGCTGGGCGAAATCCATAGTGCCTCTTGCCATAGCGTCACCTCCGTCAGTGAAGCACAGTCAGTTCTCGGGTATTTGGGTTGAGGCTGGCGCCGAGCTTTTTGGAACGAGGGCGCATCATTGCGCGCCTTGCGCCGACCTCTGGCTGACAACGGACTCTGTCGATGCTGGTTCCGCAAGCTCGCGGAAATTGCCGGCGCTTACCGATTTCACACGGCGCGTCCGGATTAGGCGCGCGCGGACTGCATGACACGCACGCGCAAGCGCCGTCTGCGAGTTCCATTCGGCCGCCAAGCCGTCACATTTTTCAAGTTCATCGAGGTGGCCCACTCCGGCGAGTCGATCAACACGCCGATGCTGGGAATTGTGCTCGTCAACGGGAGGCGCGCATGGCGCTCAGTTTACGCGATGTCCAGTGCGACCCGATTGCCAGCCGCGCTCTCGCGGAGCTGATGCACGACTACACCGTAGCGGAAGAGGAAGGCCGGTTGGTTCTCACCAAGAGAGCCGGCACCATGCGGCTCTTCTTGCAGGCGCTCGATGACCTGTATCAATGGGATTTCATCCAGCACAAAGCGGTGCTGGATGAGCGCGAAGGACTGCGCGTGCGATCGGCCACGCTCGAGCAGCAGCGCGAGAGCTGGAAGGTGCGCGCCTTGATGGCCGAGGCGCAACTGCTGGAGGCGACTACCAAGACCGGCAGCAGCGAGGTCCGTCCTCATAACGTGAGCGACGTCAGGTACGCTTCGCTCAAGCGCTTTCTGGCGAAGCGCTTCCACCCCGATTACGCTGGCGCGCAAGGCATCGACAAGATCGTCCGCAACGAGATCTTCAAGGAAATCTGGAGCGAGGTGGAGCGCCTCGACCAGACCGTCGCAGGCACGCGCCCGGCGGCGGCGCGATCATCCGCCGCAGCGTGACCGGACCATCGTCGCTGCGCGCCACCTCAGGCCGACGAGCATCTGCAGCGCGAGCGCCGATATTCCCCGGGTTGGGCGCGAGGTCCTTCGAGAGGCGGGCACGAACGTTCGCTGCAGGCGCCATCCTGCATCCGCAGTCCTCAGGATGAGGACAAGGGCTACGCCTGCGGCCTTTGCATCTTCTCTTGCATGATGGCCAGGAGGCGCTCGGTCACGGGATCGAGCGTGGCGGGCGCGGCTTCCTCCGCGGCGCTCGCCTCGGGAGTAGGCGCCTCGGCCTGTTCACTCAAACCGGGATCGTCCCCCTTCGCTTCTGCCGCTGCGCCCACCGGCTGCTCCCGAAAGGCCGCGGACAGGTCCAATGTCCGCGTCCGCCGGCTCTGTGGCCTGCGAAACACCCTGAAAATGCGCACCCGGTCGCCTTCGCCGGCGAAATCAATGTCGCCCTGTTCGTTGAGCCGTTCCTTCAAGGCATCCCTGACGCAGTTCTTCGCCTGTTGCGCTTCGGCTCTGAGAACGGAAAGCTTGGTGGACTTGTCTAGGTACTCATCCCAGCCTTTGAGTGTTTGAACCTTTTCTATGGGTAGGTAGCCGATGGTCTTTGTCTTGGCTTCGTTCTGCTCTGCCATGTCCTGGTCCCCTTGCCACAGGGCTGTTGTGACAAAGCATGGTTCACGGCCGGTTAATGCCAGCAAGATGCGGGCATGGCAGCGGCGAAGAACCTCCTTCCAAGCCCCGGCGCTCTCGGCATAAGCTTTTCGTCTGCGAGCTGCCGGGACGAGCAGCCGCGCCAATGCCAGGGAGGGACTCATGAGCGAATTCGCCGGGCGCAGCGCTGTGCCATGGTACCGCGCGCTCGATCGCACGCAATGGAAGGCGCTGGTCGCGTCGAACCTCGGCTGGACCTTCGACGGGTTCGAGGTGTTCGCGCTGATCCTCACCGTCGGCGTGGCGCTGCATCAGCTGCTTGACCCGTCGCAGTATGAGTTCATTCCCGCTTATGCCGGCGCGATCATCGCCATCACGGTATTCGGCTGGGGGCTCGGCGGGCTGCTCGGCGGCGTGCTCGCGGACTATCTCGGCCGCAAGCGCTCGATGACGTTAACCATTCTCGCCTACTCGCTGCTCACCGGGTTGAGCGCGCTCGCCTGGGATTGGGTCTCTTTTGCCGTGCTGCGCTTTCTGGTCGGGCTCGCGATCGGCTCGGAATGGGCGACCGGCGCCTCGATCACCGCCGAGCTCTGGCCGGCGAAGGCGCGCGGCAAGGGCGGCGCGTTCCTGCAATCGGGATATCCGATCGGCAGCTTTCTTGCCTCCGGCGTATGGCTCGCCATCGGCAGCTCCGGCCCCGGCGCCTGGCGTTACATGTATCTCATCGGCGTGCTGCCGGCGCTCGTCGTGTTCTGGATCCGCCACAACATTCCGGAATCGCCGCGCTGGGAGGAATCGAACCGGCGCCGCCGTGCCGCCTATCATCTGCGCCGCCAGGGCGCGGCGCTCGAAGGCGAGAACGCCGCGCTGGTGCGCTTCACGCTGGTCGACATGTTTGCCGAGCCGGCGGTGCGCTCACGCCTCGTTCTTACTTTCATCATGTCGTTGTCGGTGACGATCGGATATTGGGGCGTGTCGACCTTCGTGCCGGCTTACGTCGGATCCGTCGCCGCCGCCGCGGCGCTGCCGGCGCAGCGTTATGCGGCGCTGGTCGGGTTGATACAGAACCTCGGCGCATTGGCCGGGTTCGTCAGCTTCGGCTTCCTCGCCGATGCCTTCGGCCGCAAGCCCACGACGATTTTCTATTACTTGATGTGCCTGATCCTCACGCCCGTCGTTTATCTGTGGGTAGGCAACGTCAATCTGCTGCTCGCCATGTTCGCGGTCTATGGATTTTTCATCCAGGGTTGCTTCTCCTGGACGCCGATCTGGTTGCCCGAACTTTTTCCGACGCGGATGCGCGCGACCGCTGCGGGCTTCATTTTCAATGCGCCGCGGCTCATTTCGGCGATTGCGCCGCTGATCGCCGGCACCTTGATCGTGAGCCTTGGCGGCTACGGCAAGGCGGCGACCATCATCGGCATGTTCTACATCCTCGGGCTTATCGCCGTGCCTTTCCTGCCGGAGACACGGGGCCAGCCGCTGCCGGAAGGCGATACGATGGCGCGGGAGGAGAAAGCGGAACGTGTGGCGCGCCTGGCGTGAGCGGGCAATCCAGCCCGGATCGAGCCCTTAACCGCGTCCGGCAGTTGTGATGCGCTAGCGCCAATCCGGGGGCTCTCATGTCTGCCAGAGCCCTGAGCGGCGTTCGCTGACGCTATGTGAGTCTCGCATGGCCGGGCGGAGCGACGGATACCGCTGCACGGCACGCGTGCTAGGCTTGCGTCGATGACAGACGCAACGCGCTTCCAGTTCAACGATCCTTCCGTCCCGAAGGCCTATAACGAGTTCTTCGTCCCGAGGCTGTTCGAGCCTTGGGCGAAGCTGCTGCTCGAAGCCGCCGATCTTCGGCGCGGCGAGTCCGTCCTCGACGTCGCCACCGGACCCGGGACGGTGGCACGGCTCGCGGCGGTGCATCTCGGCGCCGAGGGGCGCGTCGTCGCCGTCGACATCGCCCAGCCGATGCTGGATATCGCCAAAGGCAAGGCTCCGCCGCCGGGGGGAGCGCCGATCGAGTACCTCAATTCTCCCGCCGTTCCGCTTCCGGCTCCGACTGGAGCATTTGACGCGGTTCTGTGTCAGCAGGGGCTGCAGTTCTTTCCCGATCGCCCCGCCGCGTTACATGAAATGCGGCGCGTATTGAAGCCGGGCGGGCGCGCCGCCATCGCGGTATGGGCGGAGCTCGACCGCAACCAAATCTTTGCCGGTTTCCACACCGCGTTGCGCGGCGTGGCGCCTGCCGTCCTCGCAGACCTGATTGTCGCCCCATTTAGCTGGCCAAGCGGCGCGGCGCTCAAATCGGCGGCCGAGCACGCCGGCTTCCGCGACGTTCGTCTCTCGACCCCATCATTGCCCATGGTGCTGGAAGGCGGAGTGGAGCAGGCCGTCCAATCCTTCGCCGCGACGCCGGTCTCTCCCGGCGTCACCGAGCTTGCGCAAGACGTTCAACATGCGATCTTCGAGCGCATGCGGGACGAAATGGCGCGATTGTTGACAGGCGGGAAGGTCGTCGGCGCGATGACATCCAATATCATCGTCGCCCATTGCTGACGGCGGGCGGGCGTCTCACGGCGCCTCAAGATTAGCGATACGCAGACGCTTGGCCGCAAGCGCGCCGCATCAATTCGTCGGCGTGATGTTTGCGTCTTTCGCGAGCTTGAGAACCGCTGCGACGTCGTCGCGATAGAACGTGCCGAACTCCTCGACGGTCATCGGCGTCGGCTCGACGCCTAAGGCCGTCAGTCGCTCCTGCACGGCGGGCGCCGCAAGCGCCTTCTCGCTTTCGGCGTGCAGCCGATCGACGATGACGCGCGGCGTTTTCGCCGGGAAGCCCACGCCGCCCCAGAACAGGTACTGCGCCTCGGGATAGCCCGCTTCCGCCACGGTCGGCACGTTCGGCAGCATCGGCGCGCGTTTCGGTGTGCTGACCGCCAGCGCCACCAGCT